>DATARD010000062.1:0-72071 GCA_036264355.1 Thermoanaerobaculia bacterium
CCCCGTGAACGACCCCCTCGCGGAGATAGTTATCCCAATAAGATGAACAGTTTAAGCTTCGAGGCGGCGATTAGGCTTCGCTAGGTCGTCAGGGAGTTGAGGCTCCCAGCTTCGCCGCCATCTCTCGCCTCCGCCGTCCGCCCAACTCGCCGTTCCACCAGCAGAACGGCCCCAGCAGCGCGTAGACGAATCCGGGCAAACCGATCCGGATGCCCACGCCAGCCCAGGCGAGAGCCATCGAGAGCAGGCCCACCGCGACGAAGATCAGGTAGTGGCGCATCCAGGTGCGGGCCTCGATTTGCTCCAGTGCGTTGAGATCGAGCGCGTTGCGCCGGGACCAGGCGTGCGCGTAGAGGAGAGCCAGGCAGGCGAACACGGCGAAGAAGCCCAAGCCATTGGTAGATCCTGTGTTCCTCTCATGTAGCCAAGCTACGGTTGATTTGCACAAGACCCCCCGTTCAAACCGTGCATGCGGATTTCCCGCACACGGCTTACGGGTGGTCCCTCGGGCCGCCGCATTGTGCAAGTTCCAGGAGCGCGGCGTCTCTGGGCCTCCTGGGGCTCGTCAGGCCGCAGGGGGGACATCCAGCTCAGAAACGTCTCTCCCGATTCTCGCTTGGCGGCGGACCACAGTCGTCTGGGCTGTTGTCGCACTTTTTCGCTCGGCCTACGGCCGACGGGGTCGTTAGGTCCGCTCTTGGCGGCCATTCCCTCGCGCTTACCGGCTTCGACGACACAACCACCCCAGGGACCCTTCCCTCCCGCGGCGTTATTCGTCGCCGCGATCAACGGGACTACGATCCCCTCGGACTCCCGCTGCGCACGGCCCGACTTCGCCTTCGGCTTATACGGGCGCGCCTGCCGCGACAACGGCCGCGCAGACGGGTCTCTCGTGTTCCGCGTGTCTCCTTGTCCACGTGCTGCGCCCCGTACCCCGCCGGAACCCTGCTCTGGCTCCGGTTCTCCAGAGCAAGACGTGGCCTTCGCCGTGACATGAGCGGCTCGGCTCCCGGTTTGTAAATCTATCGAGGCTGCAGGCTTCACTTCATGTTGCGGCCCGTGGACTTGCTCCCTCCTTAGGGCAACAATATACTTGACTCAGGAGCGGGGCGGTGGTAGTCTTGCTTCATGGAAAGCAAGAACTCTCCCCGCCTGCCCCGTACCCTCCTCGAAGCGGTCCGCCACTTCGCCGATGCGGATGTCTGCCGGGAGTTCATGGTCTCGCTCCGCTGGCCGAACGGCGTCACCTGCCCCGCCTGCGGGCGTGCCGACGTGCGCTTCATCGCCACCCGGAAGCTCTGGGAGTGCAAGGACAAGCACCCGCGCAAGCAGTTCTCTATCAAGGTCGGAACGATCTTCGAGGATTCACCGCTGGGCATGGACAAGTGGCTCCCGGTAGTGTGGTTGATTGCCAACTGCAAGAACGGTATCAGCTCGTACGAGGTCGCGCGCGACTTGGGCGTCACCCAGAAGACGGCGTGGTTCATGCTTCAGCGGGTGCGCGTTGCGATGGAGACCGGCACCTTCCAGAAGATCGCCGGTGAAGTCGAGGTGGACGAAACCTTCATCGGCGGGCTTGCCAAGAACATGCACAAGAAAGTCCGGGAAGCCAAGATCCACGGCACCGGCCCGACCGACAAAACCGCCGTCCTCGGCGTATTGCAACGGGACGGCGAAGTCCGCGCGTTCGTGGTCGAGAACCGGAAGAAGAAGACCCTCCAGGCCAAGGTCCGGGAGAACGTCGAGCCCGGTTCCGAGGTCTTCACCGACACGCTCCGCTCCTACGAGGGATTGTCCCCCGAGTACGCCCACGAAGCGGTCAACCACGCCGAGCGCTACGTCGAAGGCAATGTCCACACCAACGGCCTGGAGAACTTCTGGTCTCTCCTGAAGCGGTCGCTGGGCGGCACGTACGTTGCCGTCGCCCCGTTCCACCTTCACCGCTACGTCAATGAGCAGGTTTTCCGCTACAACCCCCGGCAGGGAACGGACGGCGGGCGGTTCCTTGCGGTCGCCGCCAACACGGTCGGCCGTCGCCTCACCTACAAAGAACTGATCGCTGCGGACGGTGACGTCCAGAAGGAGGAATGATCCAATGGCTTCGCCACACCTGAAACATAAGCCTCCGGAGGCACCCCTGAGCGAAGAGGAAGCGCGCGCGACTTTCGAGCGTTTCAAACAGATCACTAGCGGACTGCTGCGAGTACCCAAGAGCGAACTGGAAGCGAAACTATCCGAGAGACGCGCCGATTCGCGCCGCCCAGTTAAATAATGTCTCATCTCCTTCCCCTGATCAGGTGAGCGAGCCGCAACACAAAAATGGTCAACAGTATGGCCTCGCAGATAGCAAAGAATGCAGCCCCGCTGTAATCGTCGGCGCTTATGTCTTCGCTCGCTTTTTGGCGCGTTGTGGAGTATGCGAGCATAGGCGTCATAATTGTTGGCGTGGTCGGAGAATACGTCTCCGACTTTGTTATTCGGGATGCAAAGAAGAAAGAAAGGCTCGGCAAGATCTCCACTTTAGTGCTGATCGCTGGATTAGCTTTGGAACTCCCCGCCGTCAGGCTAACCGAGGTGCAGATAGCAGCGATCCAACTGGAGACGGCCCGCGCGCAAAGTGTGGCTGAGTCAGCTAAGGCGACCTCCAAAGGATTCGAGAAGGACATAGCGGGGGCGAATAAGATTGCGAAATCAGCGGAAGAGCATGCAGCGCAACTTGAGGCAGAGGCCGCGATCCTGCGAACAAAGGCGGCGAACGCAGAGCGAAGGCTCTTGGAACTGCGGCAGCGCATGGAACCGCGGCACTTAACGGCTAGACAGCGCGAGGCGATGACGGGCCGCCTTAGCTCCGGCCCGAAGGGATATGTAGTGATGTTTTGCACAACGGGGAACGCAGAAGCGTGCGATTTTGCAAAGGAATTAGCGGTAGCTTTAGTTGCCAGTGGATGGACGATCAAAGAGTTTACCAACTCGGGCGTGCTGACGTTTCCAGCCGGTATTACGATAGTGACACACTCAAGAGTGACGCCTGCGCGGCTCACGACACTAATAAAGGCATTCGCGGCGGCACATATCGCGGTACGAATAAACGCGGGCGCCGAAATGGTGTTCGATGATATTGATCTTGTGATCAGCGGTAAGCCACAGGCCGCCACCGATACGCCGCCGGTTAACTGAGGAAATCTTCCACGCTCCGCCCGTAGATCTCCGCGAACCGCGCCAACTCGATCGGGTCGATTCGGCGCTCGCCGTTCTCCACCTTGGAGACGTAGCTCTGCGGCTTCCCCAGCTTCTCCGCTACCTGTACCTGCGTAAGCTTCGCCGCTTCCCGCGCTTCGCGTAGCCGGGTGAGCATGCGTTGATAGTCCGAGTCGTGAACAGGCGCCATGGTGGGCACAGTCTTTATCCCCTTCCGGGATATCCCAGTATGGGTTACACTCCCTCAGTATCCCAGGACGGGATACAGAAGCGGCCAGAGGGGAGGTGAAGAGGCAGCCGAGCAACGACAGAAGCGCGAGCAGAGAGACGCGGGGCCGGTGTCCGGCCCCAACAGATGAACAAGCGGCCCCGACAGGAGCTTGAGCCCTCCGGCCGGAGCCTGACTGAGCACAGGAGGACCTATGCCCAGCTTGCCGAAGTCTACCCCGGACGGCCCGTGCGCCGTTCCGGCTGTGATCCTTCCCGCACGTTTCGAAGACTTCGAGGGGTTCCGAGAAACTACCCTCGCCGTTTTCACCGAGCCCGGAGCGAACGCCGCTCTCCGGACCGTGGGGAATCTGCTCTACACGGCCGCCCTGGAGTACTGCCAGCACTGGCCCGTGGAACCGGCCGGGGCCTTCTTCCACCAAGCGCGCGCCGTCCTCGCCGATCTTCGCCACCTGGAGGGGTGGCTCGCCCATCTCGACATGGAGCGGACGGCATCCGCCTTGACCGCGGAGGAGGAGCGGCTGTCCGCCTTGTGCGGGACGTTCGTCCCGGCCTTGAAGTCGATCGGCGATGCCCTGGAATTTGAACTCGGGCCGCCGGTAGATCCCCGCGCCGTTCCACCCCTGGAAGAGGTCTTCCGGGAGTGCGATCCCCTCCCCTGGAAGGACCAGCAAGCCGCCGCCCGGAATTGGGTCATCACCGCATGGCTGCGGGGGACTGGCGAGGGCGGAGGGTTGCCCCGGCTCCTGCGGCAGGTGCGGGAGCTGGCGGACCGGACGGGTTCCTTCTCCTTCTACCACGTCGTGGGCTTGGAGACGGTCTCCCTCATCCGGGAGTACGCTTCCGCCTTCCCGACAGAGAACCGAGACCTCGCCGAGCACCTCCTTGCCGCCGCGGACATTCCCCCCGACGCCGTCGAGCACTACACCGCGGCACTCGCATAGACCCGGAGGCGGGGCGGAGACGCCCCGCTTCTCTTTAGCCAGAGCGCACGGGTTGTCACTGCGTGAAGTATATTGATGCCCTCCTTAGAGGCTCTTGACACCCCGCTTCGGACAGGAGGATCTCTCCTCCTGCCGGGGGTCTGCTTACCGGGCGCTCCGGCGCTTACCCGGACGGGACTCTCACCCGCTGGAGACTCACAGCATGCAGGCCAAGACCTCAGTTCCCGATCTCGCTCTGCTTCACGACGCACCGTGGCCAGACTCTATCGCACTCCTCGGACCGAGCCGATCGACTGGCGGCAGCGGCGCTGGATTGCGCGGGGATCGTCCAGGCCACGACAGAATGGCGCCGGCCAGACCGTCCGTGGCTTCTGACGCGCCAAAATCGGATTGGTCAAGATGTCTTGAGCTTCTGCTGAGCCGGAATGGGGCCTGCTCAGCCCGGCATCGGCTCCTGATGAATGGGAATGGCGCCGTTCAAGCCGGCGTCCGCTTCTGATGACGAAGAATGGAGCGGCTCAGCCCGTCGCGCCGGCCTCAAGCAACGTTCAGCATCTTGTTGGCATAGTCCCTGCCCGCCGTCGGCGGCGGCGGCGGAAGGACCTTGCCATCCTTCTTATACAGATCAATGACCTCGTCGACGATCTCGCACAGCTCTGCGAAAACCGCTCTTTCGTCGTCTCCGTGGCAACCGCCATAGAGCAAGCCGGGGCAGCTTCCTACAAAACACTGATCGTCCGGCGACCACTCAACGATCTTGACGGACTGTGCGCCGTCTTTCAGTCACCCCTCCTTCGCCTCCGTTAACACCGCCCGGTCCCTTAGCTTGCTGGCGGCGGGCGACAGCGGGGCGTTGGTCAAGATCTTGTTGATGCGCTCGACGGCTCGCACCGGATCTCCCATGCCTTGGTAGAGGATGACCTCGCCGTAGAGGTTGTCGGCGAGGACGTTCAGGCGCTCGAGGACGTCTTTGGCGTACTGGCCGTCCGGATAGCGGCGGAGGTATTCGGCGCCGTTGGCGAGGTCGTCGTAGGTCTTGACCTCGCGGGCCAGACGGTCGCTCGCGACTTTGCGGATGTCGGCGTCGCGATCCTGGAGGGCGAGTTGCTGGAGGGCTGACAGCTCCTTCAAGTTCGGCGCGAGGTTGCGCAGGCCCATCTGGGCGCGCTTGCCTTGCGGGCTGTCGGGCGCGGACTGCCAGGCCGCCAGGTAGCGGGAGACCCCCTCGGTCTGGTTGCCCAGGCGGCTGTAGGCGTCGCCGAGGGCGAGGCCGACTTCCGGCGCTTCCTTGACGTCCGGGAAGTTGCTCATGAAGCTGACCAGGAACGAGGTCTCGTAGATGCCGCCGCCGAGGACCTGGACGGCTTTCGGATAGAGCTCCTTGCGCTTGGCGTCGAGATCCGCGATCTCGGCTTGCAGCGCGGGCGCCAGCTCGCTCTTGGGATCGAGGACGCGCACGGCCGACAGCTCGTCACGGTATTTGCGAATCACCGCCCCGTAGTCGCGGGAGAGCGACGGCTTCGCGAGCTCGGCGTCGCGCTGGCGGTGCAGGGAGGCGAGGCGGATGCCGTCGGCGATCTTCCCCTGCGGCCAGGTGGCGAGGCAGGCAAGGTCGAGGAAGGGCATCGCTTGCGGTCCCTTCTTCAGCAGATCCTGCACATGCTCCCCGGGGCGCTGCTGGGCATGCTGTTCCGGCTTGTGCGGCTTTTCCTTCGCCTTCCAGGAGGCGAGGAGGGCCTGGGTGCGCATCCGGTAGGCGTCGGCCGACTGCCGTGGCTGGATCTTCCAGGTCTCCTTGCGGGCGGACGCGTAGCGCTGGCGCTCTTCGCCGAAGGGGTGGGTCTGCATGTAGCCGTACTCGCGGAGCTGGGGCGTCTTCTTGTTCATCGCCTCCCACATCCGCTGCGCGCCGTTGGGGTTGTAGCCGGCGAGCGCCGACAGCCGCTGCCCCTCGGCGTCCGCTTCGTCTTCATTCTCCCGGCTGTAGCTGCGGAGCAACAGCTCGCTCAACACCAGGCTCGCGGCGGCAGCGCCCTGGACGCGGTCGGTGCCGTAGTCCACGCCCACCCGGGGGTCGTAGGGGATGTTCGGGTTGGTCGGCTGCCGGTTCTTCTGGTCGAGCATCACGCCCACGGTCAAGAGGTTGCCGAGGACGTTCATCAGGATCGCCCGGCGTTGCATCTTCTTGTAGTGCTCGTGGACCATGTGCCCGATTTCATGGCCGAGGACGGAGGCGAGCATGTCGTCGTCGAGACCGATGTCGAGCAGTCCGCGGGTGACGAAGATCTGGCCGCCCGGCAGGGTGAAGGCGTTCGGCACCGGCATCTCGATCAGTGTGAAGGTGTAGGGAAACTGCTGGTAGTCGGACTGCTGCGCCAGCTCGTAGGCGATACGGTTGATCCGCGCCAGCTCCGCCGGGTTGTCATAGATGCCGTACTGCGTCACGACTTCCTGGGCCGCTTGCAGGCTCTTCTCGAAGAGACCGGGGTCGGAGATGGTTTGCGCGGCGACGTCCCGGAGGGGCAGGACAAGCAGGGTGACCAGAACGGCGGCGACCAGGCGGGACGTGTTCCTCATGAGGGGGGCCTCTCAACGTGCGATGACAGTTTTCCGAAAGAGGGCATCACCGTGGTAACACGGCGATGGTCCAAAAAAACTCCCGTTCCAGACTACCAGGAACAGCCTGGGATCGAGACGGCCGCCGGTCTGTGGTAGCGTCTGCGCCCATGAGCGAGCTGACCATCAAGGTGGAGACCCAGAAACCATCCATGGAAGAGATCCGTCCCGCTCTCGACGCCAGTCTCAAGGAGTCCTTCCCCGGCGGGATGCTCAAGTGGCGTTGGGAGGGTGACGTCATGCATCTTTCCGGCCCCGGCGCCAAGGCCACGATCGTCCTTGATGGAGGGTGCCTGATCGGCCGTGCCGAGCTGGGGCCACCCGCCAGCCTGATGCGCCCGGTGATCGAGCAGAAAATCTCTCAGGCGATGAAAAAGGCCGGGGTCTGACCGATCCGCCGACCCCCGCCGCCGCGCTCTTCCGCCACGCCGACCTCACCCCCGAAGATCCCTGGCTGTTCCGCCGCGAGGGGTGGGAGTGGCGGTGGATGTCGTTCGGCGCGGCGGCCTCCCATCTTCGGCAAGCATCTAGGGGACAAGAAGGAAGAACCGCGGGGCACACGCTGGATTGGCAAGCGGTGCTCGACGATCTGGCCGTCCAGGCCGTTGGCGGGACCGTGGCGGTGCGCGGTCCGGCAGGCGTCGTCGAGCTGGCGGGCTCCGATCTGGCCGCCGCCGCGGAGAAGATCGCACGGCTCGTTCCACCTGGAAAGATTCGCGACATCCTGGTCCTCGGTGGCTCCTTGGACGATCCGGCCACCCGCGCTCTCCTGTCGTGGGCGACGGTGGCGGGAGCGGCGCTGCTTCTGGAGCCCGATCCGGGCAACGTAGTTGGAATGGCCGTCTGGGCACGCCCGACCGTCTTTGCCGGATCGGTGGACGACGTCGCCCGCCTGCGTCTTGCCGCGCAACGGCATGAGCGGAGCTGGCCGCGGCGGCTCGCCCGCAAGCTCGGACGCCGTCCCGGCCTTCCGTTCGGCCGCCTGCGCGTTCTCCTCCTCACCGAGCCGGGACCTTTGCCGCAGGAAGACGAAAACGACTGGCGACAGAGGGGCGTCGCCGTGGGGTTCTTGCCGCAGTGTGGCATAGCCTGGTATATAAGTCAGTGAGGAGACCGCCATGCCTGAGACCCAGACACCTACGCCGGACATCAACCGTCCTCCCGCGCCTCTGCGCGCTCCCAATAACGCGACAGCTCTGGAAGAGGTCACCGAGCGCGCGGACACCGTTTGGACCCGCGGCCCGAAGAACCGTCCGGCCGCGGTGAAGGCCACCGGGCGGGCCGACCTCAAGGGCGCCCGAGGCCGCGTCGCCATCATCGACGGCTGCCGCACGCCGTTCGTCAAAGCCGGAACCGATTTTCAGAACATGGACGTGATCGATCTCGCCGGTATCCCCGCCGCCGAGCTGCTGGCGCGCACCGGGATCGATCCCGAGCTGATCGACCTGTCGGTCTTCGGCGTCGTGGTGCCGGCGCTGCACGCTCCGAACCTCGGCCGCGAGGTGGTCTTCCGCACCTCGATGCCGATGCACGTGCCGGGTGTCACGGTGAACCTGGCCTGCGCGTCGTCGACGCGGGCGATCACCTTCGGCGCCGAGGCGATCCTCACCGGCGAGGCCGACATCGTGCTGGCCGGCGGCGCCGAGTCGCTGTCCAACGTCCCCATCCAGTTCTCACGCAAGGCGTCGCACGTCTTCATGGAGCTCGCCAAGGCGAAGACGTTGCCGCAGCGCGTCGGCATCCTGAGCAAGCTCCGTCCGGCCGATCTGGCTCCGGTGGCGCCGGCGATCGCCGAGTACACCACCGGCCAGTCGATGGGCGAGTCGGCGGAGAAGATGGCGAAGGAGAACGACATCTCGCGCCTCGCCCAGGACGAGATCGCCTTGATGTCGCACCACCGCGCCGCCGCCGCCACCGCGGACGGCCGGCTCACCGCGCAGATCGCCCCGGCCTTCCCGCCGCCGGGCTACGCCAAGGCGGTGACCCAGGACAACGGCGTCCGCGCCGACACCTCCATCGAGGCCCTCGGCAAGCTCAAGCCGGTCTTCGACCGCCGCTACGGCTCGCTCACCGCCGGCAATTCGAGCCCGCTCACCGACGGCGGCTCGGCGGTCCTGCTGATGAGCGAGGAGCGCGCGAAGGCGCTCGGCTACACGCCGCTCGGCTACATCCGCTCCTACTCCTTCACCGCGCTCAATCCGGGCGACCAGCTCCTGCAAGGCCCGGCCTACGCCGCGCCGGCCGCCCTCGACGCCGCCGGGGTGAAGCTCGCGGACATCGATCTGGTCGAGATGCACGAGGCGTTCGCCGCACAGATCCTCTCGAACCTCAAGGGCTTCGCGTCGAAGAAGTTCGCTCAGGAAGAGCTGGGGCGGAGCGAGCCGCTCGGCGTTGTGGACTTCGACCGCTTCAACGTCACCGGCGGCTCGATCGCCATCGGCCATCCGTTCGGAGCGACCGGCGCGCGCGTCGTCACTCAGCTCCTCTATGAGCTGAAGCGGCGCGGCAAGAACCTCGGCTTGGTCACCGTCTGCGCGGCCGGCGGCGTCGGCTTCTCGATGGTGGTCGAGCGCGAATAGCGCCCGGAGTCGGCTATGGCCCCCCTGTCCGGCCTCCTGGTGGTGGACCTCACCCGCCATCTGCCGGGGCCGCTGGCCGCGCACCTGCTCGCCGACCTGGGAGCGCGCGTCGTCAAGATTGAAGAGCCGGCGCTGGGCGATCCCGTCCGCCACGCGCCGCCGCGCCGCGAGGGGACGGGAGCGCTGGCGGCGATCCTCCTCTCCGGCGTCGAAAGCGTCGCACTGGATTTGAAGCAGCCGGCGGCGCGGCAGGTGCTGGAAGCGCTGCTCGCCCGCGCCGACGTCCTCCTGGAGAGCTTCCGCCCCGGCACCCTGGAGCGCCTGGGCTTCGCGCCGGAGGAGCTGCGCCTCCGCTACCCGCGCCTTATCCGCTGTTCCATCTCAGGCTGGGGCCAGTCCGGTCCGTATGCTGCGCGCGCCGGTCACGACCTCACCTATCAGGCCCTCGCCGGATCGCTCGCGCCGACAACGCCACCGTCCATGCCGGCCGTGCCGGTCGCCGACCTGACCGGAGCCTGGAGCGCCGTCACCGCCATCCTCGCCTCCCTGATCGAAAGAGAAAAAACGGGGGATGGAAAGCGCATCGACGCCGCCCTCTTCGACGGCGCCGTCCACGCCAACCTGGCCTCCTGGGCATCGGAAGCCGGAGGCGCGAAGACAGTGGGGGAGAGCCTGCCGCTCACCGGCGCCCTTCCCTGCTACAACCTCTACCGAACCGCCGAAGGCGACCTCCTCGCCCTCGCCGCTCTGGAGCCCCACTTCTGGGAACGCTTCTGCCGCGCCGCCGGCCGGCCGGACCTCATCCGCCACCAATACAGATCAAGGGACCGCTCCCGCCGCAAAGTCGCCGCCCTCATTCGCCGTCGCACCCGCGCCGAGTGGCTGGACCTGCTCTCCCGCGAGGACATCCCCGCCGAAATGGTCCTCTCCGCCGCCGAAGCCCGAGCCCACCCGCAAGCCCGCGAACGTGGCGTCCTCACCGACGGCCCGGACAGCCTGCCGCGCCTCGGCTTTCCCGTCCTTCTCAATGGAGCCCGTCCGCGCGCCGGTGATCGCGTTCCGGAGCTCGGTGAGCAGACCGAGGCGGTGTTGGAAGAGCTGGGGATGGAAAAAGACAAGAAGCAGAGAGGGATTGGAAGACGCTTCAGTTGGAAGCGGTTGCTGGCGCGGTGGCTGTGAAAGCGCCACGTGCCGGGAGATTGCGGCGGCCTGGATCATTTTGCGGCGCCTCGCCCAATTTTTCGCCGGCCCGCCTAAAATTTCGACGGCTCACGCAGAATAAAAATGGCCTGCACAGTTTTTCAGCGGCCTGAATCGTTTTGCGACGGCTCGCCCAATTCTTCGACGCCTCGCACAGAATAAGAACAGCTCGCACAGTTTTTCAGCGGCTTGAATAGTTTTTCAGCAGCTCGCCCAAATCTTCGACGCCGCGCCCAAAATTTCAACGGGCCGCACAGTTTTACGACGGGCTGAATTATTTTCCGGCGGCCCGCCTAAAAGTTCGACGCCTCGCCTAAAAGTTCGACGCGCCGTCCAGAATAAGAACGGGTCGCACAGTTTTTCGGCGGCCTGAATCGTTTTGCGGTGGCCCGCCCAAAACTTCGACGCCTCGCCCAGAATTTCGGCGCGCCGCACAGAATAAGAACGGCCCGCACAGTTTTACGGCGCGCCGCCGTAAGACTATGGGAGGCGTCGTAGATTCCGGCGGGCTGGATCGTTTTGCAGCGGTCCGTAGAATTCTTCGAGGAGCCGTGCTGTTTCCTCTCCTCGTCTACTCGACTGCGCCAAGCCACTCCGCAATCACCCGCACCTCTTCGTCTCCGGTGGCTTCGATGACGATCGGCGCGTAGGAAAGCAAGGAAAAAATCGCCCTCGGGAGGCACGGCCTCGGCAGTCGTCTTCGGCCTCCGTTGCGGGCGGCGCCATCCATCCGCGAGCCGGCTCCGGATTCACCGCCTCCGTCCCTGCTCCGGTGGCGGAAGGCGCCGCCGCGGCGCGACGGGAACGCATTCCGGGTGTGACAGCTTTCCGCAGAGATCGTACGGTCCCTTCTCCTGGACGCGCCAGCACTGTTCGTGCGGAATCCGGCGATCAACCGCACCAAACCTTCGGATTTGTGCCACGCGGGAGCGCTGCGCGCGGTGACGCGTTGATTGACCGGCTTCGGGAAAGGCAACTACCCTGAGCCTCGATGATCGATCAAAAGAAAAACGCCGCCGCTGACGGCACGGACGACATCCTCGGTCCTTCCCTGGGGAAGATCCTCTTGCGTGCGAGGAGAGCGCGCACCATCAAGCAGGAAGAGCTGGCCCGGAAGGTCGGCATCAACGACGCGACGCTGCGCCGCATCGAAGCCGGGCAAGGGGCGCGCCCAGTCTATGTCAGGTCGATCTGCGAAGCTCTGGGGCTCTCCTATGAAGAGGTCGTCACGGAAGCTCTCTTCGATCTGTGGAGAGGCTTCCACCAAAGCACGGAAGGAGCCGGACAGGCACCCCTCCAGAGGTTCCGCGACAGTCTCTTCGAAAAGTTCGCCGCCTACCAGGAGAGCCAGCGCGCGCTCTTCGAGGCGTATTTCGAATTCGAGAGCTTCGTCCACTTCAAGATGAAGTGGGAGGGGCCGGCTTGACGCCTGAACGTGACGAGGTGTGCGGACGATCCATGTTTTCCTTGGAATCGATCAGGAAACCGTTCCGCGGTGATCGATTTCCAGCCATTGACCGGCTTCCGACGCAGTCACTACCATGCCTTTGATGGCCAAGAAAGGAAAGGGCGCCGAGAGCGAGAGTCCGAACGACTTTCTCAGCCCTTTCCTCGGGCCGATCCTCCAGCGCGGCAGAAAAGCTCACGACCGCAGCCAGGAAGCTCTCGCCAAGGAGATCGGGATCAGCCCCACGACCCTGCGCAAGATCGAGAAAGGGCACGGGGCGGATCCCGCCTCCGTGGCGCTGATCTGCAAAGTCCTGGGCCTGGACTTCGAAGACGTCGTCGGCGAGGCCCTGTTCAAGTTCTGGCAAAGCTTCCACGGCTCGACCCGCGACCGCCTGCCGCTCCACCTCCTGCGCCAGCGCCTGCTCGCGAAGCTCGCCGCCTACCAGCGGGTCCAGTCGGAGCTCTTCGAGGCCTACCTCGACTTCGAGAGCTTCGTCCACTTCAAGATGAAGTGGGAAGAGCCGCCCGAAGCCTGAAAAACAGCGGGGATGTAAGATGCCGCGATGACGGTGCGGCGCGCGCTTTTCACGATCCTGATTTCTGGTCTCCTGCTTCTCGCGGTGCTGCCGGCGGCGGCGCAGGTGCCGCAGCTCTTCGTGGAGGCGCCGGCGGCGTTGGAGCCGGTGGCGGCGCGCATCCGGGCGTTGCCGCCGGGACGGCTGGAGGATGCGGCGCGGCTGGCGGGGTTGTTCCGGGCCGGGCCTCCGGTGCGGGTGATCCTGGCGCCGGAGGGGTCCGAGCTGGCGACCGCGGTGCCGCCGTGGGTCTCCGGCTATGCCGATCCGGCGGCGGGAGTGGTGGTGCTGATGCCGGCGCGGGCGCCGTCGTATCCCGATTCGTCGCTGGAGGATCTGCTGCGCCATGAGGTCGCCCATGTGCTGATCGGGCGCGCCGCCGGGGGGCGGCCGGTGCCGCGCTGGTTTCAGGAGGGGCTGGCGATGATCGCCGGGCAGTCGTGGGGACTGGAGGACCGCTCGCGGCTCACCCTGGCGCTGTTCGCCGACCGGCGCGTTCCGCTCTCCGAGCTCGACAGCCACTTTGCCGGCGGCCAGGGGACGGTGCAGCGCGCCTACACGGTGGCGGGCGCGTTCGTGCGCGACCTCATCCAGCGCCATGGCCCGCGGTCGACGGGGGCGATCCTGGCCGGCATCGCCGACGGCTTGCCGTTCGCGGAGGCGTACCGGCGGGCGACCGGCGAGATGCTCGCCGACGCGGAGGACTCCTTCTGGGACCGCCAGACGTTCTGGTACCGCTGGGTGCCGGTCCTCACCAACTCGGTGATCCTGTGGATCGGCGTCACCCTGCTCGCGCTGTGGGCGATGGCGAAGCGGCGCTCGCGCGACGCCGCGCAGCGCCGTGCCTGGGAGGTCGAGGAGGACGAGCGGCTGGCCGCCGCGGCGGCGGCGGTGCAGGTCCGGCCTGTGCCCGCGCCGCCGCCGGATGAGTGGGTGAACTAGTTGAAGTAGCCGAACACGTCGACCACTACGTTCGTCGTGCCGGTGGAGCCGTTCTGAATCCCGAAAGTGCCGGTGTTGTCGGTCGCCAGGCCGATGATGGCGTTGTTGGCGCGCACGGTCAGCGGCTGGAAGCTGACCACCGTGGTGCCCAGCGGGAAGGCGTTGCCGGGGAAGGTCGCGAGATAACCGGCGGCGGCCGGGTTGACCGAGGTGATGTTGACCACGATCGCCTTGGCGGTGCTCGGAATGCCGCAGGAGTTGATGGCGGTGAAGGTGCGCTGCGCCATCGCGCCGAGCGCCGGTCCGCCCAGCGGACCGTTGGCGTTGCGGGTGTCGAGCAGGCGGCAGGGGGTGAGGGTGTAGAGGTCGGACAGCGCCGGCGGCGGCGTATAGAAGAAGCTGTTGGTCAGCGTGGCGTTCGAGGTGTCGGGGTTGGTGACCACGACGTTGACCTTGCCGGTGGCGTGGGGCGGGGTGACCGCGGTGATCTTGGTCGCGCTGTTCACCACGACCGAGGTGGCGGGGGAGCCGCCGATCGTCAACGTGGCGCCGGTCACGAAGCTGTTGCCGGTGATGGTGACCGCGGTGCCGCCGGAGGTCAGGCCGCTCGCGGGGCTGATCGCGCTCACTCCGATCGGGGTGACGGCGGGGAAGATACAGGTGTTCACGGCGGCCTGGATGAGCGGCTGGATGAGGCTCACCGTCCGCGGATGGAAGACGAGGGAGGATGTGCAGCCGCCGAGCAGGTGGCAGTAGCCCATCAGCGTCCCTTCGACGTTGGTCACGCCGTTGATGGTGCTCGGCGCCGGGCAGCTCGTCGGGCCGGAGTAGCAGCCGCTCTCCCCGGAGTAGCAGGTGTCGATCGGCGGGCTGTAGCAGTGGGTGTGCGGGGAGCCGAAGTTGTGGCCGATCTCGTGCCCCACCACCAGCACGTCGCCGAAGCTCGGCGTCGTCCCCGAGACGAAGACCTGGCTGTAGCTCACGGCGTAGAAGGTGCTGCACAGCGAGCCGGGCACCCAGGCGATGCCGGAGGCGCCGCTGCCCCCCTTGCCGGAGAGCATCGCCACGAAGGCGCGGGAGATGCCGCCGTTGGTGGTCGACCAGTAGTTTGACACCTCGTTGAGCTCGTTCGAGTTGGCGCCGGCGCCCACCTGCGCCCAGGGGTCGTCGTTGAAGTGGTCGCCGTCGCTGCTGTTGCCGACGCGCAGGAAGGTGGTGCCCTGGACGAGCTGGATCAGCAGGTCGCGGTTGTACATGACGTTCATCTGCGCGATCAGGCTGGCGATGTAGTTGGCGGCGGTGGTGGTGTTGTCGCTGAACTTGTAGAACAGCAGCTCGTTGTCGGTGTCGATGGCGAGCACCGCGTTGTGCAATGTGGTGATCGCCTTGTCGCTCCCCGCGCTGGCGAAGAGGCTCGAGCTCCCCGGCGTGCCGCTCCCGGTCAGCCCGGCCGGTGGCAGCATGCTCTCGCGGAGCCGGAAGTCGAGCGGCGCGCCGCTCTGGCCGCAGGTCCACTGCGGCTTCTCCCCCGCCTGCTCCAGGAAGACCTCGGGCGGAGCGACGAGATATTGCAGAATGCCGGGGACGGCGACGCCAAGCTTGGAATTGCCGAGCGGATGGATCTCATGGGTGGCACGCTGCGAGGCGGCGAAGCCGTCGAGCTGCTGGCTGTCCGGATCGACCGCCGCGAAGACGCGGGTGTCCGGATCGCTCTCCGCTTCGCCCCACAGGAAGACCAGGCGCGAATGCGGCACCTCGGTCGTCTTGCCGTTCTCGACCCGGTAGATCTTCGCGTCCGGCGCATAGATTTCGTGGCGGGTGAGGACGACGTCGGCCCGTTCGCCCGGGGCGACCGGCCAGCCGGCGACGTGTACGCTCTGCTCCGGCGCGGTGGCCAGGAGCCCGGGCGCCACGGCGTCGCCGAAGCGGACCACCTCGGCCCGGTTGGCGACTCCGGAGACCTCGATGAGCTGCCCCCGCGCGGCGGCGTCGACGCGGCGGACGTCCGCCGGAGCGGAGGGGAGGGTGGCGCCGGAGGCCGCGCAAAGCGGGGCGGCGGACAGGCACAGGAATACAAAAACCATCGCATGGCTGCGAGCACGAATCTCCATACGGATTCCTCCAAGCCAAAGTCTGGGGATGACAACAGGATATCTGCAAGGGTATATTCCTCTCATTCATTGGCTGGTGTTGTTCGTGCTTCTCACCACGCGCGATCTGGCTTAAACTGGCGGCGTTTCCGCGGAACCGGTGCGCGATCCGGCTACGACAGGGTTTGTAGGCGGCTGGAGGGATAGATGTCGACTCTGATGCGGGACATCCGGTTCAGTATCCGTACGCTGACCAAGAGTCCCGGCTTCACCTTGGTGTCGGTACTGACGATGGCGTTGGGCATCGGAGCGTTGAGCTCGATTTTCAGCGTAGTCAATGCAGTGCTGTTGCGCGCTCTGCCCTATGAGGCGTCAGAGCGCCTGGTCCTCCTCGACGAGTACAGCGAGAAGGACCAGGCGCAGCGGCAGCCGATGTCGTACCTGGACCTGCGCGACATCGCGCAGCGCCAGCGTTCGTTCGAGGCGCTGGCGGCGCGCACCGACTCGCGGGGCTTCATCGTGCGCGGCGACCAGGGGGCGGAGCTGGTCAACGGCGAGATCGTCGGCTCCGCGTACTTCACCCTGCTGGGCATAAAGCCGCAGCTCGGTCAACTGTTCGCGGCCGAGGACGACGAGCCGCCCGGCCACCGTCACGTGGCGCTGCTGGGCGACGACTACTGGCACAGCCACTTCGCCGCCGACCGGTCGGTGCTCGGCCGAGTGGTGACCATCGACCAGGTCGGCTACACGGTGCTCGGGGTCTTGCCGGCCGGTTTCTCGGGACTGACCGACGAGGCCAAGATCTGGCTGCCGCTCTCCACCGCCTCCTTGCTGGGCAAGGACTACACGGACAAGCGCGGTCTCCAATGGCTCTATGCGGTGGCCCGGCTGAAGAGCGGCGTCACCCTGGAGCAGGCGCGCCAGGACCTCGACCGGATCGGCCACGCGCTGGAGGCGGAGAACCCGGACGTCAACCGCTCGATCCGTGAAGGGGTGACGCCGCTCGCCGACGCCTGGTTCGGCGAGCTGCGGAAAAATCTCTGGATGTTGATGGTGGGAGTGCTCCTGCTGCTGCTCATCGTCTGCACCAACCTGGCGAACCTGCTGCTCGCCCGGTTCGTGGCGCGGCGGCGCGACCTGTCGCTGCGCATGGCGCTGGGAGCGCGGCGCGGCGGCCTGGTGCGCCAGATCCTGACCGAGAGCGTCATCCTCGCTCTCCTCGGCTGCGGCGCGGGCCTGCTGCTGGCGCGCGTCAGCACCGGGCTGCTCGTCCGGGTGAGCGGCATCCCGCTCAAGAGCTTCGTCAGCGTCGACATCGACTATGTGGTGGTCGGCGTGGTGCTCGCCGTGTCGCTCCTCTCCGGTCTCCTGTTCGGCCTGATCCCCGCGCTGGTGCTGTCGTCGAAGCTCCGCATCTACGAGATCTTCAACGAGGTGGGGCGGCGGGGCATGCAGGGGGAGTCCCACCACCGGTTCCAGAACATGCTGATCATCGGCGAGGTGGCGGTCGCCTTGCTGCTCTTGGTCTGCGCCGGCTTGATGACCAAGGGCTTCGGCAACCTGGTGAGCACGGATCTGGGATTCCGGGACGAGAGCGTTCTGACCCTCCGCACAAGCACCAAGGTCGAGGCCTTCAAAGAGGATGCGGCGGTGTTTGGCCTGGTGACGCTGGCGCAGCAGAAGATCGCTTCCCTGCCGGGCGTGCGCTCGGTGGCCTTCGAAGGTCCCGGGATGCCGGGGGACGACTGGAACGGGCATACCGTGGCCGGGGCCTACATCAGCCTGGAGGACCGCCCGGTGGAGGAGAAGACGACCCTCGTCGGCCTCCATTTCATCAGCCCGGGATACTTCCGGACTCTCGATACGCCCGTGGACGTCGGCCGCGAATTCCTGGCGAGCGATACGGCGGCCAGTCTGCCGGTCGCGGTGATCAACGAGACCATGGCGCACGACCTCTGGCCGGGGCAGAGCGTGATCGGCAAGCGTGTGAAGACCGGCCGGCGCGACGACCCGAAGAAACCCTGGCTGACCGTGGTGGGGATCGTGCGCGACGTCCGGCACGATGGCCTCCTGACGGACGGCCGGCCGGGTCTGAACCTCTACGAGGCGCTGTTGCAAAAAGTGCCGCGGCAGCCGCCGCAACTGGCTCTGCTGGTGCGCACCGCGGTGCCGCCGCTCGCCGTGGCGCCGGCGGTCCAGAAGGAGCTGCGCACCCTGGCGCCCGACCTGCCGGTCTACGACGTCGCTCCCCTGGCGGAGCGGATGGAGCGGCAGACGCTGGGCCAGCGCTCGCTGGTGCTGATCATGGCGCTTTTCGCCTCCTTTGCCCTGACGCTCGCGGCGGTCGGCGTGTACGGTGTGATCTCCTACTCGGTCGCGAACCGGACGCAGGAGATCGGCGTGCGCATGGCGCTCGGGGCGCAGCTCCGCGACGTGCTGCGCCTGGTGGTGGGCCAGGGCGGCCGGCTGGCCTTGATGGGAGTGGCTCTCGGGCTCCTCCTGGCGCTGGTGGTGACGCCGGTGCTGTCGAGCTGGCTGTACGGCGTCAGCCCGCTCGACAAAGTGATCCTGTGCGGGATGTCGGTTCTCTTGTTGGGGGTTGCCATGGTGGCCAGCTACATCCCCGCCCGGCGGGCTGCCAAGGTGGCACCCTTCCAGGCTTTACGGCTGGACTAACGGGTGCGATGAGCCTTGACGACCGGGGCCGGCTCTCCCCCGGAGAGCGCGCCTTGTGGCTCTTGCAGCGCCTCGCTCCCGCCAGCGCTGCCTACAATCTCGCCGGTGCCGTCCGTATCGCGGCGCTCGATCCGGCGGCGCTCCGCCGTGCCCTGCGCAAGCTGACCGGGCGCCACGCCGCTCTGCGCACGACCTATCCCGCCGATCCGCTGACCGGCGAGCCGTTCCGCCGGGTGCACCCGGCATCCTCAGCGCCGGAGCCTGAGATCCGCGAGGAGACCGGCGCGGACTGGCCGCGGCGGATGGAAACCGAAGCGGCGCGGCCGTTCGATCCCGCCGCCGGTCCGTTGCTGCGGGTGTGGATCGGAAGAGACCGGATCGGCGGCGACGGCGCAGTCCTCTTCGTCCTGCATCACCTCATCGCGGATTTCCGCTCCCTGGCCCTGGTGCTGCGCGATCTCGGGGATCTCTATCGGGAGGAGATCCGCGAGGAGACCGCGGGGCCGCCCGGCGGCCTGCCGCCGGTGGAGATCTCCAGCTATGCGGAGTGGGTGGAGGAGCAGGAGCGGTTCCTGGCGTCACCGCGCGGAGAGCGCCTGAGAGCTTTCTGGCGGCAGCGCCTGGCGGGGCCGCCGCCGGTCCTCGCGCTACCGGTCGACCGCCCGCGGCCGCCGGGCCCGGCGAGCGGGGCCGGCGCGTCGTGCGCGCTGGCGCTGGACCGGCAGGCGACGGCGCGGCTGCGGGAGCTGGCGCGGGCGCGCGGGTCGACCTTCTTTGCCGTCCTCCTCGCCGGTTTTCAGGCCCTCCTGTACCGTGTTTCCGGACGTCGCGATGGACGCGATGGAGACTGCGAAGGCGATGGCGATCTGTGGATCGGCGTCCCCACCGCCGGCCGGACGGCGGCACGCTGGGCCGGCACGCTGGGCTATTTCGTCAATCCCGTCATCCTGCGGGGCCGGCCGGCTGCGGAGACTCCCTTTACGCACCTGGTGGACCAGGCGCGGGAGGAAGCTCACGCGGCGCTGGCGCACCGCGACTGGCCGTTCCCCCTCCTCGCCGCGGAGCTGCCGCGGCTCTCCTTCCAGGCGATGCTGACCTTCCACCGCACCCGGCACCCGGTGGAGGAGGCCCTCGCCCTCCTCGCGCTCGGCGAGGGGGGAGGGCGCTTCCGGCTGGGCGGCCTCGATCTGGAGACCCTGCCGCTACGCCGCCAGGCCGCGCAGACCGAGCTGGCGCTCGCCGCCGCCGTGGTGGACGGCGCGCTGCGCGCCGCTCTGGAGGTGGACGCCGATCTCTTCGACGCCACCACCGCGGCGCGTCTGCTCGGTCATCTCGGCGCCTTGCTGACCGGCGCCGCGGCGCGGCCGGAGACGCCGGCCGGAGCGTTGCCGCTGCTCACCGCGGCGGAGCGGCAGGAGGTGCTGTTTGAATGGAATGGGGCCGAATGGAACGGTGCGGGCGCCGGCGAGGCGGACGAGGAGGAGGCGTCGCTCGCCGCCCTGTTCGCGGCGCAGGCGGAGCGCACACCGGAGGCGGTGGCGCTGGTCTGCGGCGATACGGTGACGACCTATTGCGAGCTGGCGGCGCGTGCGGGGACCCTGGCGCGGCGCCTGCGCGCGCTCGGGGTCGGACCGGAGGTCCGGGTCGCCCTCTGTGTCCGCCGCTCGCCGCGCCTGCTGGCCGGTCTCCTCGGCATCCTGGCGGCCGGCGGGGTGTACGTGCCGCTGGACCCCGGGCACCCCCGGGAGCGTTTGGACTTCCTGCTCGCCGACTGCGGGGCGGCGGTGGTGGTGACGGAGGGGCCTCACCCCCTGACCCCCTCTCCCACCCACTCCCGCCTCCCGGGAGAGGGGGAAACTGGCGGCGTCGATTCAATCGTGACACCTGTCGTCCTCCTGGAGGATCTCGAAGACGCCGAGGGCGCCCCTCTGGAGCTCGCGGCGGTGGGGCCGGAGCATCTGGCTTACGTCCTCTATACCTCGGGGTCGACCGGCCGGCCGAAGGGGGTGGAGATCGAGCATGGCTCGGCGCTCGCGATGTTGCGGTGGGCGCGGCGGGTTTTTGGGCCGGCGGAGCGGGCGGCGGTGCTGGCGTCCACCTCGGTGGGTTTCGATCTCTCGGTCTTTGAGCTGTTCCTGCCGCTCTCCACCGGGGGAACGGTGGTGCTGGTGGAGGATGCCTTGCAGCTCGGTGACGGCGGAGCAGCAGGAGTGACGCTGGTCAACACCGTGCCGTCGGCGATGGCCGAGCTGGTGCGCCTGGGTGCGTTGCCGGCGTCGGTGCGCACGGTCTGCCTGGCGGGGGAGCGGCTGCCGGCGCATCTCGCGGCGGCGGTGCACGCCGCGCTGCCGGGCGTCCGGCTGCTCAACCTGTATGGGCCGACCGAGGCGACGACCTATGCCACCTGGGCCGCGGTGCGGGCCGGGGACGGCGGCGGCGAGCCGTCGATCGGCCGGCCGGTCGACGGCACCCGGGTCTGGCTGCTCGATGACGGGCTGGTGCCGGTGCCGCCGGGGGTGGCCGGCGAGCTCTGCCTGGCCGGCGCCGGTCTCGCCCGCGGCTACGCGATGCGGCCGGATCTCACCGCCGAACGCTTCGGTCCCGATCCCGATCCGCAGGCGGTGTTCGGAGCGCGCCTCTACCGCACCGGCGACCTGGCGCGCTGGCGGATGGATGGCCGCCTGGAGCTGATCGGCCGCCGCGACGAGCAGGTCAAGCTGCGCGGCTTCCGCATCGAGCCCGGTGAGGTGGAGGCGGCGCTCCTCGCCTGCTCCGGGGTGCGCGCGGCGGCGGTCGTCCTGCGGCACTCTGCGGAAAACCGCCGGCTGGTGGCGTACGTGGCCGGCGAGCCGCAGGGGATCGCCGCTCCGGCTCTCCGCGAGCATCTGGCGGCGCGACTGCCCGCGCCGTTCGTGCCGTCGGCCTTCGTCATCCTGCCGCGGCTGCCGCTCACGCCGCACGGCAAGGTGGACCGGCGGGCCCTCGCCGCCTTGCCACTGCCGGCGGAGGCCGAGGCGGAAGGGTTCGTGCCGCCGCGCGACGCGGTGGAGGAGGGGCTGGCGGCGATCTGGGCGGAGGTTTTGGAGCAGGATCCGGCGGCGCTCGGCACCGGGGACGACTTTTTTGCGCTGGGTGGTCATTCGCTGCTCGCCACCCGGGTGCTGGCGCGGGTGCGCGAGGTGTTCGGTGTCGCGTTGCCGTTGCGCGATCTGTTCGCGGCGCCCACCCTGGCGGGTCTGGCGGAGCGGGTGCGCGCCGCGGCGCCTGGAGTGTCTGAGGCCGTGCTCCGCCGCGATCCGGCGCTCGACGGCTCCCCGGCTCCCCTCTCCTTCGCCCAGGAGCGCTTCTGGCTCGCCGACCGGTTGCAGCCCGGCTCGCCGGCCTACAACCTGGCCGGCGCCGCCCGGCTGCGCGGTCCGCTCCGTCCGGACACCCTGCGGCGCGCGTTCGGGAAGATCGTCCTGCGGCACGCCGTCCTGCGCACGCGCTACCCCGAAGGATCTCCGGAAGGAGACGGGGAGCCGGTGGCGGTCGCCGAGCCGCCGCGGACCGCGGATCTGCCCCTGATCGATCTCGCCGCCCTGCCGGAGAGCGCGATGGAGCGGGAGACGGACCGCCTGGCGGTCGAGCTGGCGCGGCGGCCGTTCGACCTGGAGCGCGGACCGGTGCTGCGCGCCGCGTTGGTCCGGCGGGCGCACGAGCACGACCTGCTCCTCGCCATCCATCACATCGCCGCCGACGGCGCGTCGATCGACCTGTTCTTCCGCGAGTTGGCCGTTCTCTCCGGCCGGCCCGGCAGTCTCCGGGAGCTGCCGGAGCCGCCGGTGCAATATGCCGACTTCGCCCGCTGGCAGCGCGGCCGGCTGACCCCCGAGGCGCTGGCGCCGCTCGCCGCCTGGTGGCAGGCGGAGCTGGCCGGCGCGCCAGCGGCCTTGCACCTGACCACCGACCGGCCGCGTGCGTTGGGAGCTGCGGGGATGGGAGCGGGACCGGGCGGCGTGCGCCGCCGGCGGATCGATTTGCCGGCGGGTTTCGGAGCCTTGCGCCGGCGCGCCGGCGCGACGCCGTTCATGGCTCTCGCGGCAACCTTCCTCACTCTTCTTGGCCGGCTCAGCGGGCAGGCCGACGTCCTCGTCGCGACGCCGGTCTCGGAGCGTGGCCGGCGCGAGCTCGAGCCGCTGCTCGGCTGTCTGGTCAACACCATGGTCCTGCGCGGCCGGATGGCGGATGACCCGTCCGCTGCGGACTTCCTGGCGCGCGTCCGCGCCGCCTGTCTGGACGGCTGGGCGCACCAGGACCTGCCGTTCGAGCGGCTGGCCGGGCGGCCGGCGGATCGACCGGAGGTTCGGGCCCTCTTCGAGCTCCATCCGCGGCGGGCGGCGGGGATGTCTCTGGGCGCGGCGACGCTCGCTCTGCGGGAGGTGGAGACCGGCGCCGCCAAGGCCGATCTGGCGCTCACCGTGGAGGACGAGGGGGCTGCGCTCGGGGCCACGCTGCGCTTCCGCAGCGATCTGTTCGACGGCACCACGGCGGAGCGTCTCCTCCTCTCCCTGGAGATCCTGCTCGCCAGCGCCACCGCGGATCCTGGAGCGCGCCTGGGCGATCTCCCCCTGCTCACCGCGGCCGAACGCCACCAGGTCGTGGTGGAGTGGGGCGAGGGCCCGCCGGCAGCCCCTACCGGATCGCCCCTCCTCTCCCGCATCGCCGGATTGGCGGCGGCGGCACCGGATGCACCGGCGGTCCTCTTCGGCCGCCGGGTCGTGCGTACCCGTGGCGAGCTGGCGCAGCGGGCGGGCGCGCTCGCCGCGAAGCTGGCCGGCCTCGGCGCCGGTCCCGGCACGGTCGTCGGGCTCTGCCTCAACCGCTCGCCGGAGCTGGTGGAGTCTGTGCTCGCCGTTCTCGCCACCGGCGCCGCCTACCTTCCCCTCGACCCCGCCTATCCGCGCGCCTACCTGGCGCACGTCCTCGACGATTCCGCGGTCCCGCTGGTGCTGACCCGGGCGGCTTTGCGCTCCGCCTTGCCGGAGACGCGGGGACGGGTGTTCATCCTGCCGGTGCTGGAGGACGGCGCGGCGGTCCGGGACGGAACACCGCCCGAGCCGTCGAACCTCTCCGAGACCCCGGCCTACCTTCTCTACACCTCGGGCTCCACCGGCCGACCGAAAGGCATTCCGATCCTCCACCGCAGCCTGAGCGCCTATCTCTCCTGGGTGCTCGCGGAGCCGCTGGCGGGGATCGACGGCCTGCCCTTCGTCACCTCCCTCGGCTTCGACGCCTCCCTGAAACAGCTCTTCGCGCCGCTCCTGGCCGGCTTCCCGGTGCGTCTGGTCGACGACGAGACGGCGCGCCGGCCCGAGAAGCTGCTCGCCGAGCTGCGCGGTCCCGGGCGGCTGGCGCTCAACTGCATCCCCTCGCTGTGGCGGGAGGTGCTCGACGCGCTGGAGGCGGCCGCGGCGACCGCGAACGCGCAGCCGCTCGGCCTGGTCCGCCTCCTCCTCGGCGGCGAGGGGTTCGACCGCGGGCTCCTGGAGCGCACCGTCCGCCTGCTGCCGGGGATCGAGGTGTGGAACCTCTACGGTCCCACTGAGGCCACGGCCAACGCCGCCGCGGCGCGGCTGGTGGCCACCGCGGGGAGCATTCCGATCGGCCGTCCGCTGCCGGGTGTCCGCCTGGCGATCACCGATCCCCACCTGCGCCCTCTCCCCGCGGGCGCCGCCGGCGAGCTGCTCCTGGGCGGCACCGGGGTGGCGCCGGGATACTGGCGGCGGCCGGACCTGACCGCGGCGCGATTCGTTCCCGATCCGTTCTCCGGCCTGCCGGGGGAGCGCCTCTACCGCACCGGCGACCGCGCCCGGTTTCAGGCCGGCAGCGGAGACGTCGAGCTGCTGGGGCGGATCGACCAGCAGGTGAAGGTGCGCGGCCTGCGGGTCGAGCCGGCCGAGATCGAGGCCGTGCTCCGGGGGCATCCGGGGGTGGCGGAGTGTGCGGTGGGCACCGATGCCGCGGAGAACCGGCTCATCGCCTGGGTGGTGCTGCGCGAAACCCGCGATGCGATCTCTCCGGCAGCTCTCCGCCGTCATCTGGAGTCCCGTCTGCCGGCGGCCATGGTGCCGGCGGTCTTCACGTTCCTCGACGCCCTGCCCCGGGCTCCCGCCGGGAAAGTGGACCGCGCCGCCCTGCTCGTCCCGGAGGTCCCGGACATTCCGGAGGCCGCCGCCGGCTTCCGCCGGTCGCAGACGCCGGCCGAGGAGGTCCTCGCCGGCCTGTGGGCGGAGACCCTGGGCGTCGCCGAGGTGGCGGCCGGCGACGACTTCTTCGCCTTGGGCGGCCACTCCCTCCTCGCCGCCCGCCTCCTCTCCCGGGTGCGCAACGCCTTCGGCGTCGACCTGCCGCTCTCCGCCCTGTTCGCCGCGCCGACGGTGGCGGGACTGGCCGCCGCGCTGGCGGCGGCGCGGCGGGAGGGAGCCGCGGAGCCGCCGCCACCGCCGATCACGGAGGTCGACCGCGACACCCGCATGTTCCTCTCCTTCGCCCAGGAGCGTCTCTGGTTCCTCGCCCAGTGGATGCCCGACAGCCCGGCGTACAACATCCCGGCCGCGGTGGTCCTCGACGGCGCTCTCGACCTGCCCGCCCTCGCCGCCGCCCTCGGCGAAATCGTCCGCCGGCACGAGGTCCTGCGCACCACCTTTTCCGCGATCGCCGGCCTGCCGGTGCAGATCCTGGGCGCCGCGGCCGGGGTGCCGCTGCCGCTGGTGGATCTGACGGCGCTCGGCATGGCCGGCGAGCCGGCCGCGGCGCTCCTCGGCGCCGAGGAGGCGCGACGGCCGTTCGATCTGCACCGCGGGCCGCTGCTGCGCGCCTGCCTGCTGCGCCTCGCCGCCTCCCGGCACGTCGTCCTGCTGAGCCTTCACCACATCGTCGCCGACGGCTGGTCGATGGGCGTGCTGATCGGCGAGCTGGCCGCCCTGTACCGCAGCTCTCAGGAGGGACGGCCGTCGCCGCTGCCGCCGCCGCGCCTGCAGTACGCCGACTTCTCCGCCTGGCAGCGCGAGCGCGCCGCGGGCGCGGGCGCGGCCGGCGACATCGCCTGGTGGCGCAGCTTCCTGGCCGGCGCGCCGGCGGGGATCGACCTGCCGTCCGACCGGCCGCGCCCGGGCTGGTCCATCCATCGCGGAGCGCTCTCCCCCTTCCAGATCGATCCGCCGCGGACCGGCCGCCTGCGCAGCCTGGCGCGGCAGGGCGGCGCCACCCTGTTCATGATCCTGCTCACCGCCTTTCAGGCCCTGCTGGCGCGCCTCTCCGGCGCCACGGACCTGGTGGTGGGCACCGCGGTCGATCAGCGCACGCCCGAAGTCGAGGGGCTGATCGGCCTGTTCGTCAACCTCCTGGCCCTGCGCGGCGACCTGTCCGGCGATCCTCCGTTCGCGGAGCTTCTCGCCCGCACCCGCCGGGCCACCCTCGACGCTCACGATCACCGCGACCTCCCCTTCGAGCGCCTGGTGGCCGCGGTCGAGCCGGTGCGCCACCCGGGGCGCAATCCGCTCTTCCAGGTGGCCTTCTCGTTGCAGAGCGCGCCGCTGCCGGAAGCGGCGCTCCCCGGGCTGACCCTGGCAGTGAGCGAGCTCGACACCGGCACCGCCCGTTTCGATCTCACCCTGCTCCTGCGCGAAGCCGCGGGCGGCGTCGCCGGCAGCCTGGAGCACAGCACCGATCTCTTCGACGCGGCGACGATCGATCGCGTTCTCCGTTCGCTCGCCAACCTGCTCGCCGGGGTGGCGGCCGGCGAGGGGGTCATGGGCCTGCCGCTGTCGCACCTGCCGCTGCTGGCCGCCGAGGAGAGGCGGCAGATCCTGGAGGATTGGACGCATAGCGCCGACCGGCGGCCCCGCGAAGGCTGCCTCGGCGAGCTGTTCGTCCTGCAGGCGGTCCGCGCTCCCCAGGCGGTCGCGCTGGTGGCGTGCGAGGAGGAGATGACCTATGGCGAGCTCGTCCGCCGGGCGTGGGCGGTGGCCCGCCGCCTGCGCGCGCTCGGCGCCGGTCCGGACGTGCCGGTGGCCCTCTGCCTGGAGCGTTCGCCGGAGCTGGTGGTGGGGATGCTCGGCATCGTCCTGGCCGGCGCCGCCTATGTCCCGCTCGATCTCGCATATCCGGTGGAGCGCCTGGCCTGGATGCTGGAAGACAGCGGCGCGCGGATCGTGGTGACCCGGGGCGTCGGCGTGACCTCCCTGAGCGCCGCCCTCGGCCGGCTGCTGGAGGCCGGCGGCCTGCGGATCGTCGATCTCGACCAGACGGCGGAGGCGGCGGAAGACCTGCCGGGCCCGGTGGAGATCGCGCCGATCTCGCCGGACAATCTCGCCTACGTCGTCTTCACCTCGGGATCGACCGGGCGGCCCAAGGGGGTGGCGGCCACCCATCGCGGGGTGACCCGTCTGGTGGTCGACCCCGGATATGTCGATCTCGGCCCGGCGGAGACCCTGCTGCAGCTCGCGCCGGTCTCCTTCGACGCCTCGACGTTCGAGATCTGGGGCGCCCTGTTGAACGGCGGCCGGCTGGCTCTTCCGCCGCCGGGGCCGGTGGCTCTGCGCGAGCTCGGGGAGCTGCTGCGCCGGCACGAGGTCACCACCCTGTTCCTCACCACCGGCCTCTTCCACCAGATGATCGACGAGGAGCCGGCGGGCCTGGCCGGGCTGGGCCAGCTCCTCTTCGGTGGCGACGTGGCCTCCACTCCCCGCGTCCGCCGCGCCCTCGACCTCCTCCCGGGGGTGCGCCTGATCCACGCCTACGGGCCGACCGAGGCGACGACCTTCGCCACCTGCGCGACGGTGAGCCGGGACGACGCCACGCGGGCGCGGCTCTCCATCGGCCGTCCGGTGCCGCGCACCAGCGCGCAGATCCTCGATGCCGGTCTGGAGCCGGTGCCGCCCGGCATACCCGGCGAGCTGTGGCTGGGCGGCGACGGCCTGGCCCGCGGCTACCTGGGCCGGCCGGAGCTGACCGCCGAGCGTTTCGTCCCGTCACCGTTTCCGCCGGCGGGTGAAGGCGGCGGGGAGCGCCTCTACCGGACCGGCGACCTCGCGCGCTGGCTGCCCGATGGCGGCGTCGACCTGCTGGGACGGATCGACCGCCAGGTGAAGATCCGCGGCTTCCGCGTCGAGCCGGCGGAGGTGGAGGCAGCTCTGGAGAGGCACCCCGGAATCGCCGCCGCCGTGGTGCAGCCGCGCGGTGAGGGGGGAGACAGGCGGCTGGTCGCCTGGATCGTGCCGGCGGGTGATCTCCCGGCGGACGCCGACCTGCTGGTCTGGTGCCGCGAGCGGTTGCCGCCGTTTCTGGTGCCCGCCGCCTTCGTGCGGCTCGCGGCGCTTCCCCTGGATCCGAACGGGAAGGTGGACCGCGGTGCCTTGCCGGAGCCCGAGCGCTCGCGCCGCGCGGAGGACTTCGTCGCGCCCCGCACCCCCGTGGAATCCAAGGTGGCCGCGGTCTGGACGGAGGTCCTCGGGCTCGACCGGATCGGTGCCGAGGACGACTTCTTCCTCCTCGGCGGCCATTCGCTGCTCGCGACGCAGATCGTCTCCCGGCTGTCGCGCGATTTCGGCGTGGAGATCGGACTGCGCGCTTTCTTCGCGGAGCCGACCGTGGCGGGGGTTGCGACGGCGGTCACCCGCGAGCAGATCCGGCAGGGGAATCCGGAGCGCATGGCGCGCCTCCTGGCGCGGGTGCGGGATCTGTCGCCGGAAGAGCTGGCGGAGCTGTTGCGGGAGGAGCGGAGTGAGCCCGGTCGATGACACGCTGGCGGCGCTCGCCGCCCTGAGCCTGGAGCAGCGTGCCGTCCTCGAACGGCTGCTCGGCCGCGAGCGGGCTATGTCTGAAGCGGGTGAGGCTGGCCGGGCGGACGCCGATTTGGCGCCGATCACGCCACGCGGCGATCCGTCGGTCTTCCCCCTCTCCTTCGCCCAGCAGCGCCTCTGGTTTCTCGATCAGCTCTCCCCCGGCGACGCGGCCTACAACATCCACGGTGCGGTCCGTCTCCGCGGTCCGCTCGCCATCGCCGCGCTGGCGCGGAGCCTCCGCGCCGTCACCGCCCGCCACGAGGTCCTGCGCTGCCGGTTCGCCGCGGTCGAGGGCCGGCCGGAGCAGACGGTGTCACCGCCGGGCGGTCCGGCACTGCCGGTGGTCGACCTGAGCTGTCTGCCGGCGGAGCAGCGCGCGGCGGAGGTCCTGCGCCTCGCGCTGGACGAAGCGCGGCGGCCGTTCGACCTCGCGCAGGGGCCGCTGTTGCGCACCGCGCTGCTCCGCGTGGACGCCGCCGAGTCCGTCCTCCTGGTGACCCTGCATCACATCGTCTCCGACGGCTGGTCGGTGGGCGTCTTCCTGCGCGAGATGGCGGCGCTCTATGGCGGGTCGCCGCCGCTCGCCGCTCTGCCTTCCCTGCCTCTCCAGTACGCCGATTTCGCGGCTTGGCAGCGACGGTGGCTGGCGGGCGACCGCCTGGAGCGGGAGGTCGAGCACTGGCGATCCCGGCTCGCCGGCGTGCCCGAGCTGCGCCTGCCCGTCGAGCGGGCGAGTGGCCATGGAGGCGGAAGCGTGCCCATCGCCATTCCTCTCCGCCTCGCCGAGCGCCTCAAGGAGGTGGGCCGCGGCTGTGGCGCCTCGCTGTTCATGACCCTGCTGGCGGCCTTCGAGGTCCTCCTCCTGCGCTGGAGTGGCCAGAGCGACTTCGCCGTCGGAACGCCGATCGCCAACCGCAACCGGCCCGAGATCGAAGGGCTGATCGGTTTCTTCGTCAACACCCTGGTGCTGCGCGCCGAGCTGGCGGGTGATCCCACTTTCCTCGGCCTCCTGGAGCGCGTCCGCGAGGTCTGCCTCGATGCCTACGTCCACCAGGACCTGCCGTTCGAGAAGCTGGTCGAAGAGCTGCAACCGGAGCGCCGTCTCGGGCACAACCCGCTGTTTTCTGTCCTCATCACGCTGCAGAACACGCCGCCAGTGGTTTTGAGATTGCCTGGTCTGAGCCTCGAAGCCTTGCCGGTGCGCAACGGCACGGCCCGGTTCGACCTCACGCTCGACCTCGCCGAGGGAGAGCAGGGGATCGCCGGCGCCCTGGAGCACGGCCCGGCCGGTCTCTCTCCCTGCGCGGCGCGGCGCATGGCGGGCCACTTCCTGGCCCTCCTCGAAGGCGTGGCGGCGAGCCCCGGGCGACCGCTCTGCGAGCTGCCGCTGCTCAGCGCGGCGGAGCGCCAGCAGATCCTGATCGAATGGGCGGGAGCGGAGCAGGCCGTCCCGGAAGCCGGCTTCGGCGAGCTGTTCGCGGCCCAGGCCGCGCGGTCGCCGGGCGAGGTGGCGGTGGTGTGCGACGGGAGGACGATGACCTACGGCGAGCTCGCGCGCCGGGCCAACCAGCTCGCCTGGTTTCTGCGGCGCCTTGGAATCGGCCCCGAGGCGGCGGTGGCCATCTCGCTCGAACGTTCGCTGGAGATGGTGGTCGGGCTCCTCGGCATCCTCACGTCGGGCGCCGCCTATCTGCCCATCGATCCGCGCAATCCGCGGGAGCGCCAGGCGTTCATGCTGGAGGACTGCGGCGCGGCCGTGCTGTTGACCCAGGAGCGCTGGGCCGCCGCCTTCCGCCGTCCGGGCCTGCGCGTCCTCTGCCTCGACAGCGACCGGGAGATCGTCGCCAACGAGCCGGAGTGGGCACCCCCCCGGCTCGGGGGCCCCGGCAACGCGCTCGCCTTCCTCTACACCTCCGGCTCGACCGGCATCCCCAAGGCGACAGTGGTGGAGGAGCGCGGCTTCCTCAATCTCTGCCACTGGTTTCGCGACGTCTGCGGTCTCTCCGCCTCCACCCGTGCTCTGCTCGGCTTCGCCTTCGGCTTCGACGCCGCGTTCAAGAACGTCGTGGTGCCGCTCCTGGCCGGTGGGCGTCTGGTGCTGGCCAACCCCGGACCGTTCGACGCGGTGGAGGTCTGGGCGGCGATCCGCGACGAAGGAGTCACCTTCCTCAATACGACACCGAGCCAGATGCTGCCGGTCCTCGCCTTGGCCGAAGGGGACGGCTTCGCCAGCCTCGCCAGTCTGGAGGGGCTGATCCTCGGCGGCGAGGCGGCGGCCTGGAGCGCACTGCGGCCGTGGCTCGCGAGCGGCCGGTGCCACAGCACGCTGACCAACATGTATGGTCCGTCCGAGTGCTCGGACACCATCACCTCCTACCGCGCGGCGCCGGAAGAGATCGTCGCCGAGGAGGCCGCCCGGCTGCCGGTCGGCCGGGCGGCGGTCAACGTGCGGCTGGCGGTGATGGGCGCCGGCTTCCAGCCGTCGCCCGTGGGTGTGGCCGGTGAGCTGTGCGCCGCCGGAATCTGTCTGGCGCGCGGCTACTTCGCCCGGCCGGAGCTGACGGCGGAGAGGTTTGTTCCGGCGCCCGGGGGAGAGCGGATGTATCGCACCGGCGATCTGGCCCGCTGGCTGCCGGACGGCAATCTGGAGCTGCTCGGGCGCCTGGATGATCAGGTCAAGATCCGCGGCACCCGCGTCGAGCCGGCGGAGGTGGAGGCCGCGTTGCGGGAGCATCCGGCAGTTCACAACGCGGTGGTGCTAGCGCGTCCGGGGCGGCGAGCTTCCGATTTCGCGGGGGTGAATGTCCGCCTGGTCGCCTGGATCGTGCGCGCCGAAGGAGCCGCCGGCCCTGCTGAGGGCGAGCTGCGCCATTTCCTGCGCAGCCGGCTGCCCGAGGTCATGGTCCCCTCGGCCTTCGTCACCCTGGCGGCGCTGCCGCTGAACGCACGCGGCAAGCTGGACCGGGCGGCCCTCCCCGAGCCCGAGCCGGGAGGGGTGGATGCGGAGTCCGTCTCCTCGCCCGGCGATCCCGCCGAGGAGCTGATGGCGGTGCTCTTCGCCGAGATCCTCGGCCGCGAACGAGTGGGCTTCCACGACAGCTTTTTCGAGCTCGGCGGCCACTCCCTCCTCGCCACCCGCCTCGTCTCCCGCGTGCGCACGGTGTTCGGCGTCGAGCTGCCGGTGCGGCGTCTTTTCGAGAGCCCCACGCCGGCGGGCGTCGCCGCCGCCGTGCGGGACCTGGGCAGCGCCCCGCCGCCGCCGCTGCTGCGCCCCTGGGAGGGCGGCGGTCTCGTCCCCCTCTCCCTGGCGCAGCAGCGGCTCTGGGTCCTGCATCAGCTCTCTCCGGCGCTGATCGCGTACCACATCCCCGCCGCGTTGCGGCTCCGCGGGCCTCTCGACACGGCGGCGCTGGCGCGTTCTCTCTCTGCGATCGTCGCCCGCCACGCGGCGCTGCGCACCCACTTTCCGCTCGTTCCACCCGGCGGGGAGCCGGTGCAGGCGGTGGCGCCGCCGGCGCCGGTGCCGCTGCCGCTGCCGGAAATCGACCTCGCGGGCCTGCCGGAAGCGGTGCGCGAAGCCGCGGTCCTGGATTTCGCCTGCGAGGACGCCCGCCGTCCCTTCGATCTCGAGCGCGGGCCGCTGCTCCGCCTCTGCCTGCTGCGTCTCGGTGGCGCCGAGCACGTCCTCGTCCTCACCGTGCATCACCTGGTGAGCGACGCCTGGTCGGCGGCGATCTTCCTGCGCGAGCTGTCCGCCCTCTACGCCGCTTTCCTCGGCGACGGGCGCGCGGCGTTGCCCGCCCTGCCGGTCCAGTATTCCGACTACGCGATCTGGCAGCGCGGCTGGCTGCGCGGCGAGGTCCTGGAAGCCCAACTCGCTTACTGGAAGGCGCGGCTCGCCGGCGCTCCGCGCTTCCTCGATCTCCCCACCGACCGTCCGCGGCCGGCGGTGGAGACCCAGGCCGGAGCCTCCGTGCCGCTGCATCTCTCCGCGTCCCTGGTCGAGCGTCTGCGCCACCTCGGCCGCGAGGTGGGCGCGACTTTGTACATGACCCTCCTCGCCGGTTTCCAGGCTCTCCTCGCCCGCTACTCCGGCGAGGATGCGGTGAGTGTGGGCACTCACGTCGCCGGGCGCAATCACGCCGAGCTGGAGGGGCTGATCGGGTTCTTCGTCAACACCCTGGTGATCCACACCCGCCATGCGGGAGCGCCGTCGGTGCGCGGTCTGATCGGCCGGGTCCGTGAGGCGGTCCTCGGTGCCTTTTCCCATCAGGACCTGCCCTTCGAGAAGCTGGTGGAGGCGGTCAATCCGGAGCGCGACGCGCGCTGGTCGCCTCTCTTCCAGGTGGTCTTCGCGCTGCAGAACGTGCCGCGGGGAGAGCTGCGGCTGCCCGGGATCGAAGCGAGCCGGCTGGACGTGGATACCAACGTCGTCCAGTTCGATCTCATCGCCTCGCTCATCGAGGGTCCGGACAGCGGGACCGGAGCGGTGGGGGCGCCGGGGGCCGTGGGGTCGTTGCGCTACCGCACCGCCCTTTTCAACGCCTCGACGATCCGGCGTCTCGCCGCCAATTTCGAGGTCCTGCTCACCGGCATGGCCGACGACCCCGATCGCCGCGCGGCGGATCTGCCTCTGCTCAGCGAGGCCGAGCGCGCGCAGGTGCTGGGAGAATGGAGCGGCGCGGGGCTCGGAGCGGAGGAGGGGAGAGAGGAGTGGGAGACGCTCCCCTCCCTCTTCGCGGAGCAGGTGGCGCGTACCCCCGACCGTCCGGCGGTAGTGCTGGACGGCGTGGCGCTCTCCTACGGCGAGCTCCTCCGGCGGGCGGATCGGGTGGACGGGGTCTTGCGCCGCCTCGGCGTCGGACCGGAGGCGCGCGTGGCGATCTGTCTCGAACGCTCGCCGGACCTTCTGGTGGCGCTCCTGGGCGTGATGCGGTCGGGAGGCGCCTATGTGCCGCTCGATCCGGCTTTCCCGCGGGAGCGGCTCGCCGATCTCCTGGCAGACTCCGCGCCGGCGGTGGTCCTCACCGCGTCCTCTCTCGCCGGGAGGCTCCCTGCCACCGCGGCGCCGGTCCTCACAGTGGAAGAGATGCTCTCGACCGCTTCCCGGCCGGACGGCGGGTCTCTCCTCCCCGCGCCGTCGGTCCAGCAGCTCGCCTACGTCATCTACACCTCGGGCTCGACCGGCCGGCCCAAGGGGACGCTGGTCCGCCACGGCGCCCTGACCGCCTTCGCTCGCGGCCTGCGGGCGGCGGTCGCCGAGCTGCGCGATCTTTGTGATCTTCCGCTGCGCCTCAGCCTGAACGCTGCCTTTTCCTTCGACGCCTCGCTGCAACAGATCGTCCAGCTCGCTGCGGGGCACACCCTCTGGATCGTTCCCGAGGAGGCGCGGCGCGACGGCGAGTGCCTGGCCGATCTCCTGCGCAGCGCCGGCCTGGATGGCTTCGACTGCACGCCGAGCCAGCTCGAGGTCCTCCTGGCCGCCATCGAGACCTCCGGATGCCCGCCGCGCTTCGTGCTGGTCGGGGGAGAGGCCATCCCGCCGCCTCTCTGGCAGCGCTTGGCGGCGCATCCGCACACCCGCTTCTACAACGTCTACGGCCCCACCGAGTGCACCGTCGACGCCACGACGCGCTTGATCGATCCGATCGATCCAATCGGCGGCTGGCCGGATCTCGGCCGGCCGCTCGCCGGCTACCGCCTCCACCTGCTGGACGCGGGCGGGCTGCCGCTGCCCGCCGGCTGCCGCGGCGAGATCTGGCTCGGCGGTCCGGCGCTCGCCCGCGGCTACTGGCGCCGTCCGGAGCTCACGGCCGACCGTTTCCGCCCGGATCCGTTCGGGGACGTGCCGGGCGAGCGCCTCTATCGCACCGGCGATCTGGGGCGCTGGCTGTCCGACGGCCGGATCGAGTCGCTCGGCCGGACCGACCTGCAGATCAAGCTGCGGGGCTTCCGCATCGAGCCCGGGGAGATCGAAGCCGCCCTGGAGCGGCACCCGCGGGTGCGGGCGGCGGTCGTCGTCGCCCGCGAGGGGGCACCTGGAGACAAGTCGCTCGCCGGCTACGTGGTCGCCGAGCCCGCGCCCATCCCGACGGCCGGGGAGCTCCGGGTCTTCTTGCAGGAGCGGCTGCCGCCGCACATGATTCCGGCCACCTTTGTCTTCCTCGACAGGTTGCCGCTCACTCCCCATGGCAAGGTGGACCGGCGGGCCCTGCCGGCTCCGGAGCCGGACAGCGTGGACGCCGGCCGTCCGGCCCTTCCCGCGGACTCTATTGAGGCGAAGCTGGCGCAGCTCTGGGCGATGGCGCTGGGGCGCGATCAAGTCCGGGTCGACGACAGTTTCTTCGACCTCGGCGGACACTCCCTCTCCGCCCTGGCCTTGACTGCCCGGATCCGCGAGACCTTCGGGGTCCGCCTGCCGGTGCGCCGTCTCTTCACCACGCCGACTCCGGCGGCCATGGCCGAGCTGCTGCGCGAGATGATGGAGCGGACTGGTGGGCCGGCCGGCGATTCCGGCAGTCTGGTCGTCGCCTTGCAGCCGCAGGGGGGGCGCGCGGCGTTTTTCTGCGTCCATCCTGGCGGCGGCGACGTCACCGTCTACCGCGCGTTCGCGCTCCGCCTGGACAGCGGCCGTCCTTTCCTGGCTCTGCGCGCGCCCGGCCTCGACGAGGGGGAGGAGCCACTGCGTGATCTCGGGGCCCTGGCGGAGCGGCACCTGCGCGACGTGCGGCGCGCCCAGCCGGAAGGGCCCTGGCACCTCGGCGGGTGGTCCTCCGGAGCCGTCGTGGCGTTCGAAATGGCGCGCCGGCTGCGCGCCGCCGGTGGCGAGGTGGCGGCGCTCGTCCTCCTCGATCCGCCTGACCTCCCCTTCACCGCCGCGGACCCGGACGACGTCGAGATCCTCGCCGCGTTCGCCCGCGACCTCGGCCTCTCTCCCGCGGCTTTCCGGCTCAGCGCCGAGCAGGCCCGCGCCCTGAGCCCGGAGGAGCGCAGGACGGCCCTGCTGGCCGATGCCCAGGCCGCGGGCCTCCCGCTGGCGGACCGCGTCGACCTCGAGCGCCGGCTGCGTGTCTTCCGGGCGAGCACCGCGGCACTCCGCAGCTACCAGCCGGGCTCCTGGGACGGCCCGCTGACTCTCCTGGAAGCCGCGGCGCGCCCGGCGCCCGCCACCTTCTGGCGCGCCCTCGCCACGGCGGTCCATGTCCTTCCCGGGGACCACGCCACCATCCTCCAGCCGCCCTTCGTGGATGAGTTGGCGCAGCGGGTGCGCGAGGCGTTGTAGGGTGCACCCTACGCGGTGGCGTGAACGGTGAGGCCGTCGCCTTCCGCTTCGACGTCCACCACCGCGGTGCCGCCGTTCTGCAAGGCGCCGAACAGCAGCTCCTCGGTGAGCGGGCGCTTCACCGTGTCCTCGATGACCCGGGCCAGCGGGCGGGCGCCGAAGGCCGGATCGAACCCTTTCTCGGCGAGCCGCTGGCGGGCCGCCGGGGTGAGCTCGATGGTCACCTTCTTCTCGGCGAGTAGATCGCCGAGCTGGCGGATGAGCCGGTCCACGATCTTCTCCATGACTTCGGGGGTGAGCGCGCGGAACTGGATGCGGGCGTCGAGCCGGTTGCGGAACTCCGGGCTGAACAGCCGCTCCATCGCCTTCTCCCCCTCGCCGGCGCGGCTGCCGGAGATGTCCCCGAAGCCCAAGCCGCGCTGCGCGATCTCGCGCGCTCCGACGTTCGAGGTCATCAGCAGGATCACGTGGCGGAAGTCCGCCTGCTTGCCGTTGGTGTCGGTCAGCGTGCCGTGGTCCATCACCTGGAGCAGGATGTTGAACACGTCCTCGTGCGCCTTCTCGATCTCGTCGAGCAGGAGCACGGCGTGCGGGCTCTTCGACACCGCCTCGGTGAGCAGGCCGCCGCGGTCGTAGCCCACATAACCGGGCGGCGCGCCCACCAGCCGCGACACGCTGTGCCGTTCCATGTACTCGCTCATGTCGAAGCGCAGGAAGGTGATGCCCAGCACCTCGGCGAGCTGTTTCGCCACCTCGGTCTTGCCGACGCCCGTGGGACCGGTCAGCAGGAACGAGCCGACCGGCTTCTGCGGATCGCGCAGACCGGCGCGCGCCACCTTGATCGCCGAGGAGAGGCGCTCGATGGCGTCGTCCTGTCCGTAGACCACGCCCTTGAGCTCGCTCTCCAAATGTTGGAGCTGCTCCTTCTCGCCGCCCTGCACGCGGCGGGGCGGGATCTGCGCCATCGTGGCCAGCACCGCCTCGATGTCGGCCAGCGTCACTTCTTCCTCGTCCCGCAGGGCCACCGCGGCACCGGCTTCGTCCAGCAGGTCGATCGCCTTGTCCGGCAGCCGGCGGTCGCGCAGATAGCGTGACGCCAGGTCCACCGCGCCCTGGATCGCCTCCTCCGTGTAGCGCACACCGTGGTGCTCCTCATACCGCTCGCGCAAGCCGTGGAAGATCTTCACCGTGTCCTCGATCGAGGTCTCGGCGATCTCCACCTTCTGGAAGCGCCGGGCGAGCGCCTGATCGCGCTGGAACGTCTGGCGGAACTCCTCCCAGGTGGTGGCGCCGATGCAGCGCAGCGTCCCTTCCTGAAGAGCGGGCTTCAAGAGATTCGAGGCGTCCATCGTGCCATGCCCCGCGCTGCCGGCGCCGACCACGGTGTGGATCTCGTCGATGAACAGGATCGGGCTCTCCTCGCTGGCGGAGAGGGCGGTCAGGGCGCCGAGGACAGCCTTCAAGCGATTCTCGAAGTCGCCGCGGAAACGCGTGCCGGCGAGCAGAGCGCCCAAGTCGAGACGGAAGACGCGCGCGTTGCGGAACGGCTCCGGCACCTCGCCCTGGGCGATACGCAGGGCCAACCCTTCCACCAGCGCCGTCTTGCCGACGCCGGGGTCGCCGACGTAGATCGGATTGTTCTTGCGCCGTCGCTGCAAGATGTGGAGCGTGCGCTGCAGCTCCTTCTCGCGGCCGATCAGCGGATCGATGGCGCCGCGCCGGGCCATCGCCGTCAGGTCCTGGGTGAAGCTCTTGAGCGCGTCGTCGCCCTTCGGCGTCCGTTCGAGCTCCTCGTCGTCGTCGCCGCCCGCGGCGCCCGCCGGGGCCGGATCGCCCGGCACGGCGTGCAGCTTGGAGACCCCGTGCGCCAGGTAGCTCACCACGTCGAGCCGGGTCACCCCCTCGGCCTCCAGCATGTCGACCGCGTACGACTCCGGCTCGTCGTACATCGCCACCAGCAGGTCCGAGCCGTTCACCTCGTCGCGGCCGGCCGATTCGGCCCGCAAGGCGGCACGGTGGAGGGCGCGCTGCGCTCCCAGCGACAGGCGCGGCTTCACCTCGTCATCCATCTCGACGCTGTCCAGCGCCTCGGAGAAGTACTCCCGTAGCCGTTCCTGGAGCTGTCCCAGGTCGGCGCCGGCGTGGCGCAGGACCTTGGCGGCCTCGTCGTCGAACGTCAATGCGTAGAGGATGTGCTCCAGTCCGGCGTACTCGTGACCGAGGCGTCCGGCCTCGTTCACCGCCACCGTGAGGGAGATCTGGAGATCGCGTGACAGCTTCATGATTCGTCTTCGTCCTCGGCGGGCACGGCCTCGAGCTTCAGGGGCATCTCGTGCTCCCGGGCTTCATCGGTCGCTTCCGCGACTTTCGTCTCCGCCACGTCTTTCGTGTACACACCCGCGACGCCGACTCCCTTGTGATGGACCTGGAGCATGATGTGGTTGGCTTCCGCGTCCGATTTGCGGAAGTGCTTGACCAGGACGTACACGACGAAGTCCATGGTCGTGAAGTCATCATTGTAGATCAGCACCTTCCAGCGCCTGGGGCGCTGCGTCTTCTTGCGCTCCGCGACGGCGAGGTCGGTGTCGCTGCGGTCCTGCTCGGAGGGGTGTCCCATCGGAATCGTTACTCTGCGGCTCCCGGCGGCTTGGCCGGCGGGGTGCGTGGATTGGGCAACCGGCTCTCCGCCGGTCTTATTCCGAACAGCTCGCACTCGATGACGAGCACCGAGTTCGGTCCCAGGACCTCGCCGCGCCCGGCTTCGCCGAATGCCAGCGCCGGCGGCAGCCAGATCCGCCACTTGGCGAACACCGGCATGAGCTGAACCGCCGCCGCGAAACCGTCGATGAGCTCGTCGGTGCGCACCGTGATCGGCGCGCCGGAATCCATCACCGGCAGCTTGGTGCCGTCGGTCCGCGACCAGGTGAACCTGATCGTTACCTTGTCGGTCGCGCTCGGCGTCGGTCCGTTCCCCGGCTTCAGGATCTCGTATTGCAGCCCCTTGAACGTGGTGAAGACACCGGGCCGCTTGCCGTTGGCCGCCAGGAACGCCTCGCTCTCCTTCAGGTTCTTGGCCGCCAGCGTCTTCCGCTCAGCGTCGCTCAACGGGGGCTTCGAGGGTGTCGCAGCGGGTGGAGGAGGCGGCTGGGTGCTCTGGGTGCCTTGGGCGAGGGCCGCGCCGGCAAGGAAAAGAAAGCCGAGAAGGATGGTAGATCTCTGCAACATGGCTTCTATCTTAGCGCGCCGCGGGGCCCTCACCCCGGCCCCTCTCCCGGCTCCCCCCGCCCTTTCCCCGGGAGAGGGGAGAAAGGCTCTGTCCCAGGGCGCTGCCTCGGGTGGGGGGAAGGGCCGAAGGCTCGGGGTTTCCTTAGCCCAGGGCAACGCCCTGGGTTGGGAGGGCGGCTCGCCTCAAAAGCTCTCCCGCGCGCTGAGGTGGTCGCAAAATGCGACCACCTCGCTCACCGTTCGAGCCGCAATCCCGCCCGCACCGTCCGCGGCGGACCGATCGAGCGCAGCGGCGTGCGTGCGATGTCGTAGCGCTCGTGGGCCAGGTTCTCCCCGGCGGCGAAGACGGAGAGACCGCGGAGTCGAGCGCCGAGGGATCTGGAGAGGAAGGCGTCGACCGTGGCGTAGCTGCGCAGCAGGAAGACGTTCTGGTCGTCGTCGTATTGCCCGCCGGTCCAGCGCGCCTGGAGAGCGGCGGAGACGAGGCGGGGATCGTCGAAACGGATCTGCAACGTGGCCTGGTTGCGTGGCACCTGGGCCAGGCGCAGCCCTTCGAGAGCGGGCGCGGCCGGCGCGCTCACCACCCGCGCGTCGGAGAGCAGCCAGCCCGCGGTGACCGTCCAGCGGTCGCTCGCTCGCGCCGTCATCTCGGCCTCGATGCCTCGTGACCGGGTGCTTCCGAGGTTCTGCCGCTGCCGGGTGATCAGGCTCGGTGTTGTGGTGAGCGTCACGTTCGCGACCGTCTGATCGACGTCCATCCAGAACAGCGTTCCGCGCGCCGTTACCCGGCCACCCAGGCTGGAGTAGAGCGCGCCGGTTTCACCGCCGGTCAGCCGCTCGGGGCGCAGATTGGCATTCGCCACGGTGAGCACATTGCCCACCCGGAACGCGCGGTACAACTCGTTGAGCGTCGGCGCGCGGAACGCCTTGTAGGCCGACGCCGTCCAGGCCCAGCGATCCGTCGCCTGGAAGAGCAGCGAGGCGCGCGGGCTGAATGCCGACTCGTCGCGGCGCGGCAGATGGATCGCGTCGTTGGTCCAGGAATCGAAACGGCCGCCCACCGTCAACGACAGGCGCGGCGCCAGGCGGGCCACATCCTCTAGATAGGCGCCGCCGGTGCGCTGCCGTCCTCCCGCCGCCACGAACGTGGGCGCGCCGCTGCCGAAGACCACCTCGTCGCTCGTGCCGTCGACCTGCCGCACCTCGACGCCGCCCACCAGCGCGTGATGGTCCGTTACCGGCCGCGACCACTGGAGACTGCCGCCCGCCGTCGTCGCCGGCACGCTCTGCAAGCGGGTCAAGCGCTCGCTCGCCCGATCCGCCGCCACCGAGGAGAACCCCTGGTGGTACTCCTGGTCGCCGCTCCAGCCGCGCAGTGAGAAGAATCCGCCGCCCGCGGGAACATCGCCGCCCGCGCTCCACTGCCGGATCACGCTGTCGTTGGTCTGTAACGGCGTGCCGTTCGTCCGGTCTTCCGAATAGCGCGAGCCGCGCACGAACCACCGCCCGTTCCCCTCGCCCACCGCGCGCTCCACCGTCGCCTCAACGCTCCGGTGCTGCGATCCGGCCGGCGTATCCACCGGCCCGCGGTCCGCCGGGTCCACCATCACATATCCGTCCGTGCGCGACCCTTCCGCCGCGACGCTCGCGCCCCAGCGATCCCACGAGTCGGCCGCGAAGAGCGAGCCGTCGGCGCTGTGGAGCTGCCCTGCCGAGGCTTCGGCGACCACCGCCGGCCCGCGCGCCGCGCGGCGGATGAGCTGCACCACGCCGCCGAGGGCCGTGCTGCCATAGAGATCCGAGCCGGCGCCACGCAGCACCTCGATCCGTTCGAGCTCGGCTCGCGGCACCCGTCCCCAGGCGATCCAGCCGCCAAATGGGTCGTTGAGCGGAATGCCGTCCGCCAGCACCAGCGCCCGGCTCGCGCCGCTCGCGCCCAGTCCGCGCAGCGACACCCCCTGCGTGGTCGGATTCGCAAAGCGGCTGCCCGAGCGGCGGAACAGGCTGAACCCCGGCACCTGGCGCAACGCATCGTCCACCGTCGGAGCCGCGCTCGCCGCCAGATCCGCCGCGGACACCACCGCCACGCTCGCCGCCGTGTCCCCCAGCCGCTGCTCACTGCGCGTCGCGGTGACCGTCACCGTGTCAGCGACCGCGGGAATCGGATCGGGAGGCTCCGCGGCGCCCGCCATGCCCGCCAAGAGAAGGAGGACGAGCACCGCCATCCAGCCGCTCCGCAGACGACAATTCGGCACGCTTCGCATTCCGACAGCATGACAGAAGGAAGACGAGATCCAGAACCCCCGAGCATGCATGGGGGTGAGGGCTCCCGGACGGCCCCGACGTTCTGTCTCTGGCACTCGTATTGCTATGCGAAAGACCCGGGCGCTGTCGCCCGCTTCACACGAGAGGACGTAGGACGGTTCGATGTACAGAGACAACTCCACGCTCCACAATGTCATCGAAATCTCGTATTCAGGATTGGGGACCGAGGAACAGCTCGTCGTCTCCCTTCTCGAAGCCCACCAGCAGAGCCTCGCCGCCGCGGGGGTCACGTTACGCGAGACGCAGCGTGGCGCCGTGGCCGGCCGGGTGATCCTCACCGTCGGTCCCGGCGCCGAGATCCACGGCGCGCGCCTGGTCGCCTGGCTGGAGCGCGAGCTCGCCGCCGCCAACCCGGGCACCGAAATCTACGTCCACCCCTACAGCCTGCCGCGTCCGCTCTTCTTCGAGCTTCCGGCGGAAGCCGTCGAAGCCCGCCGGCAGCTCCTCGAAGCCGCCCGCAGCCAGCCGCTCCCCGCACTGACCGCCCGCCCGGCGGTCGCCTTCGCCTGACCCGCACGATGCACGGATCGCAAGGACCTCAAGAACTCCTTGAGGTCCTTGCGACCGCCCTCCGAAATGGGACGACGCCCATCTGGAATGTGGTAGCTCGCTTCCCGGTGCGGCAGGATCACTGGGCGCCTGCGCCGCCTCCGAGCAGCTGGTGGCTGTCCCCGAACTCGTGCCAGAGGTACCCGCCGCGTACCGCCTCTTCGTAGCCCGCCCGGACCAGCTCGCGCGGCGCGATGGCGTAGAGCATCGCGAGATGGCTGGCGAGCGGATCGTGCAGGCCGGTGATGAGGCCGTCGACGCTTTGCACCGGGCGGCCTGGGTGGATGAGGAGCCGCGTCAGCCCCGCAGCAGGACGCACCCTCTCGCCGTCCCATGCCGACTCCAGGGCGCGCACGACGGTGGTGCCGACGGCAATGACCGGATGGCCTTCACGGCGCGCCGCGGTCACCGCGTCCGCCGTCTGCCGCGGCACTTCGAAGGGCTCGGCCTGGAGCACCTGCTCTTCGAGGTCTCCCGCCGTCAGCTCGTGGCTGGAGACTCCGGCGTGGAGCGTCACGCCGGCGAGGGCGATCCCCTTGGCGCGGAGCGCGTCCACCACGCGCGCTGTGAAGGGTCGGCCCGCGGAGGGCATCTCGGCGCTTCCCGCCGCTCGCGCGAAGAGGGTCTGATAGGCCGCGAGCGGCGGATAGGGCGATTCGAGATAGCCATAGTGGATGGGCGTGCAGGCGTGCTCCATGGCTTGCCGGAGATCTCCTTCGGCGCGGAGGAACCAGAGGCGCGGCAGCCCTGGATGCGGCGCGACGAGACGGCCGGGCAGATCGCCGCCGAGCGTGAGGACATCGCCCGCCTCCAACGGCAGCGGACCGGGCTCCGCCGCGCTCGGCCGCGGCTCCACCAGGTACAGCCCGCCGCCGTAGGACGCCGAGACGTTCACCACGAGCGGACCGAGATGAGGGTGATGGGCCGGCAGGCTCGCCGGCAGCGTCGCGCTGGTGTTGACCACCAGCAGCGTGCCCGGCGCGAGGAAACGGGGGAGGTCGCGGAAGCGTGCGTGCTCGTGTCCTCTTTCGGTCGAGATGAGCAGGCGCACCTCGTCACGCTTGAGGCCGCGGCGCTCGGGAGGTCCTCCCGCCTGGAGTGCCGGCGGGCGGTCGAAGTCGAGCTCCGATGTCTTCATACGCTCACCTCCTCCGGGGTCGTCTCAGGCACTGCCGCTACGTTCACCTCCCAGCGGTCGTCCTGCGCCCGGTAGCGGCCGCCGGTCACCGCCGCGCGCGGCTGGCCGAAGAGCCAGGCCCAGAAGGGGAGCGTCACCTCCGGCAGCGGCCGGTCGGAGATGTCTTCGCCCGGGAAGGCGTCCTGGTGCATCCGCGTGCGCAGATCACCCGGATCGACCGCGACGACTCCGATCCCTGGAAGCTCGTTGGCGAGGGTCGCGCTCGCGAGGTCGAGAGCCGCCTTGGTGAGGCCGTAGCCGCCCCATCCCGGATAGCCGCCGCGCGCCGCGTCGCTCGAAATGTTCACCACCAGGCCGCCGCTCGCGCTGAGGAGCGGCAGCGCCTCCCGCACGAGAGCGATCGGCGCCGCGACGTTGATGCGGAACGCCTCTTCGAGAACATCCATCGGATAGCCGGCGAGCGGCGGCAGAGGCGTCGCGCCGAGCGTCGAGGCGTTGTTGAAGAGAATGTCGAGCCGGCCGAGCGCGTGTGCGGCTTCCGCGAGGCGGCGGCGGTGCGCCGGGTCGGCGACGTCGCCGGCGAGAGCGATCACCCGCCCGCCGTGCCGGCGCAGCTCCCGTTCCGCCGCGGCGAGGTCTTCCTGCCCGCGGGCGGTGAGGATCAGTCCATATCCCTGGGCGGCGAGAAAACCGGCAACGGTGCGGCCCAGCCCCCGGCTGGCTCCCGTGATCAGTGCTGTGCGATCCATGAGGTCCATCCTTTCTGTCCACCACCAAGAATAGGGATCGCCGCCGCCGCGCGCATCGGGCGGGAGACCGGGACGACACCTGGACGAAAGGACAGGAGCGGAGCGGTGGATCACCGCGGCAGCAGCTCGCGCATCTGCGGATACAGAGGCGTGAGAGACGCGATGTCGCAGGAGGTCGCGGTCAGGGTGTACGTGGTATGGAAGTCCTCATAGCTCCGGCCACGCCACAGGCGTCCAGCCGGGTCGATGACGAGGGAGTGGCCGACACCGCCGCGGAAGACACAGGAGCCATCGGTGCCCGTGAAGATGGTGCAGGTCCAGGGGCGCTCTTCCGGGTGCGCAGCCATGAAGGCCTCGATGTCGCGGACCAGGCGCAGGAAGAGGACGGGCCGTTCCCCGGGCGGCGCCTGGAGGGTGAGGGCGATCGCGGCACCCAGCATTCCGTCGGCAGGAGAGGTGAGGACAGCCGACTGGAGAGGCATCCGGGACATCGGGAAAGCATAGCTTGACGGCTGGCCACGATGAGGATGTAAAAAAGGCCGGCGAGACGCCAGCGCCCCCCTGATTGTATCGTGGAAGCTTTCAAGGAATTCTGGCGGACTCGGTCGGCGCGAGATAATATGTAGCCAATGCTGGAACATCCTGCAAGTCCTGTCCGGATCTATCTCTCGTCGGTCCCTGGAGATATGACAGGGGAGCGTGAGATCCTGGCGCGCGTCGTTATCCCTGAGCTCGAAGGGCGGGCTGCGGGCCTCGGGCTCACGGTCCTCTTGGTCGATCCCGAGGAGAGCTGGGATCTGGCCAGCCGGTTTGCCGAGATCGACACCTGTCGGCTGTTCATCGGCGTCTTGGGGGAGCGCTATGGCGAGGTTGCGCCGCTTCCTGACGAGCTCCGCGCCCGTCTTTCGAGGCTCTCAGGCCTCGGCGACCGCAGCACGGCTGAGTTTGAGATCCGCTACTCGCTGGAGTCTCCTGAGCTGGCAGCGCAAAGCTTCTTCTATCTTCGCGATCCGGGGTGCCTGGCGGATCAGCCTGGTTTCCGAGAGCCGAGGCCGGAGGCCGCGGCGAGGCTTACAGACCTGCAGGAGTTCCTCCACACCAACCATCGGGGAGCGTTGGTCTCTTATGCATGCTCCTGGAACGACGCGGAGGAGCGGGCCGCGAGGCTGGAGTCCTTTGCGAGCCGTGTGCTGGAGGATCTCTGGGCGGCTCTGCGCGCCGGGGTGCGGGAAGCGAGCTCTTCTGTGGGACCGGAGCCGGAAGGCCCGACACTAACACCCGAAAAGCCGCTGCCGCTCCACGAGGATGTCCGGTTCTCCGTCTACAAGCCCCGCGCCATTGCCCCTCTCGCGTGGTACCCACTGCTCATTTTCGCCCACTTGGACGAGCTTTCGAGCGAGCTTTCTGCCAAGGACCGGGAGGCGATCCGGGAGATCGAAGACCAGGCTCGTGAGGTGTTCGCCGAGGTGCCGCAGGGGTTCTCTGAGGGCAGCGAAGACAGTCTGCTTGCCATCCCCGACGAGGCGGAGATGACATTTGTCCCCGAGATGTAGCCGCCGACGCTCCGGCCCCCGCGGCTCCAGTGTCCTTTGGCCCTCTGGCGGAGCCGCGGGCCGCCGGGGCTGAGCAGAGCGAGCCGCCTCGCGAGGCCTCTCCAAGACTGCGGAGCCGTGGCAGGAAGCTACTTCTGGCGGGCTCGGCGGCTGCCGCGATGCTCGTGGTTTTTCTGGCGATGCCGATGTTCTTCGTTCGGAGTTCTAAGCCTCCTACTAAGCCCACCTCCTCCGAGTCCACGCCCCTACCCATTGAAACCGTCACTCTGGGCAGTGAGGTGGACTCGGGCGGAGAGATACCGGTGGCGGCGCAGACGGAAAAGTTCGCTCCGGGCCAGCCCGTAATCGCCGCGGTTCAGGTCGAGGCCCTGCCGGCGGGAAGTTCCCTGCAGGTACGATGGTTAGGCCCTGAGGGAGCTGTCGTTGCCGAGGAGCACCAGACTGTTCCGACCGGACCGGGGCACCAGGCCTTCGAGCTGAAGGGCCGTCGACCGCCGGGAGCTTATCGGGCGGAAGTCTGGCTAGACGGTCAGAAGATCGCTGAGCGGCGTTTCGAAGTGAAACGGTAGACTGAGCTCCAGGAGGTGCGTTGTGGCCGAGATTGACTATAACAAAATCTGCTTTGTCATTATGCCGTTCGGCAAGAAGCCAGTCGGAGGCAGGGAAGTAGACTTCGACTTCATTTACGACAATGTCTTCAAGCCAGCTATCGAGGCAGTGGACCTGCCCGATGGTGGCAAGCTCCAGCCGCGTCGCACGGACCTAGATTACTTCACCGCCCACATTGGTCAGGAGATGTTTCAATACCTTGAATATTCTCGCTTTGCCGTGGCCGACATCAGCGGCCTCAACGCAAATGTCTTCTACGAGCTTGGCGTCCGCCACCGAGCACAGGAGTCCGGTACCGCCATTTTCCGACAGGAGTCTGGGCCGCCGCCTTTCGACATCGGCCAGATTAAAGCTTTCCCATATGAGTACGAGCCGGAGGATAAAGTCAGCGAATCAGTCCAGCTTATTCAACGCGTCTTGACCGAATCGCTCGCCTACAATCGTCTCGACAGCCCGGTGAGGATTGCGCTGCTGGCGCAGCACGCAGCCGAGAACAATCCACGGCGCCCCAACATCGAGCCGCTGCTCGTCGAAGCCGATAATGCGCTTCGCATGGAGGCTTGGCCGAAAGCCATAGAGAAGTTCAAGGAGGCACTCGCCGCGAGCCCTGACAACCCGGTTGTCCTGATGAAGAGGGGACTGGTTTATCGCGATCAGGGCAAGTTTGCCGAGGCACGCGACGATTTCGCGCGCATTATCGCCCTTTCACCTGACTATGCTGAGGCCTACCGGGAGAAAGGGATCGCCGAGAACAAGATCTTCATGAAAGAGCTGAAAGCGCGTCATTGGGAGATAACCGCAGACAACATACGGAAGTTGGAAGAGGAGTTGCCGAGCGGAGAGCAGTTATTACGCAGAGCAATTGAGCTGAACCCAATCGATTTCGATGCGCTTTCCAGTCTCGGCGGTGTATTCAAGAGGAAGGGGAAAATGCAGGAGGCTTACAAAGCTTATCAACGGGCTGTCGAGATTTCGCAGGGGAATACCTACCCGCTGCTCAACGCGATCACTCTCAAGGCGCATGCGCAGGGGAGATTCGAGCTCGAGAGCGGGCACCGCCTCCTGCTCAAGCGGAGCCTGTCTTCTCTTCAGAAGCAGGTCGAGCAGGGCTTCAACTCTCCGTGGAGCATGTTCGACCTTGCGCAGGTGTACCTATATATGAGAGATGCTGAGAAGTTTCTATACTATGTCGACGAAGGTATCATCGCGTGCAGGCACAAATGGCAGCCGCAGACATTCCGTGAGACGCTGGAGATTTTGACCGGCGCCGGCATCGCCTTGGCTGGTCTTGGAGAGGGCATCGCCAAGCCCCAAGATGCCGACGGCGCCTTGCCGGACTAGTCGTTTAATCAGGCGTTTCTGGGCAAACGAGTTGTTTTCCCTCTGCTCCCTCTGCGGCTCCTGAGAGCGAATGGTTCGAGGCCTCAGGCTTCGCCCAGCAGAGAGCCAAGCACCCATCTTCACCGAGCATCAAACCAACCCACCCTCCCGGGCAATCCGAACCGCCTGCGTGCGGTTCTTGGCGCCGAGCTTGGCGAGGACGGCGCTGACGTGGAACTTCACGGTCCGCTCGCTGATCGAAAGACGGGTGGCGATGTCGCGGTTGGCGAGGCCGGCTCCGACAAGCCCCAGGACTTCTTTCTCACGCGGCGTGAGAGCGTCCGGACTTTCGGCGGCGCGGACTTGCCGCAGGAGCTTCGAGGCGACGACCGGCAGGATGAGCGCTCCTCCGGCGCTCACGGTGCGCAGGGCGGTGAAGATCTCTTCGCGCGGCGCTCCTTTGAGCAGATAGCCCTGCGCTCCGGCTTGCAGGGCTCCGACGATGCGGTCGTCGGTGTCGAAGGCGGTCAGGACGACGACTTGCACGGTTGGATCGGCGGCGCGGAGGAGACGGATCGCTTCGATGCCGTCGAGCGTGGGCATCTCCAGATCCATCAGCACGACGTCCGGTCGCAGGCGCGCTGCCTGCGCGACGGCTTCGGCGCCGGTGCCGGCCTCGCCGACGACTTCGAGGTCCGGCTGCGTCGACAGCATGGCCGCGAGGCCGTCGCGGACGACCGGGTGGTCGTCGGCCAAAAGGATGCGGATGGTGTCAGGCATGGCGAGTGTGGGCGGCGAGAGGAGCTTCGGCGGTGATGCGGGTGCCGGCGCCGGGCGAGCTTTCGAGCCGGAACGTGCCGCCGAGGAGGCGCATCCGTTCCCGCATGCCGATGAGACCGAAGTGGCTGGTGGCCGGTCCGTCGCCGGCGTCGCCGAGCGCGAAGCCGCGGCCGTCGTCCAGCACGATGAGGCGCGCGCGGTCGGGGTCCGTTTCCAGGCGGAGGTCGATGCGGGCGGCGGCGGCGTGGCGCAGAGCGTTCTGGAGCGCCTCCTGGGCGACGCGGTAGAGGCCGGCCTCGATCGCGGGCGGTAGCTGCAACGGCTGCGGCGAAGAGCCTGGCACCGCTTCAAAAATCACCTCCGGCGAGCTTCCGGGCTCCGCGGCGCTCCGTGCCAGGGCGGCGAGCGCGGCTGGCAGGGTGCGCCCTTCGAGCGGCGCGGCGCGCAGGTCGAGGACGGAGCGCCGGGCTTCTTCCAGCCCCTTGCGCGTCAGGCCGAGCGCCGCCGTGACGCTCCGCCGGACGCGCTCCGGCTCCGCGTTCCGGGCGAGCAGGGCTTCGGCGGCTTCGAGTTGGAAGGCGATGGCCGCGAGGTCCTGCGCGATGGTGTCGTGGATCTCGCGGGCGAGGCGGTTGCGCTCTTCGGTCTGCACCGCCTCCAGCCGGCGCGTGTGCAGCCGTGCCCGTTCGATGCCTACGCTGAGCATGTCGCCAAGGGTGCGCAGCAGGCGGAGCGCGTTCTCGTCGAGCTCGCGCCATTCAGGGCCCGCCACGTTGAGCATGCCCAGCCGCTTGAGCCCGCCACCGGTGGAGATCTGGAGCGGGACGCTGGCGTGATAGCGCAGGCCCGCCGTCTTCCCCTGGGCCAGGGCGAGCTTGCGCAGCCGGCTGCAGGAGACGACGCCCACGTTCTCGGCGCCGTCGAGGTCACCGGCGCAGAACGAGTCGAGGCAGTAACAGCTCCCCGCCATCAGCTCCGGGCGCTCGTGGAGACCCGGCGGAAGGTTCTGTGCGGCGGCGAGGTAGGGCGCGCCGCCGGTTTCCGCGAAGAGGAGCACCCAGCCGGTGCTCAGGCCCAGCAGCTCGGCGACCTTGTCGAGCGCCCTGGCGAGCAGCGCCGGCAGGTCCACCGAGGCGTTGAGCGCCCGCGCCACGTCGTTGAGGATGGCGAGCTCGCGGCTGCGCCGCTGCAACGCCTGGCTTTCGGTCTCGCGGCTCTTGGTCTCGCGATCAGTCATGGCAGCTCGGAGGGCATCATTTCACACGGCGAAGCCCTCCGGGCTTGCCGGATTCCCCGAGACGCACGACAATACGGTGCGTCTGCGTGAAAATTGTGCGCCCGGAGCCCGCCGCGACGGCGGGCCGATGGGACACGGAGGGTGCTTGCTCAAAGACTTCCTGCGGAACGTGAGCCTCTTCAAGGATCTCGAGGACGACCAGGTCCAGCGCCTGGAAGAGCTCGTGCAAGAAGAGGCCGTGGCGGCCAAGCAGGTCATTTTCCGCGAGGGCGACCTCGTGGACGCCTTCTATCTGGTGAAGGACGGGCTGGTGACCGTGTTCCGCGAGGAGAAGGGGAAGCCGCTCCAGGTGCTCGCCCGTCTCGAGCCGGGCGGCTTCTTCGGCGAGATGGGTCTGCTCAACGACAAGGCGCGTCGCGTCGCTTCCGCCCGCGCCTCGATGCCCACCATCCTGCTGCGCATGGAGAAGCACGACCTGGTGACCGTGCTGGCCGACAACCCGATGCTGGAGCTCAAGTTCCGCGCCGAGGTGATCCGCCGGCACGGGCTGAACGTCTCGGCGCTCCTCGGCCTAGCCGGCCAGCGCGACGTGCGCATCCACCTGCGGGTGCCCGCCCTGGTCACCCGCGACGACGGCTCGGCGTCGGAGATGATCCTCGAAAACCTGTCGTTGGGCGGCGTCGGGCTCGCCGGCGCACCGGACGAGTGGCAGGTGAAGCAGACCGTCTGCTTCCTCCTCGGCCTGCCTGGCGACCCCTCGATCCTGCGCGTCGCCGGAGCGGTCACCTGGCGCGAGGGCGACGCCGTGGGCATCGCCTTCGACGAGGAGACCGCCGGCAATGCGCCGCTGATCCAGCGGGTGCTCAGGCGGTTCCTCGATGCTCGGCGGTGAGAAAGGATCCAAAGGGTTCGGTCCGGTCACGGCCGCGATGGTGAAGGCGCTGCAGAGCGCCCGCCTGTGGGCCCTCTTCCTGGCGCTGTGGTGTCTGATCGCCGCCGGTCTGCTGAGCGCTACCGGCGTCCGTTTCCTCCTCGGCCAGAGCGCGGTTTCCGGATTGCCGGCCGGCGCGCCGGTGTGGCCGGTGGCGGCCGTCGCCCTGCTGGCCGCCGCCGCGGTCGCCGCGCTGGCGCTGCCGGTCTTCCGTTTCGCCCGCTCGCTCACCTGGGTGGGAGGGCCGGACGGCGAGCGCGAGATCGAGTGGGCGATGCAGTTGCACCGCTCGGTCTGGCGCCTGCTCGGTCTCCTCACCGCCTCGCTCTTCGCGGTCGCCCTGATCGCCTCCTACGTCACCTCGGCGCATCGCCACGCGGCCTTGCGCGCCGCGGCCAGCGGTCTCGGCCAGGACAAGATCCCGCGTTTCGAGGATCTGCCGGCCGCCTGTCCATCGCAGGGAGCGCAGGGGGAGACGGCGCTGCTGTGCACCGCCGTGGTGCGCTATGACCGCCAAGGCCGGGCCCTGGCGCGGGGCGACTGGGTGGTCCTGCGCGGCCGGGCGGTGAAGCTGAGCGTCGGCAATGGCGGCGCCGCCGGCCTCGCGTTCGAGGCGCGGGTGGTGCCGGCGAGCGGCACCTGGTCGATCCTCTTGGATGCGCCCCTCGGCCGGCCGCTGCTGGCGGGCCTCTATACGGGAGCGACGGGCGCTTCGGGAACGAGCGGCGCGGCGGAGCGGAAACGGCCGCGCCTCGACGTGTCGTTCACCCGGCCGGCCCGCATCGAGCTTCCCCGCATTGCCGCGCCGCCGCTGCCGCTCTCCCAGGAGACCTGCCCCGGTTCTTTCAGCCGTTTCCGCATCGATCGTCTCAGCCGCGCGGCGAACGGCACGCTCGCGGACGTGCAGGCGGATTTCGAACGCGTCTGCGCCGACCCGCAGGGCGCCTGGGTCCTCGTCGGACGGATCGCAGCCCGCCCCGGGGCGGAAGGCGTCAGGCGATGACGATACCGCCCGAGAAGACTCCGCCGCCGAACAATCCGGAGACGCCGCCGCCGAGCAATCCGGAGACTCCAGCGTCCGCAGCCGCGCCGGGGCCCATCCCGTTCACTCCTCCGGCCGAGCCGGTCAGCCTCGGGCAAGTGACGCCCCGCCTCGTCGACATCCTGGCGCGGACGGTGCCGTGGATGCGTACCGCCGCTGCCGCGGGCCTCGCCTGGGTGTGCATGGTGGCCGTCCTGCTGCTCTCCGTCCTCCTGCCGCAGGTGAAGGGCCGGCTGTTCGTTCGGTCCCCCGTGGGCACGGTGTTCTGGGGACTGGTGGCCTCGGCCGTCTTCGTGGTGGTGGCCGTTGTGCTCATCGTGCGCTTTGCCGCCGCCTGCGAGCGGTTGACCGAGCGCGGGCGCAACCGCACGGCGGCCCTGGAGTCAGCGTTCTCCTCCACGCTGTGGTTCTGGCGCTGGGCCGGCGCCTTCACCGCCGCGCTCCTGCTGCTCCGGCTGATCTCCATGGCCGGAGACCGAGACATCGCGCCGACCTTGAAGCCGCAGGAGGCCGTCGTGATCAAGCCTGCCGGGCCGCCGGTGGACGCCTTCGGCAATCTGCGCCCCGCCGCCGCCATGTCCCCCCAGGAAGCCAGGGAAGCTGCCCGGCAGCCGGCCTGGACCATGCCGGCCGACGAGATCTCCGCGCCGGGCAGGATCCTGCGGATCGCGGACCTGGTCAAGGACTGCGCCGTCGACGCGCCGTCCTTCCTCTGTGTGCTCAACCGGGCCGGCGAGCCGGTGGACGAGGGCTCGCGGTGGGTGGTCCGGCAAGGAGTGCGGCTCACCATCGACGAGTCCGGCGTCGGCGCGGGCAAGCGGAAGATCGCCGACCTCTCGGCCTCCGGGTGGGACGTGCGGGTCGCGCCGCCGCAAGGCTTTCCGTTCGCGCGGACGCTCTTTGCCGACGCCACGCTCGATCCGGACGAGCCGTCGCGGCCGGTTCTCGCCGTCGCCCTCACCGGCTGCCGCGAGACCACGCAGGGAGGCCAGTTCCGTATCGTCGAGGTCGACCTGGACCCGGCGTCCGGCGAGCCGAACCGCCTGGTGATCGATTTCGAGACGCTCTGCGAGTCCGGGGCACCGGTGGTGGGCCGGATTGCCGCGGTCAAAGAGTAAGTCTGCGGCAGGTCTGCTAAGATCCAGCTTATTCTTGGGTATCTCTTTTTCCGAGCAGGGAGGTCTCTCATGGCGAGCATCCAGCAGGTCCGTGGCTCCGGTGTCCGTTTGACTCTGCCATACGTCTTGCGTTTCTCGGGCCTCTGGCTCGTGGTGACCATCGTGGCGGTGCTGGTGTTCGCCCTCACCTCCTACCTGTCGCTCGCCGACCGGCTGACCGACGCCGGCCGGCAGCGCCTGCTGCTCGTGCTCGGCTTGCAGACCCTCTTCGTCATGCTGGCGGTGATCGCCCTCGCGGTCTTCACCACCCACCGCCTGGCCGGCCCGATGATCGCTCTCCGCCGCGCCTTCGAAGACGTGCGCGACGGCAAGCTCGACCGCTCCCTGCGCTTCCGCCGCTCCGACCCGCACCTCGGCGAGGTCGAGCAGGCCTTCAACGAGATGCTGGTCTCGGTGCAGAAGCAGGTCGCGGACGGCAAGCCGTCAGCCGGCTGAAGGCTGTCGCCCGCCTGACTTGATCGAGCGTCCGCTGACGCCCGCAGGGTTGGGATGTCGGCCAGGAGGTCCTCCGAGCTCCCCATGGCGTGGCGCCAGCGCCGCCTCCTCTACCCCCGTCGGCCTGCGTTCCGTCTCCCTCGCTCGTTCCTCTCTCGGGAGCCTTTGTGGGCCAGGAATTGGAGCAACCGGAACAATCGGACCTCGAGCACTGCGGCAGGAGTGGGACTCTCAACCGTTGAGGGTAGGAGTCTCTGCGGCTGAGTGTCCCACCCTCTGCGGTTGAGGGTGGGAGTCTCTACGGCTGAGTATCCCACTCTCTGCGGTTGAGGGTGGGAGTCTCAGCGGCAGGGAGTGGGACTCTTTGTCGTCGAGAGTGGGACTCTCCACGGCAAAGAGTGGGACCCTCAGAGGCAGAGAGTCGGAGCGCCGGCATTGTGCGTCGAGCTGCCGGAGCTTGCTCGGCCGCGGCTCCAGGACCGGGCCACGGACTGGAAAACCGGCCGGACTGGAGTATAGCCGTTTCGGATCGGCCAGTCCCCACCGACGGCGGGGCAGGTGAGTTGCGTCTTGTCTGGAGAGATGAAATGCATCTCCACCCAAAAAACGTGTGAGATTGGAGATCCAAAATCCGTCTTCTAAGGGGGTAATGCGGCCACTACGCCATGTTCCGCGGGAAAAGTGTCTCTTCGAGGTGACAGTCCGGACCGTTCAAGCCCGCTTTCTTCTGCGTCCGAGCGTGGCGTTGAAGAGATCATCCTCGGCGTCCTGGGACGTGCCCAGCGCTTGCACGAGATCGAGATCTGCGCTTTCGCCTTCGTCTCGAACCACTTTCACCTCCTGCGGGCTCGCCCAAGAGCTCGGGCAGCAGACTTCCCGATGAGCACGAGCAAGACCTGGTCTTGTTTGCTCCCCTCGGGATCGACGAGCGGATAGGTCGCCGCGCCGATGAAGGCGGCGCGCAGCAGCTTGGTGGCGTCGATGTGCGACACCTCGTCGGCGTTGCGGCGACCGCTGCGGCGGCCAGCAGGGCGACGGCCGCCACCGGCCACACCGGCGCGCCGTCCGGCAGCCCGGGGACCGCGCGCTGGCCGAGGAGGAAACGGACACCGGCATCGATCAGCACACCGGCGGCGATGGCGCTGCTGTGCACCGCCGTGATGCGCTATGACCGCCAGGGCCGGGCCGGCGCGGGGCGACTGGTGGTCCTGCGCGATCGGGCGGTGAAGTTGAGCGTCGCTCCCGGCACGGTGCGGTGCACGAACAGTCCTCCTTAGAATGCTGGCGGTGAGCGGAACGACGAAGGCTAATCGGAATCCAATCAGTGAACGCCAATCCAGTACTGCTCCCAGGTGCCGGCGGTCGCCCGATTGCACGTCACCGTGTTGTCGGTCTCGGGTGTCATGTAATAGCCATTGACCGAGCGGATGGAAACGATGTCGCTGTTAAGGATGCGGCCTCCACCAGGTTTTTCAATGGTGAATGTCTCCCACGACTGAATCCAGGTCCGGTTCACGTTCACGTAGCTGTCGGGGTTACCGCCGCCACCCTCCGCCGACGCCCAGTAGCCACCCGAGCCGAGGTGGATGATGTCGCCGTCGTTGATGTCGCCGCCGTTATCGTCGATCAGCACGAACGCCTCGCATTGACCGACGTTGCGCCGTGGGTCATCTCACCGTTGCCACAGGATCTGCCGTTCTGCGCCGAAAGGAACGTTCCATCGCCACGGCTCTGGAAAGAATAGAGCGAGTTGGGATCGACCTGCGTGATGAATGAGGCGACGGGAGAATCAGTGGCGTAGAAGTAATCGTACGGCGTGTAATAAGCGCCTCCGCGTAATTGCCGGTGAATAGCTTCGTGACGATGTGCCAGTAGTAGAGCGTATTGCCGGTGATGGCATACGGCATCCGGACCTGGCAGAAACCGTTCGCGTCGGCATTACAGGGGATGTTCTCAAACTGCAGGAGGTCGGTACCGTTGAGTCCGTGTCCCCAGATGTCATACGTGGCCGGGTAGGCGCTGCGCTCCGTGTCGGTCGCCGGCCGCCACTTCAACAGTAGCGTCAACGGCGCATGCTCCTCGCCGTTGACCGGCAGCGCTGCGGCCGCGCCCAACGGGCGCGGCTGGCCGGCGATGTTGCAAGTGGCGCCGCCGCTGCCGACGCTGCAGACGGCCGAATGGTTCGCTGTGTTATATGACGGCGAGGAATCGCTGCCCCACTGGTCGCGGTCGTTCGACATGAAGACGTAATAAGTCCCGGTGTATGGAACGACCAAGCTATACGTCGCGCCGCTCGTCTGCGAATAGCCACAGGCGGATCTCCCGCCGGGGTCCAAACAGATCTTGACATTGGTGAAGCTCGGTGCCTGCGCCAACCCGCTGAACGGATGCTCATAATAGACGGTGCCGCTGACGGGGAAGGCGTTTGCGGTCGCGGCCGCGATGAATAAAACGAAACCGACGAAGAGCGGGAGACGGAACTGTTTGAAGGTCAACATGCGAGCTCTCCTTTGTTGTGCATCGTGACGTTCACGGTATTGGCAGCCTCAACGAGTCGATTGTGCAGAGACGCCGGTTCGGGGAGCGGCTCCTTCATCCCTGTACGCAGCTCCTGGAGTGGACCACAGGGATGGTTTGCTGGAGGGCTGTCGTAGCCCTCCATCTCTTGAGTGACGGAACCCAGCGAAGTATTTCACCCAGTCACGCGCTGGCCTGGAGCCCTACGCGCTCCCGCTACCGAGCCCTTGACGATGGAGTCGTCCTGACCATTCGTGGGTGTCGTGCCAGGAAAAGATGCCTCGCGCCAGGCCAAGCCTGGAAGGGGGGAAGGAAAATGCAGTAGACAGAACCGGAAACCCTTCGTAGTGGACCCTGTAGGCCGAGGCCTACCCGGCAAGGGCTAGCCACCCACCGGAAGCGAGTCTTGCGTGGCGTTGGGGTAACCTCTCGCTCCGAAGCGTAGACAGCGACGTCGTGGCACCAGCGGAAGGCGCCCCGGGCCCCGGGAGGTCTGGGCAGCCTCTTCGTCGCTGATCACAATGGCCTGGTAACCGGCGTGCCCAGATCTTGTCGGTCCAGCCGGTCAACCGGGACCTCTCGCCGCAAGATTTCGAGCGTCTCTCCCGGGTGTCACCTCTCCACGGATAGCTTTGCACGGCCGCCCACTTCGTTGTAACCTTGGAGCAGGCGCCAGCGCGAGGTCCGGCTACGCCGCCGGTTAGCAGCGAAGGCGTTAGGCCGCGCAACTTGCAACGTCCCAGGTATCAACGATGCTCAAAACCGCGCGGATTTGCCGCGTGAGGAAGCGGAATAGTATGGCCAAGCTCGTGTTCGGATTGAATCAGTCCCTGGACGGCTACGTCGACCATGTCGCGTTTGCGCCAAGCCCTGCGCTCTTCCGCCACTTCATTGAGGAGGTTCAGGGGCAGGCAGGCAGTGTCTACGGTCGCCAGATGTATGAGGTCATGCGGTATTGGGACGACGATCATCCTGAATGGGATGCAGAGGAACATGCCTTCGCGGCGGCGTGGCGGACCCTGCCGAAATGGGTCGTCTCGCGCTCGTTGAAGTCGGTCGGCCCCAACGCCAGGCTTGTCGGGAATGATCTTGAGGGCGCGATCCGCGAGTTGAAGGCCGAGCGCGACGGGGAGATCGAAGTTGCTGGCCCGCAGTTGGCGCACAGCCTCACCGAGCTTGGCTTGATCGATGAGTATCGAATCTACCTGCATCCCGTTGTGCTCGGTCACGGCAAGCCATTTTTTGCCGGACCCCGGCCGCCCCTCCGCCTCATGGCGCATGACCGGATTAGCGGGGATGTGATCAGGTTGACCTACGTTCCTGCTTGATGTCGCGACCGCCCACTTTCATTCCGTTCTACGCCATGTGAATGGCAGATGCCGGACGTTTCCGGTCAAAGATGAGAAGAAACAATATGGCTCTTAAGCGGATGGATAACGTCGGCATCGTGGTGGAATCCCTCGAGGAAGTCATCTCTTTTTTCGCCGAGCTTGGCATGAAGCTCGAAGGGCGAGCCATGGTCGAAGGAGAATGGGCCGGGCGCGTCACCGGACTGGGCTCCCAGCGCGTCGAGATCGCCATGATGGTGACCCCCGACGGCCACAGCCGACTCGAGCTCTCGCGATTTCTCACCCCGCCTACAGTCGCCGATCACCGGAACGCCCCGGTGAACGCTCTCGGCTACCTACGGGTCATGTTCACAGTGGTGGACATTGACGAGGTGCTCGCCCGGCTCGCCAAACACGGCGCGGAGCTCGTCGGCGAAGTGGTCCAGTACGGAGACACGTATCGGCTCTGCTACATCCGGGGCCCCGAAGGAATTCTCCTCGGGCTCGCCCCAGAGCTCGGGCAGCAGACTTCCCGATGAGCACGAGCAAGACCTGGTCCTGATTCCGCTGAGCCGGGAAGCCTCGGCGACCAAGTCGTCGTCGAGCACGATGCTGGTTCTCATGAGATCTCCATACACATTCTCGTACACGGGGTAGCACGCTTCGACAAATACCGCCGCTGCAGCTCTTCAACCGTCATCGGTCCCAGCCGCACCAGCATGGCCGTCAGCTCGCCGGTGGAGTCGCGGGTGGCGGTGATCCAGGCGGTGTCGCCGGCGCGCAGGTCGGCGAGCTTCTTCGCCTGGCCGTGCTCGTCGCGGATCTGGGTGGCGGCGGTGACGCGCACAGTTACCGTGACGTCGGTCGGACGCTTGAGGATGAGCCGGCTGTGCGCGGCGTCGATCGAGGAGACGATGAAGAACTCGTCGTTGCGGTCGTTGCGCGCCGGCGCGGCGGCGGCCAAGAGGGTGATCAGTAGACCCCAGGCAAATATCTTCATCGTCTTCATTGTCTTCATCGTTGCCCCTCGCTTTACCGGCGCTGCCCGGGCCTCGGCTGGCCGGGCGTGGTTTTCGCCGCCGGAGACGGCGAGCCCGCGGTGATCGTCCCGGTGATCAGGTGATCTCCCTCTCGGATCTTCCCTTCGACCTGCTCTGTCTTGGCGTAGTCGGAGATGCCCGCCTTGACCGCCACCGGCTCCGGGGCGTCGCCGCCGGGGCCGAGCCTCCACACCATCTGCCAGCCGCCGGCATGGGTGGTGTGGGCGGCGTCCGGAATGGCGGCTTTCTGATACAGCCGTTGCAGCTCCGCGGGTGGCAGATCGGGTGTCCAGGTGAGAGCCGCATTGGGGATCTGGAGCGCGTCGTCGGCGTGGCCGGTGGGGATCGTCACGTAGGCCGTTTCGCCGGGGAGCAGCCGGCCGTCGGGGTTGTCGAAGTCGATGATCGTGTCGTAGGTCACGACGTTCTGGACGATGTAGGCGTTCAGCCGGATGGCGCTCACCCGGCCGTGGAACTGCTCGTTGGGAAAGGCGTCGACCTGGAAGGTGGCGTCGCCGCCGGGCTTGATGAAGCCGGTGTCCGACTCGTCGGTCTTGGCGTAGACCTGCATGCGCTGGAGATCCTGCGCGATGGTGAACAGGTTGGGCGCCTGGAGCGAGGCGGCGACCGACTGGCCGACGCTGATGGCGCGCGCGACGACGACGCCGTCGGTGGGGGAGAGGATCGTCGTGTAGCGCAGGTTCGCCTCGGCCTGCGCCAGCGCGCCCTTCATGGCGGCTACCTGGGCGCGCGCCTGCTCGACCTGCGCCTGCCCCTCCTTGTACTGCGCCCGCGTCTGGTTGACCTGCGATTTGGCGGCGCGGAGGGCGGCCTCGGCCTGCGCCAGCGTCGACTGGCTGAGGTCGCGCTGATCGAGCGGGATGAGCCCCTGGCTGGAGAGGCTGCCGAGGCGGCGGGCGTTGACCCGGGCATAGGCGAGGTCGGCCTCCAGCTTGGCGGCGTTCGCTTCGCTGGTCTCGGTCGCCGCCTGGAGCGAGCCGAGGCTCGCCTGGGTGTTGCGCAGGCTGGCCTCCGCGCTCGCCAGGTTGCCGCGCGCCGTGTCCACCTGCGCCTTGTAGACCGCGGGATCGATCTGCGCCAACACCTGCCCGGCCTGCACGTGGGTGTTGAAGTCGGCGAAGAGGAGCTTCACCGTCCCCGACACGTAGGAGCCCACCGGCACCGTGGTCAGCGGATTGATCGTTCCGGTCGCTTCGACGGCGGCGGTGATGGGGCCGCGCTTCACCGGCTCGGTGAGGTAGCGCACCGGCTCGGCGCGGCTCTTGATCCAGAGACCGACGAGGAGGAGCACGGCCACGGCTCCGGCGAGGATGGACCAGAGTTTCTTCCTGGAGCTGGGTGTCATGGGCGACATCGGCGGCATATCATAGCGGACGAGGCAGGAGATCGATCATGGACCTTCGCACCATCCTTCCCGAAGCGCTGGGCGCCCTGTCGTCCAACAAGCTGCGCACCTCGCTCACCATGCTGGGGATCACCATCGGCATCGCCGCCGTGATCTGCACCGTCGCCATCGGCGAAGGGGGCTCCAACCGCATCCGCGAGCAGCTCCAGAACCTCGGCGACAACTTCATCTGGGTCGAGGCGGGCAGCCGCAACGTGCAGGGCGTGCGCACCGGCACCGGCTCCAACAAGACGCTCACCGTGCGCGACGCGCAGGCCATCCTGCAAAGCATCCCGCTGATCAAGAGCGTGGCGCCCAACGCCGACGCCCGCACGCAGGTGATCTACGGCAACCAGAACTGGCCCACCAGCTACCGCGGCGTGTCGCCGGAGTACCTGAGCATCCGCCGTTGGACAGTCGAGCGCGGCGCCTCTTTCACCCAACAGGACGTGGTGCTGTCGGCCAACGTCTGCCTGCTCGGCCGCACCGTGGTCGACATGCTGTTCGGCAGCGAGGACCCGATCGGCAAGAAAGTGCGCATCGGCAACCTGCCGTTCCGCGTCGTCGGCATTCTCAAGTCCAAAGGGGAGACCGCCACCGGCCAGGACCAGGACGACACGATCTTCATGCCCTACACCACGGCGATGCACAAGATCAAAGGGGTGAGCTGGCTCGACGACATCATGTGCTCGGCGGTGTCGCCGGAAGCGATCCGGCCGGCCCGCGAGCAGATCGTGCGCCTGCTGCGCCAGCGCCATCACCTGCGGGAGGGCGCGGCCGACGACTTCAACATCCGCAGCCCGGAGGAGCTGCTGCAAACCCAGCAGGAGACCAGCCGCACCTTCACCGTGCTGCTGGCGAGCATCGCCTCGGTGTCGCTCCTGGTGGGCGGCATCGGCATCATGAACATCATGCTCGTCACCGTCACCGAGCGCACCCGGGAGATCGGCGTGCGCCGCGCCCTGGGAGCGACGCGCAACAGCATCCAGAGCCAGTTCCTGATCGAGGCGCTGCTCCTCTGCGCCCTCTCCGGCGCTCTCGGCGTCCTGGTCGGCGTCGTCACCTCCGGCACCCTGTCGCACCTGTTCGGCTGGGTCACCATCGTCCCGCCGCGCGCGATCGCGATCGCCGTCGTCTTCTCCGCCGTCATCGGCATCGCCTTCGGTTTCTATCCCGCCCGCAAGGCGGCGATGCTCGATCCGATCGACGCGCTGCGCTACGAGTAGAATCAGCGGCTATGCGAAGCCGCCCGCTCGTCCTGTCCGTCCTGTGTGCCGTCTGTCTCGTTGTTGGTCTCGCCGCATCTCTCGCCGCTCAGGTCAACGAGACCCCCGCGCCGCCGCCGCTCCTCCCCGAGCCGGTGGTGCGCGCCCTCGCCGCGGAGGTCTCGGGAACCTCCGCGCGCCGCACCGTGCAGGAGCTCACGCTCTATCACCGCATGCGCGGCTCGCGCGGCTTCCGCGCCGCGGCCGAGAGGGTGCGCGACAAGCTCAAGGAGGCCGGGCTCTCCGGCGTCGAGCTCATCGAGCTGCCGGCCGACGGCATGGTCTTCTATGGCACCCAGCGCTCGCGGCCGGCCTGGGACGCCGACTTCGCCGAGCTCTGGGAGCAGGAAAAAGCAGACGGAGGATGGAAGGACACCGTGCGCGTCGCCTCCTGGGAGGCGCGGCCGGTCACTCTGGCGCAGGACAGCGCGAGCGGCGAGGTGGCGGCCGAGCTGGTGGACGCCGGTGCGGGCATCGCCGAGTCCGACTACGCGGGCAAGGACGTGAAGGGGAAGCTCGTGCTCGTCTCGGGCCAGCCCGGCGCAGCCTACGCCCTGGCCGTCGAGACGCACGGCGCCCTCGGGCTCGTCTCCGCCGCCCAGAACCAGGTCACCGCCTGGTGGAAGGAAGACGAAACGCTGGTCCGCTGGGGGCACCTGGCCACCTTCCCGCCGCCCAAGACCTTCGCCTTCATGGTCTCCCTGAAGCAGGCGCGGGCCTGGCAGGAGAAGCTGTCGCATGGTGACGCGGTCCATCTGCGGGCGAGCGTGAAAGCCGGCCAGCATCCAGGGAGCTACGACATCGCGACCGGCGTGATCCCCGGCGCGGACCCCGCCCGCCGGGACGAGGAGATCGTCCTCTCCTGCCATCTCGATCACCTGCGCCCGGGCGCCAACGACAACGCGAGCGGCTGCTCGACGATCCTCGAAGTGGCGCGCACCCTCGCCAAGCTGATCCGGGAAGAGAAGATCGCACCGCCGCCGCGCACCATCCGCTTCGTCTTCCCGCCCGAGATCGAAGGAACCATCGTGCTGCTCAACGCGCGGCCGGAGATCGCGCGGCGCGCCAAGGCGGTGATCCACATGGACATGGTGGGCGGCGACGCCGAGATCACCAAGGCGGTCTTCCACGTCACCCGCTCGCCGAAGAGCCTGCCGACCTTCGTCAACGACGTGGGCGAAGCCTTCGGCCGTTTCGTCAACGACCAGTCCTTCACCTTCGCCGCGACCGGCGCCGCACCCTATCCGCTGGTCGATCCGGAGGGGAGCAAACGGGCGCTGCAGGCCGAGATCGTCGACTACACCGAGGGGAGCGATCACCAGGTGTGGACCGAGGGCTCCTGGCGCGTGCCCGCCATCTACCTGAACGACTGGCCGGACCGCTACATCCACACCAACGCCGACGAGGTGTCGCACATCGACGCCACCAAGCTCCTGCGCGCCGCCTTCATCGGCGCGGCGAGCGCCTACTACCTGGCCGGCCTTGACGCCGCGCGAGTCCCGGGCCTCTGGGAAATCATCCGCCGCCACAGCCTGGAGCGCACCGCCGAAGCCCTCGCCCGCCGCGGGCGTCTGCGCGTTGCCGGACAGGCAGCGGCCGGCGACGACCTGCTGCGCTTCCACTTCACCTGCGAAGAAAAAGTCGTGGAGTCGCTCACCGCTTTCGCAACCGTCTCACCGGACATCCACCAGTCCGCGGCGGCATTCCTCGACGGACTGCGCAAGCTGGTGGGGGAGAAGAGCCCGGCGCCAGCGCCGCCGCAGGGAGACGAAGCGGTCGTCTACCATCGCGCCGCCGCGCCCAAAGGGCCGATGAGCGGTTTCGGCTACAGCTACCTCGCCGACAAGCTGGCCGAAAAGAAGCTTGCGACCCCGGCACTGCTCGCCACTCAGGGCTTGTGGGGAGGCGGCGAAGAATACGGCTATGAGACCCTCAACCTGGTCGACGGCCGGCGCACCGTGCGCCAGATCCACGACGACGTCGCCGCCATTTACGGACCGGTGCCGGTCGGCGCCGTCATCGAGTATCTCGGGGCTTTGGAGAAGATTGGATTGTTGACGCGGAAGTGAGGCGGCGATCCTGCCTCGAACGCTGTAATCGAACGCTGTAAGATGACTGGTGGAGGGGGATAATGAACGTGAAGAGGGCCCCGGAATGGCTTTCCGGTCTAAACAGGATTGAGGCCCAGGATGAGAAGATCGTGATCACCCAGGATGGTAAGCGGCAGCCGGCCGGCGCCGGTCAGAAGCCAGATTGAGGCGCGCGAGGGTGGTGGTGGTGCCGTCGAGCGATCCGGTGTGGACCCGCCACCCATCGACTGGCTCCGCCTACCCATTGGGGCAGGGAAAGATCCTGTCCGCTCAAGACGCGGGGCGCAAGGGGATCTCGGCGGCCAGCTTCAGAAACTCGCGGACGTCCGCCCGGGCGACGTTCGCCACGCTCTTGATCTCCTTCTCCTGCCAGAGGTGCGCCGGATAGTCCAGGCGCAGGGAGGATGTCCTTGTCCCGTTCCTCCTTGCGGATCGCGTTGATCACCAGCCGGCCGCCGGGCTCCAGGTGGCGCAACGCTTCGAGGATCGGCTGCCAAGCCGGCCCGCACGCCGAACAGATCCACGGAACGCCGACGCGGTCGCCCGGATGGAGACCCTCGGCCCCGGCGCCGAGCGCGTCGACCGTTCCGACGACCTGATGGCCGAGCACGACGGGAAGATGCTGCGGCGGCGTCCGCCCTTCGATCTCGTCCAGGTCGGTATGGCAGACGCCGCAGACGGCGACGCGGAGGCGGACCTCGCCGGCGCCGGGCTCGGGGAGCGGAAGCTCCGCAAGCTCCAGGGGGGATGGATTGTCGTCGGCTCAAGGAGTGCTTCCGGCGGTAGGCTTGTACTCTTCAAGCTCTACCCAACCGGCGCCCTCCTGGGTGCAATTGTCTCCGCTGCTGCAGACCTCGAACCCGGTCACCGGATGGAGCTCCCAGACACTCGCCCGCCAGCATGTGTCGGGGTTGGCTCCCTTGATGGCACAGTCGTCCTTGGTGTCATAGTGCTCGTTATCGACGAGGAACTGCCCGGTAAGGCGCACCTGGTGGCCAATGGCAGGCTTGAGGAGAGCGAGCGACCATTCCGGCTTGAACCGAGCCCGCCAGTGCGGGGTCATCTCGACAATGACGCTCTCCTGCGTCATGGCCTTTTTCTCGTCGTCGGTCAGTTTTTCCTTCTTCGCCAGCTTGTCGGCGAGGGTGGCGTCGAAGCCTATGCCGATGTGAAAATCGATGTCGTTGGGGCCACCGAGCTGGCAGTTGGAGCTTTCGCTCGTACCACCTTTCTGGGCGTAGTAAAGATAGCCGATCGCCCCGACAACGTTGCCCTCTCCCAGGTCCTTCTTCAAGACGTCACCGAACTGCGCGTGGTTGTTTCTCGTCAGGTCGTGCGGCAGCTTCTGGTCGAGGTCGGTGAAATCTCTGAGCTGCGAAAGCCAGTTTGCCGGCGGCTTTCCGGGAGAGAGGGCGAGGTTCTTCAACTCGTTCAGATAGCCGTCATATTTGGCGGCTTTCGAGCAGCCGGTGGGATATTCGTTATGACACTCTTCATAACCCGTAATGTCCGCGGCGCAGGCCGTGGCCAGGAAGTCGGTCGGCTTGGCGGTCTGGGGTCCGAGAGCGTTCTGGGCGATGAGCCCCAGAGCCAGTGGAACGAAGGGCGCGACCCGGCGGGCGACAACTCCGGGAGCGCGGCGCCGCCTGCCTCCGGGCGGTGGCTGGTCCTCAGGGGGAGGGAGCGGCTTTGGCCTGGCTGCCATAATGACCTCCTCGCTGCCTCTCAGACGGTCGGTTTGGAGGGAGGGGGATCGACCGTGGTCGTGGTCGTCACCGTGGTCGGGTTGTGAACCGCCGTCATCGTCTGTCCGCTGGCGGGATCATGCACCGTGGTCGTCGATTGCCCGGTGGAATGGTTGTGCACGGTCGTCGTCACCTTCCCCGTCGCCGGGTCCTGCGTCGTGGAAACAGTCTGATGGGCTGCGGCCGGCTGCCCCCCGTCCTCCGCTGCATCCTCGCCGCTCTTCTGGATTCCTTTGCTCACCGCATAGGTGCTCGCGCTGATACCAAGGAGCGTCAGGATGCTGGTGGGGATGTCCGGGAACTTCGGAGAATCGCCCGAAAGGATGATGAGGATGAGGCTGAAGGCGATCACGAACGTGAAGATGAGAAGCTGGAACCGGGACATGCTCGCCTTGTTTTCGGTCGGCTCGCACAGCAGTCCTGAGAGATCGATCTTGTTCGTAGCAATGGCCATGAGCACCATGAGACCGAAGAAGAAGATGAGGATCACGATGATGTACCCGACGACGATCATCAGCCGCTGGAGCGCCGTGCCCTCTTGATGGAGGAAATAGACAATCACCACCGTCGCCAGCGCCAGGACGAAACAGATCGCCGGGATGAGCGAGTCAAGAACTGTATTCTTCCTCTCGGTCATCACAATCAGCTCCTTATTCAGGTTTCTTGAGCAGAGGTTTTACGAAAGTGGAGAACGCCTTGCTGCCGAGGTACACGGCATGGCTGCCGCCGAGCGCGGCGACTACGCTCATCGGGAGGTCTGGCAGCGAATTCTGCTGGGGATTGGTAATCACGCCGTGCAGATAGTTGGCCGCCACGACGACGGTGAAGATCAAGAGCTGCAGGCGCGCCGGGGAGTATGATCCATTAGGCGTGCCGTCTTTAGCGTCGAGCAGGTGCGCGAGAGACATCTCTCCAGTGACGATCTTCAGCGCCACGACGCCAAAGAAGCCGCAGGTCAGGAGAGCGCCGGCGAAGGTGATCAACTTGGCGAGGAGCGTCGTTTCGAGCATCGCCTATCCCATCGATGGCTCCACCCTACTCTCAGCATTCTCTGGTTGTCAACGAATTCCGGCTGTCGCCAAGTCCGAATATGGCCATCTCAGAGGGCGAGAATTGCATGGCCCGATTCTACGAGACTTCATTTCAGCTAGACTCAGAATCCATGAACACCTCCGCCTGGTTTTGCGCCTGCGTGCTCCTGGGCTTCGCGGCAGTTGTGGCCTCTGCCCCGAAGGCCGCCCCGGTGTGGTCCGTCTCGTTCGTCATCGACATGCGGCCCCAGATCGCGGCGAAGACGTTCGATCCAAAGAAGGACGCGGTGGGCGTCCGCGGCGGGATCGAGCCGCTTTCGTGGATGAAGACGACGCCGGCCCTCGATGCCAAGGGCGATGGCGTCTATTCGGTGACCGTCACGTTCCGGAAGCGCCCGTTCGGAGGCCAGGCGGTGCCGTACAAGTACAAGGTTGAGAGGACGGGACATTCGGATGATGGATGGGAAGAGGGGCGCAACCGGCTGGTGGCTCTCGATGCGCCGGCGCAGACCGGGCGGCGGGTCTTCGACGAGCCGCCGCCGCCCATCATGCCGCAGCGCACCGGAACCTTCCGGGCCCATCCGGCGTTCCAGTCCAAGTTCCTCGAGCCGCGCGACGTCATTGTCTACCTGCCTCCAGACTATGAGAAGGACTTGACGCGCCGCTATCCGGTCCTCTACATGCACGACGGACAGAACCTGTTCGACGCCGTCCACGCGGGCATGGAGTGGCAGGTGGATGAGACGGCCGAGCGCCTGATCCGCTCCGGCGCCATCGGTCCGCTGATCGTCGTGGGCGTCGCTAGCGCCGACTCCGACGTGCGGAGGGATGAGTACACGCCGACCTACGTCGAATTCAAACGCGAGGACGGCGTCGTGCTCAAGGGCGGCGGCAAGGCCGATCTTTACGGCAGGCTCCTGGTGGAGGAGCTCAAGCCGTTCATCGACCGCACCTACCGCACCCGTCCCGAGGCGGCGGCCACCTCCCTCGGCGGCTCCTCCTTCGGCGGCCTGGTGACCCTCTACCTGGGGCTCAAATATCCGCAGACCTTCGGCGGCACGCTCCTCGCCGTCTCGCCCTCGGTCTGGTGGGACGACCGCGTCATCCTGAAGGCGGTCGCCGCTCTGCCGGCGAAGACGGGACAGCGCATCTGGGTGGACATCGGCACCGCCGAAGGAGACGACGATGTCGCCGACACCCGCCGCCTGCGGGACGCCCTGATCGCCAAGGGCTGGAAGCTCGGCGTCGATCTCGCCTACGTCGAAGCCAAAGGCGCCGCCCACGACGAGATCGCCTGGGCCGAGCGGATGGAGCCGATGTTGCGGTTTGTGGACGGCGGGGCGAAGCCGGCGCCGCGGTAAGGGCAGCCGCCCTCATTCCTCGCTGGCCGCGATCTCCTTCGTGCGCTCCCATCTGCGAACCTGTTGCGGTGCGTGCTCCTGGAGGTACTGGTCGACGGCCTGGATCTCGATGCGCCCGCGCTTCAGAAGCTCCACGACATCGGCGATGTCCTTCTGGCGTCCGGCTTTGAGCTTCATGTAGATGAGCATCGGGAGAGAGACCACCGGCAAGTCCTGGCTGAGTGGTGGGTGATCCACAGCTTCTCTCGCATCAGCTCGCTCCTGCTGACTGTCGTCCATCGAGACGAAATCAATCCTGACCCCTCCGATCGAGATGAGCGGCAGCTTCAAGGTGACAAGCCCTCCGGCATGCTTCTCAAAAGCTTCGTCACCGACGAGAAAGTCCACGTCATCTGTGGTCCGGGGATAGCCGTGTGCGCCGACCGCCAAGCCGCCGGCAAGCGCGTGAGGGATTTCCGCTTCGCGGAGCTTGCGGGAGGCCGTCTCGGCAGCTTGGAGGATTTCCGGAGCGACGACACCTCGGAGAAGCGCCAGGTCGGGGAAGACATCGTCGTTCTTTTTCATCTCGATCCTTTTGTGATCTCTCGTCAGCGGATCCGCCGGCCGATCTTCGACCTGTCCTTGGCCCAATAGATATAAAGCGCCTGACCTCTGAGAAGAGAGTTGTGGACGCTTCCCCAGAAGCGGCTGTCGTAGCTGTTGTCTCGATTGTCACCCAGGACGTAGCAGGAATCCGGAGGCACTTTGGATGCGCGGAGCTGATCGCGTTTTCCAAATGATGTCAGACCATCATTCTGGTGCACCGTTGGATCGACGTACCGGGCGTAAGGCTCGGCGACCGGCTGGCCGTTGATCGACAGGCGCTTGTCGCGGATCTCCACGCTGTCACCACCGACGGCGATGCACCGGCTGACGATAGTGATCGACGGATTTTCCGGGGAGCGGAACACGATCACATCGCCGCGTTGCAGTGGTTTCTTGCGATAGGCCCAGTTGTCGACGAAGAAGTGGTCGCCGATCTGGAGCGTCGGCTCCATGGCGGCGGATGGGATGAAGTAGGTCCGGTAATGCTGGCTGAGAACGCCCGCGGAGGCGGAGAACAGGACCCCCAGGATCAGCACGGGGATGGCGAGCAGGAGATAGGTCGAGGGGCGTTGGTACCACCGCAGCGGGGTGTCGTCCATCAGAGGGAGCTCCTTGCCACCACCCGCCGCACGATCGCGAGCCGGGCCTCCGTCGTCTCGCGCAAGCCTTTCCGGGCGGCGTCCAGAACCTCCGGCGGCGCGGTGGCCGGCGTGCCGCTGTGGAATGGCGGCTCGGGGGCGTATTCGAGGTAGAGCTGGATTTCTTCCGCCGTGCGTTGTCCGCAGAGCAGGGAGACGGCGGTCAGCGAGCCGTCGAACCCGGCGGTCACTCCGGCGGTGCTGACGTAGTTGCCGTCGACCACGACGCGCTGATCGACCGGGATCGCTCCGAACTCAGCGAGCAGGTGGTGCGAGGCCCAGTGCGTCGTCACCCGCCGGCCGCGGAGGAGCCCGGCGGCGCCGCAGATCAAGGCGCCGGTGCAGACGGAGAGCAGCAGGCGCGCGCCGGCCGCCTGGGCTCGAACGAACGCCAGCACCTCGTCGTCTTCCATCAGCGCGTTGACCCCGAAGCCACCGGGAATGACGAGGAGATCGAGCTGCGGCGCTTCCGCGAGCGTCATCTCCGGAGTGAGGATCAACCCTTTCGCATCGCGGATCGGCGTCTTGTCCTTCCCCAGCACGTAGAAGGTGGATTCCGGGACGCGCGACAGGACTTCGAACGGACCGGTGAAATCGGTCTGATCCATGCGCGGAAACAGGATGGCGCCGATCTTCATGTGCGATCTCGTTTCAGTGCACGCCGGACGGGAACGGTTGCACGAGGAACCGGGAGATCCGCCAGTGCCCGTCGGCCTCGCGGCGCCAGGAGGCCACGTAGCGGCCGGTGTAGTCGGCTCCTGGCTTGCCGCGCTCGCCCGCCTGCTGGGTGTAGGTGCCCCATTGGTAGGCGGCGTCGCCGAAAACCTCGACAGAGTCCGACGTCGATGCCGCCGACTGGACCTCGTACTTGGCGGCGATGGGAGCCAGGAACGCCTTGATCGCGTCGCGACCGTGGAGCGGAGCCATGCCGGGCTCGAGCAGCTCGCCGTCTTGCGTGAAGAGCGCGACCTGCGCGTCGACCGGACCTGTCCGCAGGAGAGTGGTGTACTGCTGCATCGCAGATTCGACATCACGGCGTGCCGCGTTAGTCGCGGCGGGAACGGCTTGCGGGGCCGCCGCCTGGCAGGTACAGGCCGCCAGGAACAGAACAGCCGCGATCAGCCAGGAAGCTGAGCGGAAAGAGCGCTGATTCGACATGGCTCGTCGTCTCGTGATGAAGGTGCGGTCAAAGATACTTGGCTTCGATGATCCGGCGGTGATGGATCTCGTGACCGGCGGTGATGTATGCCATGGCCCGCACGGTGAATTCGCCGGTGCTCGCGGTGCCCCGCCGCTCCCAGGCCGCGGCGTCCAGGTTGCGGAAGAGAAAAAGGCTCGCCTGCCGCACGCAATCGAATTCGCGGGCGAGATCGCTCAGCTCGCGCTGGGAGAAGTTCGCATAGGCCATGTAGTCGTCCTGCTCGAAGCCGGGGAGCGGCGTCTTGTCGTTGCGGGCGAAGCGGAGAGCGCGGTAGGCGAAGATGCGCTCGGCGTCGATGACGTGGCCGACGACCTCCTTGAGGCTCCACTTGCCGGGCGCATAGCGGAAGTCGGCCCGCGCGGCGGCGCCGCCGAGGAGGGCCAGGGTGGCGTCGTGCCCCTGCTGCAGGATGTCGAGGACGTTTCCCTGCGGAACCTGAGCGATGTAGCGCCCGTAATAATCGGGATACTCAGTGGGGCTCGGATGGGTCGTCGGCGCGGTCATTTGGTCTCCGTCGGTGCTTCCAGAAGCGGCTCCAGATCCTTCTCCAGGCTTTCCGGCTTGTCCTGCGGCGCGTAGCGTTTCACCACGTGGCCGTTTTTATCCACCAGAAACTTGGTGAAGTTCCACTTGATCGCTTCGCTGCCGAGCAGGCCCTTCTTTTCCGTCTTGAGGAACTTGTACAGCGGGTGCGCGTCGTCGCCGTTGACGTGGACCTTGGCAAACAGCGGGAAGGTGACGTCATAGCGGAGCGAGCAGAACTTCTTGATCTCCTCCGCGTCGCCCGGCTCCTGGTGGCCGAACTGGTCGCAGGGGAAGCCGAGGACGGCGAGCCCTTCCTCTTTGTGCTTGCGGTAGAGCGCTTCGAGGCCGGTGTACTGCGGCGTGAAGCCGCACTGGCTCGCGACGTTGACGATGAGCAGCACCTTGCCGCGGTAGGCGTCGAGGCTCTGAGGTTGCCCGTCGATCGTCTGGGCGGAGAAATCGTAGACGGTGGTCATGCGGCGGAGCTTATCATTGCCGTGTTTCTCGATCCCCACTCCGCGAACGGCGGGGAATCGGACGGCGTGCCGGCGCTGGGCGGCAAAGCCCTCGATCTCGGCCAGGGATCTGCCCTCGATGGGAATCCGTCCCAGGGCAAGTTGAATCCGCCCCAGGGCAAGTTGAATGGGGAGTGATGCCTGAGCTCAGCTCAATGCGCCCGGCGAGGATGGCGGGCTCGAAGCGCCACTTCAGACCGGAGAGGCGCTCTGGGCCGACTAGGCGGGCTGGAACCAGCGAGCTCAGGACTTTGCCGGCGAGCGACGCCACGGCCCCTCCAGGCGCCGATCGACGACTGGGCGTTCTCATTCACGCTCGCCAGGCGGCGAGGTCTTCTCTATGCCACTGCGATCACCATCAATCCGGCAACTCCAGGACTGGTCGGTCCAGGGCTTGTTGCCGTTCCATGACTCCTCAACACCGCGAGGGAGTTTGGCGAGGATTTCATCGGGCACGATTCCTCCGGCACCCTGGCTGCACGCCTTGAATGCTTCTTGAACACCGTGCACGAAGAGAGAGGCTGCTTCACCGCAGGCAGCAGGATTCGGGCGCTGGCCGTTGATCTCGGCTGCCATGAGCAAAGCCCTGAGGGACTCGTAGAGATATTGCTTCTGCACAACGGCGCGTCCTTTTCCGGGTGGCTCGCCTTCAAGATGCCTCCATCCTGTCAGAATTTGAAACACCACCATGTCGGCGGCAGCCCGGCGCGTGAAGTCGAAGGCAGCTCCTTCTTCGCCGTGAGCCTGGGCACGTTGATCCCGCTTGCGGAGAAAACGCAGCGCGCAGCGATCCGCCTTTACCTCAACGAGCGTGGGATTCCTCGGGCAGAACAGTGAGCCTTTGAGCTGCACATCGACTACCTTGGTGAAGAGACCGGATTCCTCTGAGAGTGAAGCTTGGTCGATTAAGCAGGCATCTAAGATATGAAAGGATTCGTGTCCTAAAAGGACTGCCATGTTGATGTCCACGATGTGCTGGTATAGGGCTGTGAGAGATTCAATTCCAGAATCGTCCTTTCCTGGCGGAGAATTGCCAGCCGGGGTCAGCTCGGAAAGCCTCATCGCCTCGACCAGCTTGTCTGCCGGTGGCGTTCCCGGAGCGCCATCGGCGTAGCGGAAAGCATTCGCGACTGCTTTCGGGTGCGAGACGCGAAACTCCTCATAGTTGGTTCTCCCCGTGCCGATGTATGTTGCAATCATCCATGCCGATGCCTTGAGGATTCGCTCCAGGGCGGCGGATCTGCATAACAACACCTTCGGCCCGGCGAAGCATGTGGCGTCAGGCATATGAGCTTCGCAAGGCTCATGGCGGATGCCGATTGATTTCACAGTCCCGTTGAGGAGAAGGGTGCGGCCGATGGAGAGCAAAATGTTCCGGTCCCAAGCGGAAGGTGCGTGGGCGTCTCCTTCTTGACAGATAACGACGATGGCATCCACCTTCTTGCCGGCCGGAGCGACGGGAGTGTCCTGAGCCTTGGCGAACAAGGCGTCAGGAACAGCCAGCAGGGTGACCAGCGGCAAAGCCGCCAGGAACCTCATCGATCGCTCCCGGCCAGAAAGGTGGCCATGTCCACGAGAACCTGGTCACAGTCCGCCACGTGGCGGCCCACGGCTTCTCGGAGGTTTGTGACCGTCTGGTTCTCCTGCATTGCGAGCGTCGGCAGGCGTTGAAGGCTGAGGCGGCAGTTTTCGACGGTGGCCGCGGTCAAACGCGGAGAAAGAGCTTTTGGCGGAGCTCCCTTCGCTGTCATGCTGATCATTGCGATGCCGACGGAAACCGCCGAGCCGATCAAGGTCGAAACGACGGACCACAGAAAGGTCTTTCTCTTCCATGTCTCCTCGATGAGATACTTCTCTCTCTCGAAGGCGAGCTTCTGAGCCTCAATGTCGCTGACCTGAGGCGGATCCGTCTTGTCGCTCATGGCGCCGTCCTTTTGCATTGAACCGCGGCTTCAAGCTTGTTTTGCAACTCGGCAATGCCGTAATCATCGAGCATCTTCTTGATGCCTAACGAGGCTCCGCCTCAGACCGACGAGGTGTAGCCCCCTCCTCCCCCTGTTCTTCGTTTCGAGGGGGCTCCGGTTGAGCGTGGGACCGAGATAGACTCGGTCCCGCTATAGGCCGCAAGCGGCTGGTGGTCCCGAGGGA
>DATARD010000063.1:0-7918 GCA_036264355.1 Thermoanaerobaculia bacterium
TCCCTCGGGACCACCAGCCGCTTGCGGCCTATAGCGGGACCGAGTCTATCTCGGTCCCACGCTCAACCGGAGCCCCCTCGAAACGAAGAACAGGGGGAGGAGGGGGCTACACCTCGTCGGTCTGAGGCGGAGCCTCGTTAGCAGTAGGGTGAACAATTTTGGGTCGCGGTAATAATTCGTCGACTAAGGTGGCGTCCCAATCCCTACTCACCACACCTCTCACTGTTTCAAAACATGATCCTCCGCGTCCATCGCGTCGGCCCATTCGCCGAGCCCCTGCTCAGCAAGCGTCAGATCCTCTGCCCCACTCTTGGCGAGCCGCTCGAGGTTCCACCGCCTCGGGTCCGGATGACGCACCACAATCAGTGCAACTCGCTCGCCTGGCGTGAGCGCCAAGGGCGTCTCCGGCCTCAGCAGTCCTTCTTCGTAGCGGGCTTCGATAACTCGCATGCCCATGATCGTACCATGGGGCCATTCATCCCCGCCCCCCTCAAAACGCCGCCGTATCTGCACCCCCGCAGAAGTTCCCCGACACATGGTGATAGCTCTTGTGAGCGCCCGTGATGGTGTCTGTCACGGTGAGGATGTAGTCGATATCGGTCGCGGCGCCGTAGAAGAGCCAGATTTTGCCGTTCACGGCGGTGCCATCGATCATCTTGACCGCCAGATCGAGGTTGGTCGCGTCCATGAACCAGAAGGCTCCTTCGGCGTCGCTTTGCGGCACTGGCTTTCCGTTCCCCGTCCTGAAGCCGTTGACGCGCCAGGAGACGTTGACGGCGTAGCGCCCTTGGAGCAGGCAGAGGGTGGTGGCTCCCGGGACGCAGGCGGCGGTGCGACTGACGCTCCGGGCGACGGTCGGGGCGGCGAAGGTGTTGAGGTCGGAGGCGCCGCAGAGCTTGCCGCTGTCCTTGTGGTAGAGGCCCACGCGGCCGGTTGTGGTGTCGGCGGCGCGCAGCCAGAGCTCGACGTCGGTGAGGACGCCGTAGAAGAACCAGAAGTGGTGGTTGATGGCGCGGCTGTCCAACATCTTGACCAGGAGCTCGGGATTGGAGCGATCGAAGAACCACAGCTCGCCGGTGGTGTTTGAGTAGGGCACCGCTCCCGCGGCGCCGGTGAGGCCGTTGCGGTGCTGGTCCCGCCAACGGGCTTCGACGCGGAACCGTCCGCCGCCCAGGCAGAGCGCGTCCGGGCTTGCGGTGCACGGCGCGCCGGGGACGTTGAAGCGCCGGGTGCGATCACGCCAGCCGGGGAAGGGCACGTCCGAGGTGGATACCTGCCAGGTCACGGCATAGGCGCTGCCTCCGTCCGAGACGACGAACGGCGCCTCCGCCGGCAGGTCGATGCGCGTGCTCACGACGGTCTCGCGGGCGAGGGCTCTGTCGGTGGCATCAAAGAAGGTGGAGTAGATCCTTCTGGGCTGTCCGGGCGTTTTGGAGAGATTGCTCCAGACGGTGAGGAAATTTCCGTGCGCGTCGGCCGCCACGCTGGGCCGGCCGGGATCGATGCCGGTCGAGTCGACTGGGCGCTGATTGACCTGGAGCGCGGCGCCCACGGGCCGGCCGAGACTGTCGAGACGCCGGGCGCGGAGCGCGGAGACGGCGCCATGCGGCACCCGCCAGACGGCGGCGAAGCCTCCGCCGGGAAGCACGGTGAGCGCCGGATCGACCCCCGCCGAGGCAGCCCCTTCGTCGATCCGCGTCTCCGCCGCCAGCGGCTGCCCCGCGGCATTGAAGGCGCGCGCGAAGATGCCTGATCCGCTGACCGCTCCGGTGCGCTGCCAGACGACCACGAATCCGCCGCCCGCCCGGTGGGCCACGACCGGCGTCCGCTGATCGCCGTCCGTTCCGCCGCTCACCGCGATCTCATCTCCTTGCGGCGCTCCGGTGGGGTCGAACCGTCTCGCGACGACGAGCCAGGGTCCTCCATGGACGGGCTGGCTCTCCCAGGCGACGACGAAGCCGCCGGCGGGATTTCGCGCCACGGTGGGCGCTCCCTGCTCGCCTTGCGCGCTCTCGTTGATCCGGAAGACCGGCCCTTTCGGATTGAGGGCAGAGTCGAACAGGCGGGCCGCGATGCCCGCGCCGTCACCGTCTCCGCCGGCGCTCTGGGGAACCCGGATGTTGACCCACGGCGCGTCCTGCCACACCACGATCAGATCGCCGGCCGGTCCCGCGGCGGCCTGGGGCGCGTTGAACAGCCGCGGCTCGTCCAGCGTCTCCCCGATGTCGGAGGTGGTGGCGAGGACCGGTGCGACGCGGTCGGCGGCCGAGACCTGGAGCGGATTGCCGGCGCACGGCGCCCAGCCGCGTCCGCAGGCTTCGAGGTCCCAGTACGAGCCGGGGACGAAGAGCAGCAGATCGCCGTTCGGACGGAACGCCGCCGTCCGTGGTCCCAGGCCGAGAAAAGACGGACCGTCGATCTCCGGCCCTTCGGCGATCGGCTGGGCACCGGCGGTGCCGGCGATGGTGGCGCAAAGAATCAGTCCCAGAGCAACGGTCAGACGGGGAACAAACCGGCGGCGGATCATGGATCTCCCTTCCTTCCTGTCGGCCTTCTTGCAGAGAGTACGCAGAGCGGAGAGAGAACGTCCAGACAGGGGGACGATGTCATAGACTATCCCCGTGAACGCCGCGCGCCGTACTCTGGGATGCTGGATTCTCGCGGCGTTCCTCGAGCGCGGGTGCGACTCTTCGACGATGCGGCTGCCGCGGTTGGTGCAGAGCGTCCGCCCGCTGAGCCCGCAGGAGATGGCGGAGATCAATCCGCTTGCGCATTCGCTGGTTTCTCTTCATAACCTTCTCCGCATGCCACGCGCCAGGGGCGCTTCTTGACACCCCTCGGCACGGGCCATAGGCTGTCGGTTGCACTTTCCGTCGTCTCCTATCGGAGGTCAAAGGGCGAGCCATGGGCCTCAAAGAAGTCCTGAGCAGGATGAAGATCGTCGAGATCGAGCCCGATTCCATCGTGGGCGATCCTTTGCCGGCGCCGGCCGGAGCTCCGGCTCCGCGGTTCAGCTTCGATGCCGCGGCGTCTCCGGCGTCTCCGGCGTCTCCGGCGTCTCCGAAAGCGCCGAAGGCGGCGTCTCCCGGTCCGCCGGCCGACATCCGTGACCTCCTCGGCTCCATGCCGCCGCCGAAGGAGATCGACGAGAAGGCGCTCCCCGTCGAGCCGGCCGAAGGAGGGGGCGGGATTCCCGACTTCGCGGCGATCTTCAAGTCCGCCGGGATCAGCGATCCGCCGCACGGCTACAGCGCCTACAAGGTGCTCGAGATCCTGTCGTCGCCGGAGTTCGCCAATCTGGATTCGAAGGCGAAGGCCGCCGCGCTCTCCGGCTTCCTCAAGATGAATCCCAGCGGCCCGGTGCCGATCACCGACGTCGTGCAGGACGCGGTGCGCCGCGACCAGGCGCTCGACAAGTTCGAGGACTTCCTGCGCACCAAGCTGAAGGCGCGCACCGAGCAGATCGAGAAAGAGAACCGCGATCTGCAGGCGGAGATCGACGCCCTGGCGATGCGCAACCGCGAGAAGATGGAGGCCAACCGCAAGGCGCTCGGCGAGGAGGAGGGCCGCTTCGCGCGCTGGCAGGTCATCAAGCGCATCGAGGAGCGCAAGCTGTTCGACGCCGTGGCGCCGTTCGTCGAGACCAACCCGATCACCACCGGATCGTCCGGATCGGCCGCTCCGTCCGTGCCCGCCGCTCCAGACAAAAAAGAGAGCCCGGCCTGACCCCTCCGCGAGAGGGAGGAGAAAGCCATGTTCGATCGCATCGCGCGTGTGTTCAAGTCCTGGATCGGTTACTTCATCTCGTTTGCCGAGGACCCGGAGGTCATGCTCCAGGAATCCATCGAGGAGATGAACAACACGCTGCCCAAGCTGAACCAGATCCTGGTCACCACGAAGGCCACGGCGCTCCGCCTGAAGCAGGGGAAAGAGGAGCTGGAGCGCAAGGAACGGCAGCTCATCAGCTCCATCAAGGCCGCTCTCTCCGAGGGGAGCCCGGAGTCGCGCCGCCTCGCCGAGGACGACGCCGCGACGCTGCAACAGGTGCGTCAGGAGCTGGCCACCACCAACGAGCAGCTCGCCGCGGCCCAGCACGCCTTCGACAACGCCCAGCTCACGGTCGACGACATCAAGCAGAAGCTCCGCGCCAAGATCGAGGAGAGCCGCAAGGCGATCCAGGAGTCGAAGAAGGCCGCCGTTTTGAAGAGCGCTGCCAGCGCCCTGGCCCAACTCGACCAATATGGTACGGCTGCCACGACGGACAAGTACCTCGACGAGATCAAGCAGCGTTCCGCCGAGGCCACGGCCGCGGTGGAAGTGGCGACCGGCGGGCTCGACGTCGACCGCATCAAGAACGAGCGCAAGGCCCGCCAGCTCCAAGCGCAGGGCATCCTCTCCGAGTTCGAGGTGGAGATGGGGCTCAAGAAGCCGGACGCGGTCAAGGAGGCGGCGCCGTTCCCCACCGACAGCACCGCGGCGGCGGCGCAGAAGCTGCCGGAAGGGCATTGAGATCAACGCGGTGACGCCACCCGACGCTCCCGCCGTGTTTCTGGAATCGCTGCCCGCTTGGGCGCGCGGCCTGGTGCGTGCCGTGCGTGCCAAGCGGGCGTGCACGTTCGTGCTGCACGGCGTGCCGGCCGATCTGGTGCCGGTGCGCGGCTCGGCGGGGTTGCGTTTTCTGTCGCTGGACGACTTCCTCTCGCAGGAGCTGCTCGCCGGCTGGCCGTCCATCGTCACCTACAACCGCGCCGAGGGTCTGGGCTTCACGACGCCGCAGGCGCGTGCCCATTTCCAGGAACGGCTGCGCAGCTACGACTCGGTGCACGGCACCAACTGGTCGGACGGCTTGCCGCGCGATGCGGCCAACTCTTTCGCCCTGCTCGACTCCTATTTCCGGTACTGCGCGTGCCTGACGCCGGCGCGGCCGGTGGCGCTCCTCCTGCCGTTCGCCGAGACGCTCGTGCCGGCGGGCGACGCCGGCTTCCGCAGCCCGGAGGACCGGGCCGTGCTGGTCTATCTGCGCAAATGGTCGCAAGACCCGGTGCTGCTGGCCAAGAACGTCGTCATCGTCCTGGTCACCGAGAGCCTGACCGAGCTGGACCCGAAGCTGGTGCGCTCGCATGCCACCCAGGAGATCGAGATCGTCCGTCCGGACGGCGCCGAGCGCTTGACCTATCTCCAGGCCGTGCGCGCGCCGGGCTGGTATGAGAAGCTGTCTGAGCTCACCCCCGAACGTCTCGCCGAAATGACCGCCGGCATGACCCGGGTGCAGGTCGGCCTCCTCCTCGACGGCGCCGACGCGGAGGGCGAGATCCTCACCCGCGACAGGGTGCGGGAGGCGAAGAAGGAGGTCATCGAGAGCGAAGGGCTCGGCCTGCTGGAATACGTCGAGCCGCGCTTCGACCTCTCCATGGTCGCCGGCATGCCGGCCGTCAAGGACCGCCTCCGCCGCGCCGCGCGCGCCATCGCCCGCGGCAATCCGGCGGCGGTGCCGATGGGGTATCTCGTCTGCGGTCCGGTGGGGAGCGCCAAGACGTTCCTCGTCGAATGCTTCGCGCACGAGATCGGCTTCCCGTGCGTCAAGCTCAAGAACTTCCGCTCGATGTGGGTCGGCTCGACCGAGTCCAACCTGGAGCGCATCCTCAAGATCCTCGCCTCGCTGACGCCGGTCGGCGTGGTGGTCGACGAGGCCGACGCCGCGCTCGGCAACCGCGACCAGCAAGGCGACTCGGGCACCCAGAACCGCGTCTTCGCGCAGATCGCCTCGTTCATGGGCGACACCCAATACCGCGGCCGCATCCTCTGGTTCCTGATCACCGCGCGGCCGGACCTGCTGCCGATCGACCTCAAGCGCCAGGGCCGCGCCGAGGAGCACATCCCGCTCTTCTATCCCGAGACGGTGGGGGAGTACGACGAGATCTACGCCGTGATGCTCAAGAAATTGGGGATCAAGACGACGGTCACCAAACTCTCCGAGGTGGCGACCGAGGACCAGTTCCTCGGCCTCTCGGGATCGGACCTGGAGGCGGTGCTGGTGCGGGCCACCCTGGAAGCCGAGGCCGCCGGCTCGGCGGAAGTCGCGCCGGAGCATCTCAAAAAGGCCCTGGGAGACTTCATCCCCCCCGCCAACAGCCGTGAGCGCGAGATGCAGATCCTCTGCGCCGTCCTCGAATCCACCAGCCGCGAGCTCCTCCCCGAGCGCTTCCGCACCCTCGACCGCGGCGACATCCAAGCGCGGGTTCAGGAGATCAAGCGGGAGCTGCGGTTGGCGTGAGTAGTTGACGGCTCTACAGCATTGCGGTTTACTGACACCATGAAGGCCACGATCGAAATCCCCGACGAGCTCTACCGGCAAGTCAAGGAGAAAAGCGCTCTCGAAGGGCGAGCCGTGCGAGAAGTGACAGAAGAGCTCTTCCGTCTATATCTGGATCCGGATCGGAAAGCGCCGGCTGGAGCCGCGAAGAAGAGAGCGGCACAGCAAGGGGCCCGGCTCCTTGACGGCGAACCTCTGCCGACCTGGTTCGGGGTCCTGGAGAAGTATGCCCGCCGGGTGAAACAGACCGACATGGAGTCGATCCGCCAGAGCATCGCGGCAGGGATCACAGCGGAGCGAGATCTCTGAACGTCGGCCTGGACACTTCCGTCCTTGTGCGGCTCCTCACCGGCGACCCGCAGGATCTCGCGCTGGTAGCCATGCGCTACCTCCGGGAGCGCGAACGGTCGGGAGATCGGGTGTTGGTGTCGGACTGGGTCGTGGCCGAGACCTACTACGCTTTACAACATCACTATGGAGTTTCCAAGAAGGACACTCTGGATGCCCTCCGGGAGTTCTTGGCGTCTCCGGGTGTAGAAGGGACAGGAGAGGTGACGGAGGTGCTGGCCACCCAGAACCTCGAATCGGCGAAGCCCGGTTTCATCGATCGGGTCATCCATCGCAACTATCTGCGCTCGGGCGCCGAGCAGGTGGTCACGTTCGAGAAAGCCGCGGCGAAGTTACCGAGCATGCATGTTCTGATTCCGTGACATGACTGTCTACCGTTTGCTCGATCTGACGGCCCATGCCGTTACCACCGCCCGCCCGGCCAGCCCCAACGCCAGCAACCCCGTCGCCTTCACCGCGCTCGCGGTGTCGTTCACCAGCACGCCGGCCAGAAACACGACCGCGCCCACGACGACGACGGCGGCCGACCAGGGATAGCCCCAGGCGCGGAACGGGCGGGCGAGGCCGGGCTCCCGCCGTCGCAAGACCACCAGCGCGAGGCAGCAGACGCAGTAGTTCACGGCCAGGAAGACCGAGGCCAGCGCGATGAGGTTCTGGAACGTGCCGGACGCGATGAGGAGGACCGCCACGCCGGTCGTGACGAGGGTCGCGACGTCGGGCGTGCCACCCGGATTGACCGACGCCGTGCGCGGCGAGACGAGCCCGTCCCGCCCCATCGCGAACAGGATCCGCGTGCCGATCATCAGGATGGCGTTGAGCAGCGGCAGGAGCGAGATCACCGAGAGCACCGTGATGATCTGCTTTCCCCGCTCGCCGGCGACGATCGCCGCCGCATCCGCGCCCGGCAGCGTCGACTTCGCGAGCTCCGCAATCGGCAGCACGTTCAGGAGCGCGAGGTTGACCAGCAGATACACGGCGATGATCGAGAGGACGCCGCCGACCATCGCACGCGGGAGGTGGCGCGCGGGATCACGGTCTTCTTCGGTGAAGTAGAGCGCGCTCTGCCAGCCGCCGTAAGCGATCACGACGGCCTGCAGCGCGAGAATGACGCCGGTGAAGGTGAGCCCATCCGTCTCCGCCGCGGCGGCCGGCAGCGCCCCGGCCGCGTGCCCGCGGGTGAGCGCTGCGACCACGAGGGCCAGGAACGCAAGGAACTTCACCGCCGTCGTCCACTCCTGGAACCGCGCGCTCACCTGG
>DATARD010000072.1:0-1793 GCA_036264355.1 Thermoanaerobaculia bacterium
AACGGGCGGGCAACCGGCCCCGCCTGCACCGCCGTGGGACGTTTCACTGGACGTCGACCATTTCTGGCCTGCTACAACGCAATCGGCGGGGCTGACCGACCGGGTTCCTCCGGGCGGCCGGCCTCCCATGATATGGCCGACGCAAGCCGACGTGTCGTTGTCTGCCAGCCCGAGGACATGCCCCAACTCGTGGGCCAGCGTGTCGGTGAGAACGCAAGCGACGCCGTTTCCCTGCCGGTCCCAGATGTCGATGTTGGCGCCCGTGACCGTATTCCCAGGTGCCTGAAGGATGAACGTCGTCCGGCCGCAACTGCCCGAGGCCAGAGTCGAGGTGCCGGTATGGTAGGTCACACTCACCGAGATGCCTCCACTCCCTCCTGCCGACATGCTGGGGAAACTGGCGCCGTAGCCCGGGCAACCTCCGGACCAGTAACCAATGGACGTGTTGATATCGGCGCTGCTCACCCCGGAGATGTTGAGCACGTCAGCACTCGAGATCCCATTTCCGTTGGGCTGTGAGCATTCATCCGCACCGGCATGGAGCGCGCTCAGCGAGACCACGGTCGCGATCAGACAACGACTCGCTTTCATAACCCTGGACGCAGGAATTTCTCCAACCTTTCGAGGCTGCCGGCTACCGCGATATCCCGGTCGGTCTTCAAAGGCCCTGGGACGACGAGGTGTCCCGCCGAGTTTTGGAAAAAGAGCTCCGGGCTGCGGGGATAGACGAGAGTCCGGGCGGCGTCGAGTGGTGGATCGTAGATGAACACCAGCACCTGATCTCCGGTCGCCGGCTGGTACATCTCCGCGGAGCCGCCACAGTAGGTCGACGCTCCGACCTTGAATCGGGCGAAGGGATACGGAATCAACACCTCTTCCCTGGCCACCAGGTCCGAGGACCGGAACGCTTCCGTGACCTTCACTCGCAGCAGGGACGAGGGAAGGCCGTCGAAGAAGCCCTGGGAAATGCCTTCGATCCGGCCGCTGTAGATGGCAAGCGCCTGCTTGGCAAGGTCGGCGAACGAACGGTTCGGCTTGGGATCGATCCGCCCCTCATCCGGAGTCGAGAGGAAGATCGGACAATCCAAGTCGGATTCCGGGGCTCCACGGCTCTTCCGCTCTCCTTTGAGCCGCTCGCTCTCGGCCATGAAACGGCGAAGATTGCCTTGGTCGGACTCCGAGAAGAGCTGCCATCGCAGGCCGTCCTTCTCCGGAGTCGCAGCCTCCTCCGCCGAGATCCAGACCGGCGTTGCTCGCGGCCCCGCTTTCATGTAGATCACGCCAGGAGCATCGCGCCCTGCGATCGCAAATCCAACCGGGATGCCAAGAAGCAACAGGCCTGTACAAACCGAACGTGCGACGGTCCCACGCATGGAATTTATTGGAACATGCGCTCTTACTGAAGTCAAGGTGCAAACGAGGCGCTACGTCGGAAAAGGTGCCCGAAGATGTCCTTCTGGGCTTTTCCTGCCGCGCAGGATTCCTACCCGGTGCCGCGGCGGGCGGGCTGCCGGGCTTCCCGGTCCAGGCAGTGCAGCACGGTTTTCAACAGCTCGACTTTCGGAAACTCCATGGCCTCGCGGAGCAGGGAGGCCGCGGTGCTCTCGCGGGCGATGCCGAGCGTGTCGAAGACCTCGCTCACCTCGCCGCAGAGCTGGCAGACCTCGCTCGTCCGTTCCTCGCCGGCCAGGAGCACCGCCAAATAAAGGGTCGCGAGCGCCTGCTCGCACAGCATGCCGGCCGCGGCGAACCCCTCGCGGCAGCGCTGATACCCCTGCTCCGCAGACAACCGG
>DATARD010000132.1:0-44662 GCA_036264355.1 Thermoanaerobaculia bacterium
CCGTCCTCCTCCTTCCGGCGCTTCTCCTCGGCTGCCGGAAGGAGGCGGGCGCCCCCCGCCAGGAATCGTCCCCGCCGCCGCAGCGCATCGTGGCGCTCACGCCGAGCGTCGAGGAGACGCTTTTCGCGCTCGGTCTCGGCAAGCGGGTCGTGGGAGTCGGCGACTACTGCCTCTGGCCGCCGGAGGCGCGGGCGCTGCCGCAGCTCGGCGGTCTGTTCAATGCCAATCTGGAGCGGATCGTCTCGCTGAAGCCCGATCTCGCGGTGCTGATTCCGAGCGAACGGGACCTCGGTGGCAAGCTCGGGCGGGTCGGGATCTCCTCGCTGATCGTCAAGAATGAGAATCTCGCCGACGTCGAGCAGTCGTTCCGGGAGATCGCGCGGCGGTGTGGCGTGCCGGCGGAAGGGGAACGCCTGGCCGCGCAGTGGAAGCAGGATCTGGCGCCGCAGCCGCTCTCCTGGAAGCCGAAGGTGATGCTCTCCGTGGGCCGGCAGTCCGGGCGGCTGGTGGACGTGCTGGCCGCCGGACCAGGGACGTTTTTCGACGATCTGCTGGTCCGCATGGGCGGCGTCAACGCCTTCGCCGACGCACCGACACGGTATCCGCAGGTCAGCCTGGAGGAAGTGATGGCGCGGGCGCCGGACGTGATCCTGGAGCTGCGCTCCGATCCCCTGCCGCCGGACGTCACCGCGCAACTGCTCAAGGATTGGGACCAGCTCCCGCAGTCTCCGGCGGTGCGGCAGCGGCACGTCGCGGTGCTCGCCGGCGACTATGTGGTGATTCCGGGGCCCCGTCTGCCGCGGCTTTACCGGGAGATGCGGGCGGCGTTGGAGAGCAGCGCCCCCACCCCCGCACGGGCTGCGCCATGACTGAGGCGCCGGAGATCCTGCTCACCGCTCACGGCCTTGCCTGGGAGGCAGGCGGGCGGCGCATCCTCGGTCCGGTGGATTTCGCGGTGCGGCGCGGCGAGTGCCTGGTGGTGGTGGGACCGAACGGCGCCGGCAAGACGACATTGCTGCGACTGCTGACCGGACTGCTGCGGCCGGTGGCGGGTACGATCGAGTATCAAGGGCAAAGCTTTGCGACTCTCTCGCGGCGGGCGCTGGCGCGGCGCATCGCCTATGTGCCGCAGATCCGGCCGGACCATCTGCCGTTGACCTTGGAGGAGGTGGTCGTCCTCGGCCGCTATCCGCATCTGTCGGCGTTCCAGATGGCGCCGCGGTCCGAGGATTTCGCGGCCGTCGCGGAGGCGCTCCGCCTGGTGGGCATCACCGAGCTGCGCGACCGGCCGGTGGACGAGCTGTCGGGCGGCGAACGGCAGGCGGTCTTCATCGCCGCGGCGCTGGCGCAGGAATCCGAGCTGCTGATTCTCGACGAGCCGACCATTCATCTCGACGCCCGGCATCAGAGCGATCTCGCCGGCCTGCTGCTGCGCCTCAAGGCCGAGTCGGGCCGCACCGTCGTCCTCGCCACGCACGACCTCAACCTGGCGTCGCTGCTCGGCGACCGGCTGCTGGCGGTCGCGGGCGGCACGATTCTGGCGGTCGGCACACCGGCGGAGATCCTGCGGCCGGATCTGCTCGAGCAGCTCTTCCGGGCGCGCTTCGAAATCGTACGCGGTGGCGAACGGCCGGTCACCATGTTGGAATTGGCTCCGCCATGAGCGGACCGAGCACACCGGGCCGGCCGCATCCGCGCCTGATCCTGACTCTGCTGCTCCTTCTCGCGCTCGCCGCCCTGGTCGCCGCGCCGCTGGTGGGAACGCAAAAGATCTCGCTGGCGGACGTGCTGCACGGCGAGCCGACGGCGTCGGCGATCTTCTGGCAGCTCCGCCTGCCGCGCGTGCTCCTCGCGCTGCTCGCCGGCGCCGGTCTCGCGGTTTCCGGTCTGGGCTTCCAGACCCTCTTCCGCAACGACCTCGCCGAGCCGTATACGCTGGGCGTCGCGAGCGGCGCGGCGCTCGGCGCGGTGGTCGCGCTGCGGCTCGACGTGGCGGAATCGCTCCTCGGCCTGCCGCTGATCGCGCCGGCGAGCTTCGCGGGAGCGCTGGGCGCCACGGCGCTGGTCGTCGGTCTCGCTCTGCGGCGCGGACAGCGGAGCTCCACCTCGACGCTCCTTCTCGCCGGCATCGCGGTCTCGCTCTCCTGCTCGGCCATCATCCTCTTTCTGCAGTTCCTCTCCGACTCGACGCAGACCTTCCGCATGGTGCGCTGGATGATGGGCGGCCTCGCGGTCGTCGGCTATGGAGAGGTGCTCTGGGTGGCGCCCTGGGTGTTGGGCGGCACGCTGGTGCTCCTGCTCCTGCGTTGGGACCTCAATCTTCTCCTGACCGGCGAGGAGTTGGCGGCGAGCCGCGGCGTCGACCTCATCCGCCTGCGCCTCAAGGTCCTGCTGGTGACCTCCCTGATGATCGGCGCCCTCGTCGCGGTCGCCGGTCCGATCGGTTTCGTGGGCCTGATGGTGCCGCACATCCTGCGCCGCTGGGTTGGCTACGACCACCTCTACCTCGCCCCCGCCTGCGTCCTCGGCGGCGGCGCGTTCCTCGTCCTCTGTGATCTCGCGGCACGGACGGTGATGGCGCCGGCGGAGCTGCCGGTGGGCGTGCTGACAGCGCTGCTGGGCGGGCCGTTCTTTCTGTGGCTGCTGGTTTGGCGGAGGCGATGACGCCGCTCCCCCATTGGTGTAGGCGACTCGGACTGTCACCGCGGAACTTCTGGATACTTCAGATCCGCTCGGCACCAGACTGCTTCGCCAGTGTACGGTCGAAAGTTCCGAGCGGAACATGGCCAGCCTTCCGCGCGATCTCAAGAACCATGCAGTCAGAGAACTGCACCTTCGGGTGTTCGCGGAAAATCGCCAGCGCCGCGGCCACAACATCAGGCTCCTGAATCACAAGCGCTTCGTGGTCAAGGAGAGGTTCGATCGCCGCGACCAATTGAGGATGCGGGACTGAATAAACCGACTTCAAAACCCACACACACTCGACAAGGACCACATGCGAGACCCACGCCCCTGACGCGACGTACTCTTCCGCCGCCGCAACCTGAGCGGGGTCATCGCCGCTGACGAGACGTACGAGGACGTTCGTGTCAACGGCGCGCATGTTTGGCTCGAACGTAGTCCTCTATGCCCTTCTTCAGATCCTCCAGATCGCGGGGTTCCGGTGGGCCTTCCGGGAAGAGAGCCTTGCGGACATCGGCGAAGCTGTGCTTGCCAACGCGCCTGACCACAACGGTGTCCCCCTCGGCTTCCCACTGAATCGTCGTCCCAGGCGCTACCCCGAGCCGCCGGCGTACTTCCAGCGGAACCGAGATCTGCCCTTGAGATGTGACGCGAGAGGTGGCGATCTTCATAAAGATGACGTTACCCTGGTAATGTCGAGATGTCAAGGCGGAGCCTCTCCGCCGTCTCCGCCGGTGCCATTGCGCTGCGGTAGAGGAAACAGCCTCGCGGCGATTAGAATCGGCTCCCATGTTCCTCTACCGCGTCGCACCCGGCCAATTTGCTGTCGCGGAGACGCCCGGCGGGGCGGCTTGAGCGAGCCCATCCTCCTCTCCTGGAGCGGCGGCAAGGACAGCTCGCTCTCCCTCCACGCCCTGCGGCAGACGCCGGGCGTGGAGGTGGCCGGATTGCTGACCACGGTCACCGAGGAGTTCGACCGCATCAGCATGCACGGCGTCCGGCGGACCCTTCTGGAGCGCCAGGCGACCGCGGCCGGTCTGCCTCTCCACATCATCTGGATCCCTCCGGACTGCACCAATGAAATCTACGAAGAGAGGATGGCGGCGGCTCTTGCGCCGCACCAGCAGCGAGGCATCCGCCGTGTCGCGTTCGGAGACCTCTTCCTGGAAGACATCCGCGCCTACCGCGTGAGCAAGCTCGCCGGCGCCGGCATGGAAGCGCTCTTTCCGGTCTGGGGCCGTGACACCAGGGAGCTGGCGCGCGAATTCATCGCCCAGGGCTTCGCGGCGATCCTCGTCTGCGTCGACACCCAGACCCTCGACGCCTCCTTCGCCGGCCGCGACTTCGACGAAGCCCTGCTGCGCGACCTGCCCCCGGGAGTCGATCCCTGCGGCGAGAACGGGGAGTTCCACACCTTCGTGCATGCCGGGCCGATCTTCCGGCAGCCGATTTCCGTCAAAAGAGGTGGACAGGAGACGCGGCTGGAGCGGTTCAGGTATCAGGATCTTCAATAGAATAGGGCCCATGTTCCTCTACCGCGTCGCACCCGGCCAGTACGCTGTCGCGGAGATGCCCGGCGGGGCGCTCCGGATTCTGCGGTCCGATCCGTTTCAGACACCTCGCGAGGATTGGGTTCTCGGCGAGGCTCCGGCGTCTTCGTCACCTCCGCTGGCGCCTCTCGCGCCCGTCATCCCCGGAAAGATCGTCGGGATTGGCCGCAACTACAAAGAGCATGTCAAAGAGCTGAGCAGCCCGATGCCGGCGGAGCCGGTGATCTTCCTCAAGGCAACGACGTCGTTGATCGGACCGGGCGAGGCGGTGGTGGTGCCGCCCGAGAGCCAGCGCGTCGAGCACGAGGGGGAGATCGCGGTCGTGGTCGGTGCGCGGCTCAAACGGGCGACCGAGGAGGAGGCACGGCGCGCGATCTTCGGCATCACGGCCTGCTGCGACGTCACCGCCCGCGACCTGCAGCGCAAGGATCCCACCTTCGCCCGCGCCAAGTCGTTCGACACCTTCTGCCCGCTCGGCCCGGCGGTCTGGATCGGTGCCGATCCGGAGAATCTGGAAGTCATCACCCGGGTCAACGGCACCGAGCGGCAACACGGCCACACCCGCGACATGACTTGGGGAATCGTCGACTTGCTGGTCTACACCTCGCGGATGATGACGCTCCTGCTCGGCGATGTCATCCTCACCGGCAGCCCCGCCGGCGTCGGTCCGCTCGTGCCGGGCGACCGGCTGGAGGTGGAGATCCCCGGCCTCGGTGTGTTGGCCAACCCGGTGGAAGCGCTTACTCCTTGAACGGGTCTGGAACGCGCTTGGGCTCCGCGGCGTTCTTCCGGATCGTCTGCAGCGGCGGCGCGGCCACGTAATAGCGGCCGCGCTTCTCTCCTTCCGGCACCAGGAAGCCGGCCTCGACGAGCGCTTTGAGGTCGCGAGCCGCCGCGCCATCCGAGATCTCGGCTACGGCACGGTAGGTGGCATTGCGCACCTTGAGCCCGACCGTCGCGTCAGCGAGCGCCAGGATGGTCCGCTCGGGCAGGCTGCGCTTCGTCGTCTCAATCTCCAGGGAGTCCCAGATACGCTGGAGCTGCCGCGAGCGGCGGAGCAACGTGGTCGCCTGCCGGAAATGCGCAGTCAAGCAGAAGCGGATCCAGCCACGGGTCTCCCGCTCCGGCTGCCATGAGCCTCCTCCGGTCTCCGCCAGGACGTCGTAATAGTCCCGGGTGTTGCGGCCCAGGTATTCCTCGATGCTGGCGAACTGCGGATCGCTGGTTCCGGCGCGGGCCAGGATCAACGTCTGGAGGCACCGTGCCATGCGGCCGTTGCCGTCCGAAAACGGGTGGATCAGGACCAGATTCAGATGCCCCATCGCCGCGCGCACCATGGCGGGCGTCTGATCCGACTTGTCGTTCAGGCTGTCGATCAGCTCCTGGACGAGAGCCGGCACCAGCTCCACGGAAGGACCGGCATAGACTTGCTCGCCCGTGCCATCGTCGCGGATGAAGATCGAGCCCGGGCGCCACCGACCCGGGTTCCTGGTGAGGTCATGGCTCATCATCATGAAGTGGAGCGACTGGAGCAGATCGCCTGAGTAGGAGAAGTATGGATCTCCAGCCTTCTGAAGAACATAGGTCATCGCCAGGCGATACCCTTCGACCGCGAACCAGGCCTCGTTCTTCGGGTCGAGCGGCTCCTCACCAGCGACCGCCGCGATCGCATCGTCCACCGTGACGTTGTAGCCCTCGATGCTGTTCGATCCCTGGACCGCGCGCGCGAAGGTGTTCCGCCGCAAGAGGCCGCCCCACCGTCTCGGCGTGATCGAGAAGGCGAGCTCCTTCTTCAGGGTCTCGATCTGCTCGAGCACCTTCCATTCCAGGGGATCAAGGGGCGGCGGCGCGAAGATCATGAGGGATATCTGATTTCCATCCCTCATGGTGAGGGATATCAATCCACCAAGGATCATGATGATAACCCTCACGGCGAGGGTTATCAATCCCTCACACCGGCGGATCCGCCGCCTTCCACGGGAAGATTGCCAGGGCCGCGAGCAGCAGCAGATGGACAGCACCTCCTCCGGCGTGGCCTGTAAAGAGGAGGGCGAGCCAGGCGGAGAAGAGAAGCAGGGCCACGGCGGCGCGCGGCGTTGGAGTGAGACGGGGAGCGAGACGGGAGAGCATTGACGCGAAAAGCTACCACAACTGCGCAACGGCGCTGCGGTATCCTGGTCCCGATGAAGGTCCAGAGGATTCAGACGATCGAAGCCGTGACGTTTGACGTCACCAATACGCTGATCCACTCGCCGCAGCTCGGCGAGCTCTACGCGGAGGTGCTGAGCCGGCATGGGGTCACGGTGACTCCGGACGCGGCGGCGCGCCTCGTGCGTGAGGTCTGGCAGGAGCTCGCCTGCCTCGCCGAGCGGGGCCGCGACCGCTTTACGGCGCATCCCGGCGGGCCGCGCGGTTGGTGGAAGCGGTTCCTGGAACGGATGTGCGAACGCCTGGAGGCGCCGCCGCCTTCTCCGTTCGCCGCCGCCGAGCTGTTCTACCGCTTCGCGACGCCGGAAGCTTGGGAGGTCTTTCCCGAGGTGCCCGCGGTGCTGGCGCGGCTCCGCGCCCGCGGACTGCGGCTGGCGGTGGTGAGCAACTGGGACCCGCGCCTGCCGGACCTCCTGGAGAGTCTCGGCCTGGCGCGGTCGTTCGACGCGATCGTGTACTCGTCGGAGGTGGGCGTCGAGAAGCCGGACCCCCGCATCTTCCTCTCCGCCCTGGGCCGCCTGAAAGTGGAGCCGGCCGCGGCCCTGCATGTGGGCGACGGCAAGGTGGAGGACGCCGAGGGGGCGGCAGCGGCCGGCCTGCACGCCCTGCTCCTCGATCGCCGCCGCGGTGTTGGCAAGGGGGGCGACCTGCACGACCTGGCGCCACTGCCCGGCCTGCTCGTGGTAGACTGAGGGCTCGTTGGCCAGCTTACGATGAAAATCTCCACAAAAGGCGAGTACGGGATCCGCGCGATGCTCTACATCGCGATGCACAGTGACCATGGGCCGGTCACCAGCCACGAGATCGCCGGCCACCAGGACATCCCGGAGCCCTACCTGCGCCAGATCCTGGCCGTGCTCTCCAAGGAAGGGCTGATCCACTCCAACCGCGGCCCGCAGGGCGGGCACGTGCTGGAGCGTCCGGCCAGCGAGATCAGCCTGAAGCAGATCCTCATGATCCTCGAAGGGCAGACCACGTCGATCGATCAGATCCTGGCGCTGCCCTGCAAGATCGACGTCGGCCCGCAGCACTGCGCCATCCGCGAGGTGTTCCTCGAAGTGAAGCTGGCGGTGGAGCGCATCCTCTCGACGACCACCCTGGCCGACCTGGTCGGACGGCAGGTCGAGATCCTGGACCGCCGGATCTCGGTGCCCCACGACATCCTCTGCGACGCTCCGTCGCCGCTGCTGCGCATCCTCACCGACTGAGCAGCCCGCGCCGCTAGCGCGAGCCTCCCGGCGCCGCGTCGTCGTCATCGCCGGACTCGTCGCCCTGCTCGGCGTCGACTTTGCCGGGGTGGCCGGTCGGCTTGACCTTATGATTCAGGCGGCCGATCACCAGCTCGCGTTCGCCGGGCGCGTAGAACTCGGAAGCCTTGGTGACGCTCCAGGAGTAGCCGGCGATCTTGCCGTCGGGGCCGGCGTAGAGGCGGAAGAGTCCCTCTCCCACGCCGGTGTGGAACTTGCCTTTCGCGTAGTGGCGGGTATCGGTGGGACCGTGGCCGGTGTGCGACGAGTCGATGACGGTCAGCTCGTACTGCACGGTGCCCGGGACGACCGGCTCCGTCGCGCGCCGCGGCTCAGGCCGCGAGGCGGCGAGCAGCACATGGCCGGTGGGATGGCTCCCCGGCGGGTACTTGATCGCCAGCACGTCGCCCGGCCGGATGTCCTCGACCCGGCGGACGAGGTCGAAGCCATGGCCGCCGGCGATGGCGCCGTGGAAGCCGGCGGCGCGCGGGAAACGGCCGCCGAGCCAGGACTCGAAATCGGCGGCCCGGTAGCCGTAAGCCTGCCTGAACAGTTGAGCGACGAGAGCGCTGCAGACGGTCCGGTTCCGCGTCTCCGTCGCGCCGTTCACTCCGCTCCAGGTGACGACCGTCGGCCGCGATGCGTAGATGTTCGTCTCCGGGGTCACACCGGCGACCAGCCGCCGTGCCCACGCCAGATGGTCGAGAGCACCGTCGGCCGCACGGCCCGGGGCGATGGAAAACGGCAGGACGAGGAGCAGGAGGAGCACGGCAGATGCGAGGCGGCGGGACATGTCTTTTCTCCGAATGTGGATCAGATCAGGTCGGTTTGGAGGAGGCGCTTCAGAGCTGACCATCTGATCTTAACCCAGACAGCCCGCCCCTTCAGAACCTGGTCCCCTCGTCGTCGGCTATACTTCGGTCCGGCCGGTTTCCAGGCCGTGGCCCGGTTCTCGAGCCGAGCCCGAGTCAGCTCCGAGGAGCTCGACGCACAGCGCTGGCGCTCCGACTCTCTGCTTCTGAGAGTCCCACTCTTTGCCATCGAGAGTCCCACTCTCAACGGCAAAGGGTCCCACTCTCTGCCACTGAGACTCCGACTCTCAGCCACAGAGAGTGGGATACGCAGCCGCTGAGACTCCTACTCTCTGTCATTGAGAGTCCCACCCTCCGCCGTTGAGAGTCCCACGTTGAGAGTCCCACCCTCTGACGTTGAGAGTCCCACTCCTGCCGCAGTGCTCGCGGTCCGAGCGTTCCGGATCCTTCCTGTCTCGTCCGAGAAGCGCTCCCGAGAGAGCAATGAGCGCATGGCGAAGGTTCGCAGGCCGATGGGGAAGAGGAGGCGGTGCCGGCTCCACGTCACGGAGAGCTCAGAGGCTCTCCTGGCCGGCCGCTGGCAACCCTCCCTGCGCGGCGGCGACAATTCAACCTGTGCTGCCTCCTCCTTTCCCGACCGCTCGCCATCGGGCCGGCGGCTGAGGCTGGCCGTCCCGTGCCCACGGGAGCCCTCGTCCGCTTCGGGCGTCGTTACGACTTTGGCGTCACTACTTGCGACGGCGCAAAACAAGGCCTGAACCTAGGATATCCTGGCGCGGTATCCACTCTCCGCCATGGCATCCGACGCGACGCTCAACGGTCGGCAGTATGGCAGGAGGTAACGCGCGGCACCCTGAAGAGCATCGAACGGCAGGCGGGAATCAAGCTCTTCTAAGGAGAACACAATGCGGTCCTACATCGCTCTCTTGCGGAAGGAACCGGATACAGACTACGGTGTTGAGTTTCCCGACTTTCCGGGTTGCGTCTCTGCCGGGAAGGATCTGGAAGAGGCGCAGGCGATGGCCGAGGAAGCCCTCGAGCTCCATCTCGAGGGAATGATCGCCGACGGCGACCCGATTCCCGCTCCAAGCGGGCTCGAAGAGATCATGGCCGATCCGGAGAACCGGCAGACGATCGCTCTGCTGGTCACCGTGCCGGCGCAGCCGACCGAGACGGTTCATCTCGACCTCGCGCTGCCCGAGACCACCCTCCGGGAGGTCGATGCGCGCGCCAGCTCCCGCGGATTGACCCGGTCTGCCTTTCTGGCTGAAGTGACGCTGAACGCCCTCAAGAAATCCGCATAGAGTTTTCCCCGTCCGGAACGAGAGCTAGGAGACTGCGCGGCAGAAAGCGTCTGCGAGCCCGGAAAAGCAAGGGCATAGGGACATAAAGGACTGCAAGGACGAAAGATACGACAGAGACTGCTGATTCTCTGTCCTTGGTGTCCTTGATGTCCCTTGTGTCCTTGCCTCGGCCTTTCTGCCGCGTAGGCTCCTAGGTCCGACGGGCGCTTGTTTCTACCGCGATGTCTGCTCGGCGGTCAACCCGGCCTCTTCTCGGAGGCGGCCAGCCTCAATCGCGGCCTGCCGGACTCATCTCCGCCCCGAGCGAGACTTTGTGACAAAAATCACAAGCTCCCTTGAACCGGGGTTGGGAAGTTGCTATGCTCCGCCCGCCGAGGAGAGATGGTGTGTGTGTCGGGCGGTCCGGAGCGACCCGCGATGGCTGAGGAACCGCAACAGCGAGGAAACTGGACGAAATTGTCCGGTATCGGCATCGAGCTTGCCGCTGCGGTCGCCGGATTCACTCTCGCCGGGTATTGGTGGGACCGGCACTTTCACACCGGCCCCTGGGGATTGCTGATCGGCTTGGCCCTGGGGCTCGTCGGCGGAACATACAACTTGATTCGCCAGTCGCTGAACGCATCCAGAGAAGCCGCGAGCGGCGACAAGCGGCAATGACCGGGATGCCCGGAATGCCCGGATATCTCCGGTTTCTGGCCTGGGTGGCGGCGGCCGCGGTGCTGATCATCGCAGTGGGGTATGTGCCGACGCGGCAACTGGGCGGACCGGGAGCGGTGCCCGCCCTGCTCGCCGGCTGTCTGATCGGGGCTCTGGGCTCCGCCCTCGGTGGCCTGGTGGTCGCGCTGCGGCGCGGCGGGACACCGGCAGACCGGTTGAATTCAGTGCTGATGGCGATGCTGGCGCGGTTGGCCGCGGTCTTCATCCTGGGCGCCGCGGCGGTGCTGAGCGGCCGGTTCGAACGGACGGCCTTGCTGCTCTGGATCGCGATCAGCTACGCGGCGCTGCTCGTCGTCGACACGATGTACGCGCTGCGCGAGGGAACCAACGGGAGAGGATGAATGATGCTCGCTTTGATGATGATGGCTGAGAGCCCGCTGGAGCACGTGGTCCAGCACCCGCTGATCCAGACCTCGGCAAACCTGGGCAAGGTGCTCAGCCCGGGCGGCAAGATCACCGTGCTCTCCGACCAGATCACCATGATGATCGTGGGTGGCCTGCTGCTCATCCTCTTCATTCCGATGCTGGTCGGCCGCCGCCGGTCCCAGACCGGGGTCGGCGCCATGGTGCCCACCGGCTTCGCCAATTTCCTCGAAGCGGTCTGCGAGTATCTGCGCAAGGAGATCGCGCAGCCCAGCCTGCACGAGCACACCGACCGCTTCATCAAGTACATCTGGACCGTCTTCTTCTTCATCCTGACGATGAACCTGCTCGGCCTGCTGCCCGTTCCGGCGGTGTCGAAGCTGTTCGGCGTTCACCTGGGTGGTACGCCGACCGGCAACGTCTGGGTGACCGGCACGATGGCGATGATCACCCTGGTGATGATGGTGGTCAACGGCCTGCGCATCGGCAAGATGCAGTTCATCTCGCACTTCTGCCCCGGGCCGCTGTGGCTGGCGCCGATCCTGGTGCCGGTCGAGATCGTCGGCCTGTTCGCCAAGATCTTCGCCCTGACCGTCCGTCTCTTCGCCAACATGCTGGCCGGCCACATCCTGCTGGCGGTGCTGCTCAGCTTCATCCTGAGCGCGGGCACGGCGATGGGCGCCGGCGGCGGTCTGACGGTGGCGGTGCCGGTCATCGCCGGCAGCGTGGCGATCACGCTGCTCGAAATCTTCGTCGCCTTCCTCCAGGCGTTCATCTTCACGTTCCTGACCACGCTGTTCATCGGCCAGTCGGTGGTGTTCCACCATCACGGCGATGAGCACAAGCACGGGGAGGCGGCGGCGCACTGAGACTTTGGATCTTCGCCATGCCCGGACCGCGCGGGGCATCGGGCCGTGAGGCGTGGCTGCGATGGCGAGTTGATGAGAGGTTGCCGGCCCCGCACGGTGGCCACAGGAACTAGCGAAAGGAATTTTTCGATGAGCAAGAGAGCTGCGAAACTCGCGTTGATGATGGTGTTCTTCGGCTTCGTCCTGATGTTCGCCTCGGTGCCGGTGCACGCCGCCGTGCCCGGCGCCGACGCTGCTACGACCCCGGCCCAGAACGCCACTTTCCTGACTACCGACGGCGCCCGCAAGCTGGGTGGCGCGATCGGCGCCGGCCTGGTGATCATGGGCGGCGCGGCCGGCATCGGCCGCATCGGCGGCAGCGCCGTCGAGTCGATGGCCCGCCAGCCCGAGGCGGCTGGCCAGATCAGCACCGCGATGATCATCACCGCGGCGCTCATCGAAGGCGCCACGCTGTTCGCCGTCGTCGTCGCCCTGCTGGCAGTGCTCGGTTAGGCCGAATCATCTCACTCGCCCCTCCCCCTGCCGGGGAGGGGCATGACTCGAGAGTACCGCGCGATGAGCGAGAAGATTGAGAGAGCTCTGGCTGTGTTGATCACCCTGGCGCTGGCGGCCCCGGCGGCGGCCATGGCGCAGGAGCACGAGGCGGCGGCGAACAACCCCTTCGCCGGCGATTTCGGCAACGCGCTGTGGACGGTGATCATCTTCGTCCTGGTCCTGGTCGTCCTCGGCAAGTTTGCCTGGGGACCGATCCTCAAGGGCTTGCAGGCCCGCGAGTCGTACATCCTGGAGTCGCTGGAGAAGGCCAAGAAAGAGCGCGACGAGGCGGACGCCCGGATGAAGCTCTACGAGGACAAGCTGGCGCAGGCGCGCACCGAGGTGACCGCGATGGTCGAGGAAGGCCGCCGCGACGCCGAGGTGGTGAAACGGAAGATCCTGGAGGAGGCGCGGCAGGAGGCGGAGAAGGAGCGCGAGCGGACCAAGCGCGAGATCCAACTCGCCACCGACACCGCGACGAAACAGCTCTACGCCCTGTCCGCCCGCATCGCGACCGACCTCGCGGGGCGCATCATCCGCAAGGAGCTGACGCCCCAGGACCACGAGCGCCTCATCGCCGAATCGATCCAGGAGCTGAGCTCGGCCGCGCCGCAGGCGTGACCGAGTCGCCAGGTTAGAAAGGAAGCGCAATGGCGAGCATCAATGACCGGGCGATGACCTTGGGGCGGATCTACGCCAAGGGGATCCTGGAGCTGGCCGAGTCGCAGGGCGAGAGCGCCGCGCTGCTCGGCGAGATCGCCGATCTCGCGGGCTTGGTGGCGACCGATCCCGAGCTGGCGCAGTTCTTCTCCAGCCCTCTCATCGAGGAGGAGACGCGTGGGCCGGTGCTCGAAAAGGTGTTCCGCGGCCACGCGAGCGACCTGCTGGTGGACACCCTCCAGGTGATCAACCGCAAGGGCCGCCTGGGGATTCTGCCGGCGATCGCCGAGGCGTACCGGCAGGAGTACCGCGCGCTGCACGGGCTGGTGGACGCCAAAGTGCGCACCGCGGTGCCGCTCACCGCGGAGCTGCGCGAGCGCCTCCGCGCGACCGTCGCCCGCTTCACAGGCAAACAGCCCGACCTCATCGAGAAAGTCGATCCGGCCTTGATCGGCGGCATGATCGTCGAGGTCGAGGGCAAAAAGATCGATTCCAGCGTGGCGCACCGCCTGAAGCAGGTCGGAGCGGCGCTGGACCGGCGCGCCTCCCAAGAGATCTGGAGCGGCAGCGTCTATACAGCAGAGTAGGAACGAGGAGCATTCATGAAATTCAAAGTCGACGAGATCGCGTCGGTCATCACGGAAGAGATCCGGCGCTACCGGACGCAGGTCGACCTCTCCGAGGTGGGCAAGGTCCTCGAAGTCGGTGACGGTATCGCCCGCATCTATGGGCTGACCGGCGCCATGGCGGGCGAGCGCCTGGAGTTCCAGAACGGCGCGTTCGGGCAGGTGTTCAACCTGGAAGAGGACTCGGTGGGCGCGGTCGTCCTCGGGGACTACCTGGGCATCAAGGAAGGCGACGAGGTCCGCCGCACCGGCGAGCTGCTCTCCGTGCCCTGCGGTCCGGCGCTGATCGGCCGTGTCGTCGATCCGCTCGGCCGGCCGCTGGACGGCAGAGGGGTCATCGAGACGCCCTACCTCCGGCCGCTGGAGTTCAAGGCGCCCGGCATCGCCGAGCGCCAGCCGGTGACCGAGCCGATGCAGACCGGCGTCAAGGCGGTCGACGCGATGATTCCGATCGGCCGCGGCCAGCGCGAGCTGATCATCGGCGACCGCAAGACCGGCAAGACGGCGGTGGCGCTCGACACGATCATCAACCAGAAGGGCGCCGACGTGATCTGCGTCTACGTCGCCATCGGCCAGAAGGAATCGACGGTGGTCAGCATCGTCGAGAAGCTGCGCGAGAAGGGCGCCCTCGACTACACGATCGTGGTCTCCGCCTCGGCCGCCGACCCCTCGCCGCTGCAATACATCGCGCCCTATGCCGGCGCGGCTCTCGCCGAATACTTCATGTACCAGGAAGGGAAGGCGACGCTCTGCGTCTACGACGACCTGTCGAAGCAGGCGCAGTCCTACCGCCAGCTCTCGCTTCTGCTGCGCCGGCCGCCGGGCCGCGAGGCCTATCCGGGCGACGTGTTCTATCTCCACTCGCGCCTGTTGGAGCGCAGCGTGAAGCTGCGCGACGAATACGCGGTGGTGCCGAAAGACACGCCGGCCGATGGCCGCGACCGCTCCGTCGCCTACCGGCATCCGGAGGGGCTCAAGGCGCCGGCCGACCACCGGCCCGACGATCTGAATGGCCTCTACCACCGGCCGCACGGCAAGCACAAGGCGGAGGCCTGGCTCGCCTCGCTGCCGGACAAGGACAAGTACCGCGTGCATCGCTTCCCGGACAGCGGCGGCTCAATGACCGCGCTGCCGATCATCGAGACGCTGGAAGGCGAAGTCTCGGCGTACATTCCGACCAACGTGATCTCGATCACCGACGGCCAGATCTACCTCGAGCCCGACCTCTTCTTCGCCGGTGTACGGCCTGCCATCAACGTCGGTATCAGCGTGTCGCGCGTGGGCGGCAACGCCCAGCGGAAAGCGATGAAGAAGATCGCCGGCTCGCTCCGTCTCGACCTCGCGGCCTTCCGCGAGCTCGAAGCGTTCGCCCAGCTCGGCACCGAGCTCGACCCGGCGACCCAGCGCCAGCTCGACCGCGGCATTCGGATGGTGGAGCTGCTCAAGCAGCCGCAATACAATCCGTACAACGTCAACGACGAGATCCTCTCCATGTTCGCCGGCTCGAACGGCTTCCTCGACGACCTGCCGGTCGGCGAAGTGCCGACCTTCGAGCTGGCGCTGCTCAAGCACTTCCGCGACGAGCATCCGGAGATCGTCGACGAGCTCGAGAAGACGAAGGACCTGTCGAACGACCTCGCGGAGCGCATCCGGGGGATCATGCGCAACTTCAAGACGCACAAGAAGGCAGCAGCGTAGAGGCGGACCATGGCGAATCGACGAGTCCTCGTCAAACGGCGCAAGGCGGTGCGCAACATCCGCAAGATCACGCGGACGATGCAGCTCATCGCCACGGCCCGTTTCCAGGCGGCGTACAACCGCGCGGTGGGCACCAAGCCGTACACCGAAAAGCTCGCCGAGTTGGTGGCGGACCTGTCGCGCGCCGCCGGCTCGGTGGACCACCCGCTGCTGCACACCCACGACGAAGCACGGCGTTCCGCGCTGGTGGTGATCACCGGCGACCGCGGCCTCTGCGGCGGCTACAACGCCAACGTGTTGCGCACGGCGACCGCCCACATTGAGCAGCAGAAGGCGCAGGGGGTCGAGACCGACGTCCACATGGTGGGCAAGAAGGGCATCGCCTACTTCCGCTTCCTGCGCCGGCCGATGGCCGAGCAGATCACCGGCATCGGCGAGAAGGTGCGCTTCGACCAGGTGGAGCCGCTCGCCAACGCCCTGATGGACCGCTTCATCAAGGGCGAGATCGCCTCGGTCTACGTGGCCTACATGCGGTTCTTCTCCGCCGGCGTGCAGCGGCCGGTGGTGGTGCGGCTGCTGCCGCTCGCGACCGAGTCGGCGGGCGCCGCGAATGCCCCAGACAACGAGAAGATGCCGGCCGCGGGAACCCGGGCGGTCGAATATGAGTTCTCCCCCGACCCCAAGCAGCTCCTCGACGAGTTGCTGCCGGCCACCGTGCGGGTGCGCCTCTTCCAGGCGTTCACCGATGCGGCAGTCTCCGAGCAGGTGGCGCGCATGGTCGCCATGAAGGCCGCCACCGACGCCGCCGCGGACATGATCAAGAGTCTGACGCGGGAGTACAACCGCGCCCGACAGACGCAGATCACCATGGAGCTCCTGGACATCGTCGGCGGCGCCAACGCGCTGTCCTGACCGTCCTGAGCCCTTCAAGAGATCGGAAAGCACGATGGAAAACGGATCGCTTCAAAATGGGAACATCGGCAAGGTAACCCAGGTCATCGGCTCGACCCTCGACGCCCAGTTCGCCGAGGAGCATCTGCCGGGGATCTACAACGCTCTGCGCGCGGAGGTGGAGCGCACCGTGCTCGGCGAGACGATCCACGAGACGCTCTGGTGCGAGGTCGCCCAGCATCTCGGCGGCGGCCGCGTGCGCGCCATCGCCCTCGGCTCGACCGACGGCCTGCGGCGCGGCGTGGACATCGAGGACACCGGCACGGCAATCACGGTGCCGGTGGGCATCGAGACCCTCGGACGCGTCTTCAACCTCGTCGGCGAGCCCATCGACGGCCTCGGACCAGTCAACGTGGAGGCGCGGAAGCCGATCCACCGCGAGCCGCCCGAGCTCGACGAGCTCTCCTCGAAGACCGAGCTGTTCGAGACCGGCATCAAGGTGGTCGACCTCCTCTGCCCGCTGGTGCGCGGCGGCAAGGCCGGCCTGTTCGGCGGCGCCGGCGTCGGCAAGACGGTCATCATCCAGGAGCTGATCGCCCGCCTGGCGCGTTTCCACAGCGGCTACTCCTGCTTCGCCGGCGTCGGCGAGCGCACCCGCGAAGGGAACGACCTCTGGCTGGAGATGCAGGAGGCGAAGATCGGCGACACCGGCAAGAGCGTCATCGACCAGACGGTCATGGTGTTCGGCCAGATGAACGAGCCTCCCGGCGCCCGCCTGCGCGTCGCCCTCTCGGCGCTCACCATGGCCGAGTACTTCCGCGACCAGACCGGCGTCGACACGCTGCTCTTCATCGACAACATCTTCCGCTTCTCCCAGGCCGGCTCCGAGGTCTCCGCGCTGCTCGGCCGCATGCCGTCCGCGGTGGGCTATCAGCCGACCCTGGGCACCGAGATGGGCGAGCTCCAGGAGCGCATCACCTCGACGAAACAGGGCGCCGTCACCTCGATCCAGGCGATCTACGTGCCGGCCGACGACTACACCGACCCGGCGCCGGCGACCGCCTTCACCCACCTCGACAGCACGGTGAACCTGGAGCGCAGCATCTCCGAGAAGGGCATCTACCCCGCGGTCGATCCGCTGGCCTCCAGCAGCCGCATCCTGTCGCCCGAGTTCATCGGCGACCGCCACTACAAGGTCGCCCGCCGCGTGCAGCAGATCCTCCAGCGCTACAAGGACTTGCAGGACATCATCGCGATCCTCGGCGTCGACGAGCTGTCGGAAGAGGACAAAGTCGTCGTCAAGCGCGCCCGCAAGATCGAGCGCTTCCTGTCGCAGCCGTTCTTCGTCGCCGAGCAGTTCACCGGTTTCCCCGGCAACTACACGTCGCGCGAGGAGACAATCCGTTCGTTCGAGGAGCTGTGCGACGGCAAGTGGGACCACCTGCCGGACCAGGCGTTCATGTACGTCGGCGTGATCGAGGAGGCGGCGGCGAAGGCCGAGAAGCTGGCGCAAGGTTAGGGGGAACATTATGGCCAGGACTGACACCTTTCAGTGCAGCGTCATCACCCCCGAGCGGGCGGTGCTGGAGACCGATGCCACCTTCGTCGCCTTTCCGGCGCACGACGGCGAGGTCGGCATCCTGCGCGACCGCGCGCCGCTCCTCTTCAAGATGGGGATCGGCGTCCTGCGGGTCGAGACGCCGGAGGCGAAGCACAAGTTCTTCGTCGACGGCGGCTTCGCCCAGATGGTGGACAACCGGCTGACCCTGCTCACCGAGCAGGCGATGCCGGCCGAGGAGATCGACCGCGCCGCGGCGGAGCGCGCCCTGGCGGAGGCCCACGCCCTGCCCATGGTGACCGACGCCGAGTTCGCCGCCCATCAGAAGGCGATGCAGCGCGCCGAGACTCAGATCAAGCTGACGGAGAAGTAGCGCAAAGCGCCCCCGGGGCTGGTTGGTTGGGACGTGCCCTCCGAATACGATTCTCTTTTCACCCCCTCCCGGAGCACCGGAGACATCGAGGACGACCTCGAGCCGGTCCGGGAGTACTTCCGCGCCGCCAGCAGGCCGTTCCTCCGCACTCCATGGTCGTGGTTCTCCTGGGCCGTGCTGCTGCCGGCGGCGGCTCTGGCGACGACCGGCGCCTTCCGGACGTTCGGTTTCGCCGGTGTGCTGTTCATCTGGTCGGCGGTGATCCTGCTCGGCGGTGGCGTGGAGATCTTTGCGATCCGGCGCGCTGCCAAGACGGAAGGCAACGCTGGAGGCAGCACGCCGCTCGCCGCCTGGGTGCTGCGCGTCCAGGGCAATCTGTCGCTGGTCGCCGTCGCGCTCTCGGCGCTGCTCGTCTGGCAGGACGTCTCCTGGGCTCTCCCCGGGATCTGGCTGCTCCTGCTCGGCCACTCCTTCTACATGCTGGGCGGCCTCGCCTTTCCGCCATTCCGTACCTGCGGCATCCTCTATCAGTTCGGCGGTCTCGCCTCTCTCTGGCCAGGGGGCGCGCCGCTTGCCGTCTTCGCCGCCACCACCGCGGCGGGCAATCTGTGGATGGGGTTTTCGATCTGGCGCGCGGTACGGGAGTGAAATCAGACGGGGCCGCGGCTCAAATAAGTCGTCGAGCCGCTGAGCCGGTCGGTCAGCGAGCGTCGCGCGCCGGTGAGGAGGAGCGGCAGGCCGGCGAGGCCGAGGGTGAGCAGGCCGCCCAGCCAGCGCCGCGCCGTCTGATCGAAGGTCAAAGGCTCGCCGTCCTGGTTGCGGGCCACGAGCCCGGCCCAGGCCATGCCGAGCGTATGCCCCCAGAACGCCAGCGGCACCACCATGTAGAGGAACGAAAAGGCCAGAAGGAAGATGCCGAGCGCCGGCCAGTCGGCGAGGACGGGACGGACCCCCAACATGCGCGTGCCGACCAGGAGCAGGACGGCGATGGCGGCGTGGACGAGGAGATCGGCCGCGCCCGCGGCGATCCGGCTGCCAGCGCCCGTGGACGGGGCCTTGGCGACCGCCGTCTCCTCCTCGTCCTCTTCGACGTCGTCCATGAAGTCGTCCGGCTCCGGAGCGGCGGCGACCGGACGGACAGGAGCTGGCTGGGCGACGGGCCGCTTCCGTTCCGCCGCAGAAGGGCGGCTCCGCTCGGCAGAGATGTCGAGCGGCAGGTCGAAGAGCAACGGCTCGTCCGGTGTGTCCGGGCGTGGCATCAGCGGTAAGTCAGGTATTTGACGTAAATCTTGTAGAGCAGATCCTTCTGCCGTTCCTGGTACGTCTGGGCGAACTGCATGTGCCGCTTGAGGACCGCGTCGTTGGGGGCGAGGTTGAGCGCCTCCTTGAACTTTTCGGCGGCCTTGGCGGCGTCGGCGCGCTGCAAGTCGCGCACCCCGAGATCATAATAGGAATCGATGAGCATGTGGTCGACATCCCGGCTCGGAGTCTTGTCGCGGATGCGCCAAAGGTCGTGGATGAGGTATTCCCATTCATGCTGTTTGAAGAGCTCGATCTGCTTGGCGAGCGGCTCGATCTGCGCCTTGGCTCGCGCCAGCATGTCCTCGTCACCCGGATCGAGCCGGCCCGTGTTCGCCGCCTGCTCGAGGATCCCCGCAGCTTGGATGTAGCTTCCCTCGGCATAAGCCTTGTGGGCTGCATCGAGCGCCGCCAGGCGCTCCGGCGGAATGGCCGGGGCGGCAGGCGTCGGGGCCGCGGCCGGGGTCTGTGCCGTCGTGGCTTCCGGAGTGCCGCCACTACCGCCGCCCCATTGCTTGATCAGATCCTGGGCCTGTTGGTAATGAGGGTCCGACGGCGGAATATGTTTGAGCTGGTTGACGGCGCGCGCGTCCTTGCCGGCCTTGTGCAGCGCGGTCGCCTGGGCGATGGGATCGGTGGCCGACGCCGCGCCACCCGAATCGTCGGGCTGTTGCGAGTTGGGGAAGAAGCGGTCTTTGTTCTGCCAGACGAACCAGCCACCGCCGAGCGCGGCCACGAGGACGACGCTGCCGACGATGGCGAACAGCTTGCCCGGGCGCCGCTCGCGCACGGCCGCCACTTTGGCGGGGCGCCGCTCGGCGGGCCTGCCGCCGCCTCCCGGCTCCGGTGGCACCATGATCTCTTCCTTGAGATCGTCGACGGGCTCGATGCTGCCGAGTTGGAGCAACGACTCGGGCGCGCCGGCCATCGCGTCCCGGGATGGGCTCCGGGTGGGAACCGGCATCTTGCCGGCTTCGAGCTGTTGCAGGTACTCACGCGCGGCAGCGTAGCCGGGTTGCAGCTCCAGCACGCGCTGGAACGCCTGGCGGGCTCCGGCGGCGTCGCCGGCCTCCAGCTTGCCGACGCCGTCGTGGAAGATCTCCTCGACCTGCCGCTCGCTCTCGGCTTTGAGCTTGCGGGCCTGGTCGATGCGCCGCGACGCCTCCTGGTGGTCGATGTCGATGAGGAAGATGCGCGACCAGGCGTCGATCGAGCCCTGGAGGTCGCCGGCGTCAAAGGCCTTCTGCCCCTCGTCGAGCAGGGCGCGGACGCGCGGATCGTCGTCGCTGCCCGCTCCGAGGTCGAAGGCCGGCATCGCCGATTCCTGAAGATGGGAGCCAAGACCGAGAGAGTCGAAGCTCAGATCGAACCCCTCCGCGGGGGCGGCGGCCTTGCGCCGGCTCGCATCGATCTCGGCGATCTCGGGATGGCTGGCGTCGAGAGCGCGGACCTTGTCCAGCAGGCGTGAGGCCTCGTCGTGATTGCCCGCCTCCAGGGCGGCCCGGGCCGAGGCCAGGAACTTCTTGACGTACGGCTCGGCCTCCATCCGGCTCTGCGCCTCCTGCACGATGCCTTGCAGCACCGGATCGGCCATGATCGTGGCCTGCTCGCGCTCCGCCAGGGCCATCAACTGCTGGAAGCGGCGCAGGTCGAGCAGCGCCTGCAGCTCGCTGTGCAGGTCGTTGCCGGTGGGCGCCAGATCGGGGAGCTCGAGACCGAGCCCGTCCAGATCGGCGAACAGCTCGGCCGGCACCACCTGCTGCGGGGCGGCGTCCGAGCCGGTGGCGGTGCGCAGATCGGCGGTGTCCACGATGGCGCCGGCCGAGCTGCGCAGCCGCTCTTGCAGCTTGCGGGCGGGCTCGAACTGCGGATCCATGCGCAGGACGAAGTCACAGCCGAGCAGGGCCTCCTGCCGGCTCCCTTCATCTGCCAGGTCGAGCGTCTGCCCGAACGTGTCGAGCACACGCTGTTGTACTTCGCGCGAGAGGGACGGATTGCCTGAGTAGGTCATCGCGGGGAGAGTACGGTCGAGCTGCTGAAGTCGTCGCGTATCCTAGCAGACCACCTCACCGCCGTACAACCTCCTGCCTTGCTATACTTTGCCGCCCGTGGACCCGCTGGAGTGCGTACCCAATGTGAGCGAGGGCCGGCGGCCGGAGGTGGTGGCGCGGCTGGTGGCCGCCGCGGCGTCCGTCCCCGGAGCCCGGGTGCTCGACGTCTCCTCCGATCCCGACCACAATCGATCGGTGCTCACCCTCGCCGGCGGCGCGGAGGCGCTCCATCGCGCGCTCCTCGCTCTCTACGAGACGGCCCTGGCGGAGATCGACCTCACCCGCCACCAGGGTGTCCATCCGCGGCTGGGCGCCGTCGACGTCGTGCCGTTCGTCCCCCTGGGCACCACGCCCATGGCGGAAGCGGCCGCCGCCGCCGAACGGCTCGCCCGCGAAGTGGCGGAGCGGTTTTCACTTCCGGTCTATCTCTACGAGCAGGCGGCGCGCCCTCATCCCGGACACCCCGGGAGGCGCCTGCTGGCAGAGATTCGGCGCGGTGGCTTCGAGGGGCTGGCGGCGAAGATGGCCGATCCGGCCTGGGCTCCCGATGCCGGGCCGCTTCACCCTCACCCCACCGCCGGCGCGTCGGTGATCGGTGCGCGCTTCTTCCTGATCGCCTTCAACGCCCTGCTGGACACCGCGGACGTCGAGGTGGCTCGTGCCGTGGCGCGCCGGGTGCGGGAGTCGGGCGGCGGCCTGCCGGCGGTGCGCGCCATGGGCGTCTACCTGGCCAGCCGCCGACAGGCCCAGGTCAGCATGAACCTGGTGGACTTCCGCCGCACCTCTCTCCTCACCGCTCTCGATCGCGTCCGGCACGAGGCGGCGGCCTTCGGCGCCCGGGTGACGGCGACCGAGGTGATCGGGCTGGTGCCGGAAGAAGCCGCCCTGGACGTCGTGCGCGACGCGCTTCAGCTTCCCGGTTTCGCGGCGGACAGGGTGCTCCGTTGACCTGCGGCGCGCCAGACGGTAGTCTCCGCTGTCCGCTGCCGTTCGGCCCTGTCCATTGTCCTGTCCATCACCGAACGCTCCTCCGGGAGGAACCCTGTGCAACTCGGCATCCTCGGCCTGCCCAAATCGGGAAAGACGACCCTCTTCAACACCTTGACCGCGTCGCACCAGGCGACCGACAAGTTCGCCTCCTCGGGGCAGACGAACATGGGGACGGCGACCGTCCGCGACAGCCGCCTGGAGCAGCTCCGCGACCTCTTCCATCCCAAGCGCTATGTCCCCGCGACGGTGCAGTACGTCGACATCCCGGGGATCAAGCGCGGCGAGAGCGCCGAGAGCATCGACCTCGGCAAGCTGAAGATGGTGGACGCGCTGGTCAACGTGGTGCGCGCCTTCGACGATCCCGAGATCCTGCATTCTGAAGGGAGCGTCGATCCGGCGCGCGACGTGGAGATGCTCGACCTCGAGCTGATCCTCGCCGATCACGAGCTCGTGGAACGGCGCATCGAGCGGCTGGAGAAGGCGGTGAAACGGGGGCTCACCCCTGAGGAGCAGAAAGAGAAGGCGCTGCTGTCGGACGTGATCCTCAAGGCGCTGGAGGCGGAGAAACCGCTCCGCGAGGTCGAGCTCGACGCCGACGACGAGCGCCGCCTGCGCGGCTTCCAACTCCTCTCCGCCAAGCCGATGCTGGTGGTAATCAATGCCGGAGAGGACCGCGCGGCTGCCGATCCCGCCGTCTTCGGGGTGAAGGCGCAGACCGGCACGCGGGTGGTGGTGGTCAGCGCGCCCATCGAGCAGGAGATCAGCCAGCTCCCGCCCGACGAGCAGAAGGAGTTCCTCGCCGATCTGGGGCTCGACGCACCGAGCCTCGACCGGGTGACGCGGGCGAGCTACGACCTGCTCGGCCTGATCTCCTTCTTCACCGTCGGCGAGGACGAAGTACGGGCATGGACCATCCGCCGCGGCACCCCGGCCCGCGGCGCCGCGGGCACGATCCATTCCGACATCGAGCGGGGCTTCATCCGCGCCGAAGTGGTGCGCTGCGAGGACCTGCTCCGTCTGAAGACCATGGCCGCCTGCCAGAAGGCCGGGCTCTTCCGCCTGGAAGGCAAGGAGTACGTCATGCAGGACGGCGACGTGGCCCACTTCCGCTTCAACGTCTGAAGAAGTCCTATCCTCGCGCGTCACGCGCCTCGATCGGCAGCACCTGGATGTTCAGCCGGCCGGTGCTCTGGTAACCAGGACGGTAGTAGACGCCGCCCGGCGGCGGCGTGATCACCTGGCCCGGAGCGGGCACGGGCGGATTGGCGCCCTCGTTCGGCATTCCGACCGTAGGCTCGGGCCGCTCCCACTCCCGCATGCCCCGCGGGACGTTTTGCGGGCTCCGGGAGGTGGGCTGGAGACGGCCCCGTCCCGGCGCTCCCGGCGCGCCCTGGCCCGCCTGGCCTGTCACATGGGTGTCCAGGTCGCCCGGCCGAATGACCGTCGTTCCGGGCTGCGCTGCACCGGCCGAGGGCTTGATGGGCGCCGGCTGTTGGACCGGCTTGGCGGGCTCTTTGGTGTTGCCGGCGTCGGCCGGCGTGACCTGCGGCGGCGGCACCAGCAGATCGGCGATCCGGTGCGCATCCTCGTAGACCGAGGGCACCTGCGGCTCGCCATAGCCTTGCTTGTACGCCTGCAACATCGCCTGGGTCACCAGCTTGTTGTCGACGACCTGCGGGTTCACCTCGCGGAAGGCGAGCTGGGGATCGAGCGAGAAGGCGCGCGCATACTCGCCGACCGCTTTCGCGGTCTGTCCACCGGATTCGTAGATGGCACCAGACTGATAGTGCGCCCAGGCGTGCTCGGGCTGTACTTCCAGCGTCTGGCGGTAGAAGTCCAGAGCCTGCTTCGACTCGCCGCGTTGTTGCAGGAGCAGGCCGAGGTTGAAGAGAGCCGACACCCGCTTGGGATCGAGCGCGACCGCCTTGCGATAGGCCTGCTCCGCTTCCTCCGGCTGATGGGCGAGGAGGAAGAGGTTGCCAAGATCGTTGAACACCGCCGGATCGTTGGGGCGCTCGGCGACCAGGCGCTTCTGCGCCTCGAGAGCGCGGCCGATGTTGGGCGGCGCCGCCGCGAGCGCCGCGACCACCAGGGCCACGACACAGGCAAGAGAAATGACGAGGATCGACAAGGTCCGTCTACGCACCGTGATCTCCTTCTACGACTGAGAGCTAGAGCTCCTGGCAGGGACGGGCCGCGCCTTGAGCTTGAGTTTGCCGTCCTCGTCAGCGAGGCGGAACTGGACCTCGGAGCAGCCGGTCTTCTCCCGGAGGGCCGCGGCCTGCCGCGCGAGGTAGGTCTGGAAGCTGTCGAGGTCGAACCGCGGTCCCTCGCCGCGGCCGGCCAGCCCCTGGTAGAGAGCCTCGACCGCCGCGGGATCGACGTTCGCTCCGAAGACGATTCCTGCCGCCGGATCGTAGCGCGGCTTCTCCGCAACCACCAGCGGCCGGGCTCCCTGATGGCGCCCTTCCTCACGGTCGCGGATGCGGCGGTTGAACAGCTCATTGTAGCTGTTGAAACGCGCTTCGAGGTCGCCCAGGCGGAAGCTGTCGACGGAGCTGAGATTGAGCGTGCGGAGGTTGCGGATCTGCGTCTGCAGACGGGTCCGCAGCTCTTCCGGGGGGAACGGAAGGCCGCCGTTGAAGAATCGCTCGAAGTCGATCTGGAGCTTCCGGATGTCGGTCCCGAGCTGGTCGAGGGTTTCGCCCAGCGCAACCGCCCGCCGCGCCTGAGCAGGCGGAACGATGCCGCCCGGACGCGCGACAGGCAATCCGGGCAACCCCTTGCCGGAGCTATTGGCCGCCACGGTTCCCTTTTGCGGCGGCAGGGGACCGAAACCGGGCCTCGGGGTTCGCTTGGGGTCCACGAATCTCCTAGAATAACGTCCGTTCACAATGGAAGATCGCATCTCGACACCCGCGGGGGCGCTGAGCGAGGTCTTCAGGCTCGCTCCATTATACGGACGAGATCCGCTTCGGGTCCAAAAACGCCATGGCAGCCGGCCGCATCCTCCTCGTCGAAGACCGTGACTCGCTCCGCCGCATGCTGGAGCGGGCGCTCGCGCAGGAAGGGTATGCCGTCGAGTCTGCCGCGGACGCGGTCTCCGGCATCCGCCTGGTCGAAAGCCGGGACTTCGACATCGTGCTCACCGACCTCAAGCTCCCGGACGGCTCCGGCCTTCAGGTCCTCGCGGCGAGCCGGGCGGCGCAGCCGCGCGTTCCGGTGGTGGTGCTCACCGGCTTCGGGACCGTGGCCACGGCGGTCGAGGCGATGAAGCTCGGCGCTTTCGACTTCCTGGAAAAGCCGGTCGCCATCGACGATCTCTACCGGCTGATCGAGCGCGCGATCGGGGAGCGCGACGAGGCGGCGGTCTTCCATGCCCCCGGAGCCCCCGCGATCGTCGGCCGCCATCCGCGCCTGCGCGCAGCCGTCCGCCTGCTGCAACGGGTCGCCGTCACCGAGAGCACCGTGCTGCTCACCGGCGAGAGCGGCACCGGCAAGGAGCTCTTCGCCCGCTCTCTGCACGCGCTGTCGCCGCGCCGCGGCGGACCTTTCGTGGCGCTGAACTGCGCGGCGATCCCCGAAGCGCTGCTCGAAAACGAGCTGTTCGGCCATGAAAAAGGTGCCTTCACCGGCGCCGACCGGCGCCAGCTCGGCCGCTTCGAGAGCGCGGAAGGAGGCTCTCTGTTTCTTGACGAGATCGGCGAGATCTCCCTGGGCGTGCAAGGGAAGGTGTTGCGCGTCCTCGAAGAGCGCACCTATGAGCGCGTCGGCGGCGGCCGCACCCAGCGGGCCGACGTCCGTCTGATCGCCGCCACCAACCGCGATCTCGAGACCATGGTCCGGGATGGAGGCTTCCGCTCCGATCTCTTCTTCCGGCTGAATGTCTTTCCGCTCGAGCTCCCCGCACTGCGGGACAGGCCGAGCGACATCCCTCTCCTCGCCCGCCATCTGCTGGCGGAGATCGCTCGGCGGCATCATGCCGAGGCGCCGCGCCTGGAAGACGACGCCGCGGAAGTCCTGGCCGGCGAGCGCTGGCCGGGCAATGTGCGGGAGCTTGCGAACGTGCTGGAGAGGGCGGTGATCCTCTCCGAAGGACCGTCGCTGCGGGCGGCCGATCTGCGACCGCTGCTGCGCCCCCTGGCTCCAACGGGTGAGCGAGAGCGCATCCGCCAGGCCCTCGTCACCGCCGACGGAGACAAAAAGAAGGCCGCCGATCTGCTCGGCATGAGCTACCGCGTGCTGTTGCGCAAAGTCAAGGAGCTCGACTTGGAAGGCGTGCCCCGCTACCGCGAATAGATGCGGCAGCGGGGTGAACCCTTACTGATTCGCCGGCGGTGCTTTTTTCTTGGTCGCCGCGTCCTCGGTCCCTGGAGCCGAAAGGGTCAGGGTTTTGTGGGCCACCTCGAAGCGGGCCTGGGAGAAAGCGAACACCCCGGCAAACGGCACCCGGAAGCTGGTGATGCCGTTCGCCGGAATCGACGTCGCGGCGAGCACTCCTTCCGCCGTCCCCACCGTCTCATTCGTCTCGTTGACCAGAGTCACCTTGAGCACGACGTCGGTCGCCGTGTCCTTGCCGTTGTTCTGGAGCGTGCCATAGAGGTCGATCCCATCTCCTTCGGACCGGTTCTCCTTGCTCCAGGTCTGGACCACGACCAGGCTCTCGTTGTCCTTGGCGGGCTCGGCGTCTTTGTCTTTCGTCTTGCCATCCTTGGCGTCCTTGCCGGCACCGTCCGCCTTGGCGGTGCCGTCAGCCGCCGCCTTGTGGCTGAAGTCGGCGTCGGTCAGGCTGCGCACCGACTTCTTGCGCTCTTTCGGTTTCGGCGGCTCCTGGGCGATGGTCGCCGCCTTTTCCTTCTCCTTCTTCGCTTCGGCCGTGGCCGTCTCACTGGCCGGCAGGTCGACGTCGGCGAGACGGAGCGAGCCCAGCGCGCCGTTTGTCCCCGTGAAGACGATCAGCTTGCCTTTGACCTGCCAAGGGCCTTTCGTCTCGATCCGGCCGCCGGCCCGGGTCACCAACCAGTCGGCCCGGGCGGGAGCCACGGCAGCGAGGAGTAGCAGCGCGAGGGCCGCTGTCAGATGACGCATCATTGCACCTGCTTCCAGTTGCGCTCGAGGATGCCGACCGGGATCGCGGCGACGCCGACATAGCGCGTGTCCGACCCCATCGCCTCGACGACATAGAAGAAATTACCGAACCGGGTACCCTTCGGGAAATAGGCCATGAGGTTTTTCATGATGTTGAGCTGCGCCGGCGTGAGCTGTGCGGCGCTCTTCCGCGGGTTGTATGGGTTCTTGGTCGGCTGGTCGATGGTCGGCGGCGCCATGAACACGTTCTGCTCCTGATAGCGGATCGGATTGCCAGCCGAATCGGTGAGCACTGCGTTGCCGTTCTTCGCATAGATAGTGTACACGAAGCTCTGCCCGGTCCGGCCGCAGATGGGGCCGCTGGGGCCGCTGGTGGAGGTGACCTGCGGCTGGAAGCTGGAGAAGACGATCAGTCCGCTCAGCCCGAAAGTCTTGGTGATCACCCTCTCGCTGGCGGCCAGACGGACGTACCAGCCGCGGTTGAGGCCGGTGGGAGGGGACGTAGCGCTCACCAGGTCGTTGTTGTTGGGGGCTCCGGTCGGCGTAACCTGCGTGTATTGGGACTCGATCTGGGCCGTGGCGAATCCCTGGTCGACGATGAGGTAGAAGCGCCCTTCCTGGGTGCCGATGGGGGCAGAGAAATTCCACAGATCCTCGCGGTCGCCGGTGCCGAAGGCGATGGCATAGCCGTTGAGCGATTGAATGAACATGACCGTGGCGCCGAGGTAGATGGGCCGGCCGCCGGTGTTGAAGATCGCCAGCGGCGTCCAGGTGGCGTCGGTGATGCGCTGGACGGTCTGGTTGGTGGCGAAGGCGGGGATCCCATGCGTCGTCGTGATGGTGACGTTCTGGAGCTGCACCGGATGGCTCATGTCGATCTTGTAGAGGAGCCCGGCGGTGGTGCCGATGTAGATCGTGTCGAGGATGCCGTCGTTGTTGCTGTCGATCACCGCCGGATCGGCCGGAACGCCACCGGTGACCGCCTGCTTGTAGAGCACCTGGCCGGTCTCGATGTCGACGATGTAGATGTAATTGCCGAACCGCGGAGTCGTCTTGAAGTCCGCGTCCAGGCCGCCGCCGAAGATGGCGACCCACTTGTCGATCACCTGGTTCGAGGAATTCTTGATCTGGATGCGGCCGACGGTCGGCTGGGACCAGGTCTGGCCGAGATCGGGGAAGCCGTTGCCGTCCTCGTCCAGCCGCGAGCCGTTGAGGGAGTCGGTAAACTCCCAGAGGAGAGCCGGAAAGGGATTGGTGCCGCAGTTGGCGACGGTGGCATTGGTGAGGCTCATGCAGCTCGGCAACAGAGCGTTCGTCGGCACGTGCGTGACGGTGTTGACCGTGTCGGGCTGCGTGATGTCGAGGGCGAAGTAGCCGCTGGTGAAGTCCGAGATCCGGCTGCCGCCCAGCGGCTTGCCGCCTTCGCGGAAGCCGCCGATCAGCACCGTCCGCCATTGCCGGTCGGCCGCCGCGGGCGTCCCGTTGTGCGCGGGGTCGATGAACACGTCCTGCACGCGCGGCGTGAGATCCGGGCCGAAGATGTGGATGCCCTTCTCGGCGTCGTCACGCACGATGGGCAGGCCCAGGCGCGGGATGTACGCGAAGATCTCCCGGCCGGTACCGTCGTCGTACAGCTTCGGGGTTGCGGCTGCTTGATAGATGCCGGCGTCGAAAAAATGGACCTGCCCGTCGTCGGCGGAGACGGCCAACAGCTTGCGGCGGAACTGCAGCTTGTCCGCGAAGCATCTGTAGCCCGGGTTGAGGGGCGTTCCCGTCGATGGATCGTCCCCGCACGCCACGCCGTTGCCGTACAGGTCGGCCTGATAGCGGCTGAAGTCGTTCGGCTTGTCGATGACCGTCGGATCGGCGTGGAAGGTGTCGCCGAGGACATAGGTGACCGGCGTCGTCGAGCCGTCGGCGTTGTTGATCGTCCCGCTCTTGGTTTCCAGCGTCTGCGTCATGATGTCGGTGACGCGGCTCGCCGACGCCGCGGCGCCATTGGGGGGGAACATGCCCTTGAACAGGTCCTGCCAGGTCGGGTCGGTCGCCGGCGTCGGGGACGACGGCGGAGAGAAGAGGCGGACCGGGCTCGGGATGGCGTTCCCCGACGCCGCCATGCCGTAGAAGACGCGGCGCTGCGTCGGGACGTTGGCCCCCAGGTGCAGGGCGGTCGCGTCGATGACCGAGGCGCTGGCGAGGTCGCTCGCCAACGGCGCCTGCTGGAGGATCTGGTCGGCGGCATCCCAGAGGTGGCACGCGCTCCGCGGGTTGCTCACGCTGCCGACCAGCGGGCATGGGGAGTTGCGGTCCGGCAGGCCCGCCGCGGTCAACGGCAGGGGCTTCAGGTAGGCGTCGACACGCCCGTTCCAGATCGACTCATGGTCGAGCGGCGTGAAGTTGGAGACGTAGATCTTGTCGGCCGCCTCGATCTGGACGCTGGGCACGGCGGCGGAGGCGAACGAGCTCGCCGACTCTTTGATCTGGCTGAAGATGTTGCCGAGCGAGGTGATCAGGTCCTGCTCGTTCTGCGGGTAGATCGGGGTTCCCGTGCCGCCGTTTTTGGCCATGCAGGTCAGCACGTTGCCGACCGCCGAGTCGAGGCCGAGACCGATGACATAGGTTTTGATGCCCTGGGAGCCGAGCAAGGTCGTCGCGGCGGAGCACGGGTCGCCGCCGCAGGTCTCGTCACCGTCGGTGATGAAGATCAGGTACTTCTGGCGGCACCCCCACTGAGGATCGTTGGCGGCCGCGTTCGTCTTCCAGGTCGAATACCAGGAGTTGAAGTTGGTCATCGCGGCGCCGATCGGCGTCGAGCCGTTCGCGATCAGCGGCCGGGCGTTGGGGTCCTTGAGGCGCAGGAACGTGTCCGAGTTGATGGGGGTGTTGTTGAAATACGTCGCGACGCGGAAGTCCGGCAGCGCGCTGGGGGTGCCGACCAGGTTGGGCGCCAGACGGCCCAGGATGGTCTGCTTCTGATCGTTCAGCCAATCGAAGGGGACCACGTCGCCGATGTAGTAGGCCGAGCCGCGCGGGTCCGACGTGTTGGTGTTGCTCCACTTGAGGTCGTATCCGTTGGTCGTGTCGCTCGTCGAGTCGGTGTTCGGGTCCCAGCCGGCGCAGTTGTTGGTGTCGGCAGAGTCGCTCGCCGTGCCCTGGGGGAAATACTCGATCGTCGGGTTGGCGGCGGTGATCGTCGTGTTCAGCGTGCTGCCGGCCTCATTGTCCCAGGCGAGGAACTCGTCGGGCAAGCCGTTGGTGGTGCTCAGGGTGTACGTCATCGTCGTCGTGCCCTGGAGCGTGGTGTTCGAGCAGGAGCCGTTGGTGCACTTGTCGGCGCGGATGATGACCTGAATCGTCGCCGCGCTCGGAACACCGGCGCCGGTCGGCGTGTAGGTGATCTTGTAGGTGGAGCCGGCCCAGGAGACATAAAAGACCACGGCCGTGTCGAATTTGGTCCCCCCCTTCGGCAAACGCTGCATGCGGGCGACCGACCACGGATCGCTCAGGGGAGCCGGCGTGCTGGAAGCGCAGCCGGTCTGGTTGTTGCCGCTGCCGGTGTTGCAGGCCCAGATGAAGCCGAAGACCTCGTCGGCCCCGTTCGCCGGGAAGACCGTGGCCGGGGTCGCTCCGGAGCCGGGGAGCGTCACGCCGTTGTTCCCTGCCTTGTAGATCCAGTGCTTGGCGCGCACCGACAGGGCGTCCTCGTTGTAGGTGGCGAAACCGAACTGGATGTCGGTCAGGCTGGTCAGCACCGTGTACAGGGCTTCCTTGGCCTGATAGGTCTTCGAGTTCGGATCGTCGGCCTGCAGACGCGTGAAGCAGTCGCGGTACGGGCAGAGGGTCGAGCACTGTCCGGCGCTGAACTGGGTCGCGGTGCAGGGCGGCGTCCAGTTCATCGAGCCCGAGGTGTCGAGAATGATGAACACGTAGGGATTGGCCGTCGACGTGCGCAACAGATCGCGGTCGTCGGCCGCCGCCGGCCTGGCCAGAGCGAAGAGAGCGAGCCCCAACAGGACTGACAGGGCCGCTCGATGAAGAGCCTTGGTCATTTGAACGGGTTGTGCGGAGAACATGGAAGCCTCCCTTAAACAACGGAACATGGCCGCGATCAGGGGGTCCTGATCGAATCGACCGATGGCATCTGCTGATTGGTGAACCGGATCTCGGCGGAAACCTGCGACTGGGAAAGCACCGTCGCCCCCGCCGGGGGCATACCGCCGCCGCCCCAGCCGACCCGGCGGGCGGTGCCGCTCATCGAGGTGTTGGCGTTGACATAGACCTGCCCATTGGCGTTGACCGGACAGAAGTCGCAGGGCGATATGGAGAGGAAGGTGATCTTGGACACCTGGACCTGATCGGCAAGACTCTGGCCGCCCAGCGCGGACACGTTCTGGATATAGGTCAGGCTGCGGTCGTCGTTCTCCAGGAGATGCCGCGCCGTGGCCACCTCCAGAGCGGAGTCGGCCGCGAAGAAGGTGCGGCTGATCGTGCGCTCGTTGGAACCGAGCTGCACCTCCGTCTGCGTCACCATGACGAGCGACAGACCGACGATGGTCAGCACCACCAGGGCGAGAAGGACGACGATGTATGCGCTGCCGCGCTCACCGCCGCTTTGTCTCGGAAATTGTCTCGGGAGCTTGCTCATCACTGGTTCCTCAAGTCGATGACGGTCTGCAGGATGCGGCGCCGGAACATCCGCTGCTGCGTGCTTCCGGAAGCGGTGTTCGCGAGGTTGAGCGGATCCGTGGCGGTGTACGCGTGGTCCTCGATGTTGGTGAGAACCGGCGCCTCATATTTATAGTCGCGGCCGTCGGTGCGCGCGAGCAGGCTCAACCGCACGTAGTAGAGCTGAGGAGGATTGGGAATGTTGGACCACCACACGTTAGCGGTGATGTCGTCGGCCGTGGAGTTATAGAGCCAGTCGTCGTTGACGCCGTTGGCCGCTTCGGAGATGTAGCAGTTGGCCGGATCGGCGGCGATCGTGCCCAAGGTGCAGTTGTCGCTGACTCCCGTCGGCAGGGAGGTCCGCGCGACGTGGTTGGCGGTGTCGAACGCGAGCGCCACCTGCAGGTCGAGGATGTCGTCGGCGAGGTCGATCTTCAGGTTGGCCGAGTTGTCAGGTCCCGGACCCCAGGCGGTGTTGGTGCCCGGCATGAAGCGCGCCTTGGTCAGCTTCGACGCCATGTCCGTGGGGCTCGCCATGTTCTGCCGGATGTAGAACCGGTACTCCTCGAGAATCCCGACCTCGCTCACGCTCTTCATCGTCGACGGGTAGGCGCCGCCCCAAATCAGCGGGGCGTAGGACGTCACCGGGTCGGACGCCGAGCCGCGGACCCTGAACCTGAGGACCGCCTGGGTGGCGACGTCGACCGTCGACCCTGTAGGGACGAGCTCGACCACCGCGTGCACTTCCGGATTGTTCGCGCTTTCGATGATCATCGCCTCATGGATTCCGGAGGCCACAATGTTGGCAAGGGTCTGTAGGGTCTGACCGTCGGGCGCGGTCTGGGCGATGATCTTCAAGGTCCCCGTGCGGGCCACGTTGGGGTCGGTCGTCACGTTGGCCGGGCTCCAGTTGTCGTCCGTGTAGTACACCAGCGAGGTCGAGTCCAGGGAGTTCACCTGGTACATCGGCGCCGCGAACACGCCGCGCACGGTGAGGACATCGGTGCCGGGGACCACCAGCGGCGACGTCGTGTCACCAGTGGCAATGTTCGTGCTCGTCGGCACGTTGTCACGCACCCAGATCGCTCCGCCCTGCGGCGGGGTCGGCGGCGAGGTGTTGAAGAAGGTGAGGCCACCCCGCCCGGCCATGCGGACCGTGGCGTTCATCTCGTTCTGGGCGATGCGCAGAGACTGTTGCATGTCCGCGATGTTGCTCTGCGCGTGCGACAGCTTGTTGCTGAAATCGAACAGCATCAGAACCGCGAGCAGCACCTCGACGATGACGATCAGCGAGACGGTCATCTCGATCAGGGTGAACCCGGCCTGACGCCGGCTTGCGCGCGAACGATTGGGCGTCATACCAACGCTCCTCAAAAAGCCTTCAGGTATTGGAAGTTGGTCTGCCGGATCGCCGCCAGGCCGCCCGAGTTGCGGGAGCCGGGATTGGTCTTGCCGCTGTCCAACAGGGTGGTGACCTCCATGATGTTCCAGAACGAGACGGCCGACCCGGCCGGTATCAGCTCGTCGGTGGTGAGCTGCCCGTCGTCCAGCGCGGTGACCGAGTAGTAGCGCTGCTGGGTCGTCCGCGTCCACACGACCCGGTCGGGATCGGTCGGGGTGTACTTCCAGTCGAGGTCCGCCACCGGGCTGCCGGTCTGCAACCCTTTCTCCACGTACTGGACGCGCGTGCCGCTGATGTCGATGTTCGTCATCGGGAGCTTCTCGGGTTTTTCGAGCCCGGTCAGCCCATGTGCCGTGGCCTGGGTGTAGTCGTTGCCCAAGGCGTTGTTGATCATCGCCCGCGCAAACAGGGGGATCATGCCGACCGCCAGGATCAGCAGGACGGCGGCGGCGATGAGGGCTTCGATCATCGAGAAACCCGCCTCGCCCGCGCCGCGGCGGGCCAGGCCTTTCAGTTCCATTTCCATGCTTTGGCTCCTTCACCGTTGGGTTCCCAATGTGGACCACAGCCCGCGTCAGTGAGATTGGTCGCGTCGAATTTCATCAGCACGATCCGCCCGCTGGTCTTCGTCATAGCGCAGGCCTCGAGCTGGTCGCCGCGCACATCCTGGAAACCGAAAGCGCCCGGGTGCGTCGTCGTCGTGCACTGTAAGTCTGCGGCCGGACACGACACCGAGCCGTCGGCGTGGAAAACCGCCACCGCGGGTGTCGGCGGGCTGGTGAACCGGTCGACCGCCATGAAGCTCACGCCCTTCGGCAGAGTGATCTGGCCCAGCAACGGTTCGGTGGCGGAGTCGAACGTCTGGTTGCCGTTGAGGTCGGTGAACGCCGTCACCGTCCCCTTCGCCGTGTCGATCTGGACCACCGAGTTGCTGGCGGTCTTGATCGCCTGCAGGCGAGCCAGGCGCATCAGGATCGCCGTCTGCTGCGTGATCCCGAGCAGCTTCTGATGCTGGATCGAGTTCAGGAAGGACGGCATCACGAGGACGAGCAGAATGCCCATCAGGAGGAGGACGAGCAGCATTTCGATCATCGTGAAGCCGGCGGCCCGGCGGCGTGCGCGATGGAGAGCGTTCATGGTGTCCCCCTCAGGGAGCAAGGCCGGTGCCACGCTTCCGTGGCCGCCTGTAGATCAGCTAAACGCTTGACCGTCAGCGGCTTGGCGCAATGGGCGAGGGCTGGGAGCGATCGCGGCCGGCTCTTCGGGTTGGGGTGTTTGGTAACAGTTGTGCCGGAGCCCGGATGCGTGTTCTCCCCAAATCAGGCACTGTAGAGACCCGGGGCGGCCCCTTTCGTCCCATGCCGGGGTGAAAGCCAAGCGGCCGTGCCTGAAAGGGGTCTCCTCATGCTTCGAAGGTCCGGCTTCTCTGCTGCCGTCCTGCTGATCGGCGGCCTTTGACCGCGGCACCCGCGGTCCTCGCCAAACCGATCGACCACTCGCCGCCGCCGCGGAGCGCAACCCACGAGGTCTTTGGCACCGTCTGGGCGGCTCTCGCCAAGCTCTTCGTGCCATCCACCACAACCGCCTGCGGCGAGCGCGGCTCCATCATGGACCCTAACGGATGCCCTGGCGCTCAGGTGTCCGGCAGCTCCACCGACTCGGGCTCCATCATGGACCCTGACGGCTAGCCAGCTCCATTCTCCCTGCGTCCCTCTGCCGGCGTCGTCGCGAAGGATGACGCCGGCATCTTCCCGCGTCATTGGCTGGTCCTTTCTTGAAGTATACTTCCCGGAAACAAGAAGTTGATCGGGAAAGGAGCCTCTGTGGGAGATATCCACCTGACTCGTGAGCTGCTGTGGGCCGTAGCGCGTGGCGAGTTGCCCGCCAACCTGATCACGCAGATGGGCGTGCAGCACCTGATGAGCTTGTGCCCCACGTGCCGGCGGGAGCTGGCGGCGTTCCAGAAGGAACACTCCGCCACGGCGGCGGCGGACTATGACCGGGTGTTCCGGCTCCTCCCCGCGCTCATCGACGAGCAGGCTCCGCGACTGGAGCGGGAACAGCGCGGAGCCGCGCGCGATCTCGAAGACCTTCTCGCCCTGCCGCGCGAGAAACGCGCCGCCAAGATCCACCTTGCCAGATCAGCGCCTCTTCCCACAAGCCGAGGAGTACCGCGTGGCTGGTGACGCGATCGAAACGGCGCGCGTTCTGGTGACCCTGGAGGGTCTGTACTTCTTTCGGAGTGACCTGACCCGTGCGATCGAAGCGACACGAGGAGCCCTGAATGGACTGAACAGGATCGATGGGCCGCGGGTGTACCTCTGTGCCCGCTACAACCTGGCGCGCTATCTGGCGGAAGGCGGCCAGTATTCGGAAGCATCCGACATGCTGGCCGCGGACAAGCAGCTTTACGAGGAGTTCCCGGAAGCCTGGACTCAGCTCCGGCTCCTCTGGCTCCAAGGAAAAATCGCCCTCGGCCGTGGCGAGACCGAGGCCGCGGAGCGCGCCTTCATCGCGGCTCGGGACGGCTTCCTGAGAGAGAAGAATGGTTACGATGCAGCGATGGTCTCCATTGAAGACCTCGCGCTGCTCTATCTCCGCGAGGGACGCACGGCGGACGTGAAACGACTGGCCGAAGAGATCTATCCCATTTTCGAAGCCCAGGATGTCCACCGAGAGGCCGTCGCCGCGCTGATGCTTTTCCAGGAGGCCGCCCGGCAGGAAAAGCTCACCGTCAAATTGGTGCGCGAGTATGCGAAGTACCTGCGAGAAGCCCGGACAGATCCCTCCCTGCGTTTCGGGTAGGCCACGACATCGCCCCAGTACAGCGGGCGGATGTACCAGTACATCGAACGGATGTACGCGGCCGGTCAAACCGGAAAGCTCAGCAGCGCCCGCGTGCCGCCGCCGGGGCGGTCCTCGATCTGGATGGTGCCGCCGTGCAGGACGACGATGCGGTGCGCCAGGGCGAGCCCGAGACCGACGCCGCCGCGGCGGGCGGTGGCGAAAGGGTGGAAGAGGCGTTCGCGGATCTCCGCCGGCAGGCCGGGACCGCGATCCTCGACCGCCAGCTCGACGCTTTCCGGCCGTTTCTCGATCCGCACGTCGACGGGGCCCTCGCGGCCGGCCTCGCGCTCCGCCTCGACCGCGTTGTGGATCAGGTTGCGGAGCGCCCGTTCGAGGAGTTGGGCGTCGCCGCGCAGGTGGGCTTCGCTGTCGGCACCGTGCACCCGCACCGCGAATCCTGCCAGGGCCGGATCGGCGGCGGCGCGCAAGGCGAGCCGGGTCAGGGGGACGTCCTCCATCCGCAGGCTCCCCGGCCGCGCGAAGGACAGGAAGTCCTCCAGCACCCGTTGCAGGTGGTCTGATTCCAGCCGGATCTCGGAGAGGAAATCGGCGATCGACTCTTCGTCGGGACGGCGCTCGATGAGGGTCAGATAGCCGCGGAGGGTGGCGAGACTGTTGCGCAGCTCATGCGCGATGCCGCCGCTCATCTCGGCCAGGCGGGCCAGGTGATCGGCGAGACGTCGCTCCTCGGCCAGCCGGCGGGGCTCGGTGAGATCGGCGAAAAGCACCAGATATCCCCGCACGTCGCCGTCGTCCCGCCGCAGCGGGTGGACGGTGAGGCCGAGGGTGAGCGTGCGGCCTCCCACCGGCACCGTGCACTCCTGGCGCTGCGGCGCCTGGCCCGACTCGACAGACTGGACGAGAATGTCGCGCAGCTCCGGCTGACCGGCGAGCACATCGGCCAGCGCGGCTCCCGCCTCCGGCAGCGGAAGGTCGAGCAGCCGGGAGCCCAGCGGATTGAGGGCCAGCACCCGGCCACCGCGGTCGAGGAGAAGCAGGCCGCTCTGCAGGCTGTGCGTGAGCGTCCGTTCGAGCGCGGCGAAGTCGTCCTCCGCGGTCGGCGGCAGCGCGAGAGCCGCCACCGCGCGCTCGAAGGTGGAGACCAGGAGCTCGACCTCGTCGCCGCCCTCGCCGGCGCCGCCGGCCGGATCGATCTGGCGGGCGCGCTCCAGCAGCAGCTCATAGGGCGCCAGGAGGTGGCGGAGAAAGAGGAGGACGAGCACGATGAGCGCGCCGTCGATGGCGAAGACGAAAAGACCGAGCACGCGGACCGAGCGGCTCTGGGCGCCCAGGACGCCGGAGTCGAGGTCGATGCGCACGAAACGGCGGCCGGCCGGGGTCTGCCAGGAGGCGAAACCGGCGATCTCACCCGGGAGATCCTTGTCGTCGGGGCCAAGGCCGAGCGGATGGTCGAGCCGGCGACCTTCGAGAGGAGCCAGGGGCCGCGCCGGCGGCGGCTCGCCGCTGTAGGACACCAGCGTGCCGGCAGCGTCCGTCACCACTACCGAGCGGGCGGTGGGCGCGAGCTCACGCAGCGGCAGCGCGTTGGGCGCCACACGCGAAATGGCCAGCCGGTCGGCCGCTTCGCCCGCCAAGCGGGCGGCCTCCCCCTGGCGCTCCTCGACCAGACGGGCGATCGAGCTGCGGTACGCGGTGACGGTGGCGGTGGACAGGACGGCGAGGAGCAGGAGCGCGACCGGCAGGAGGATGAGGACCTCGCGGCGCAGGCCCAGGCGCGGCCGGCGCCTCGCTTCCGGGCGAGGCCGCTCCGCGAGGCTCATAGGAGGGTCACGTAGGCCGCGACGAGAGGCTCGCCGAAGAACAGGGCGAACAGGCCGCCGAGCGCGAGAAAGGTGCCGAAGGGGAGCTTCGAGCGCATGTCGTGGCTCCCCCACCGCATCAGGGCGAGCCCGACCACGGAGCCCGCGAGAGCGCCGCAGAACAGGGTGACCAGCACGCCATGCCAACCGAGAAAGGCGCCGACCATGGCGAGCATCTTGACGTCGCCCAGCCCCATCCCCTCTTCCCGCCGGATGAGATACCAGGCGGCCCAGACGGCGAGCAGGATGCCGGCGCCGACGAGCGCACCGAGGATGGCAGGGACGAGCCCGGCCAGCGGCGCCCATGGCTGCACCGCGATCCCGACCGCGATGCCCGGCCAGGTGATGCGGTCCGGCAGGATCATGTGGTCCACGTCGATCATCGCCAGCGCCACCATCAGGCAGCAGAAGAGCATCGCGGCCGGGGTGCGCAAGCTGAAGCCGAAACGTTCCAGGCAGCCGACGAAGAGCAGCGACACCACCGCCTCGATCGCCGGATAGCGCCAGGAGATGCGCGTGCCGCACGCGCGGCAGCGCCCGAGCAGCAGCAGATACGAGAGGACCGGCACGTTGTCGCGGGCGCGGATGGCCGCGCCGCAGCCCGGGCAGCGCGAGCGCGGCGTCACCGTCGACAGCCCGAGTGGAACGCGGTAGATCACCACGTTCAGATAGCTGCCGACGATCAAGCCCAGGAGCGCGGCGTAGAGATCGAGAAACAGATGCAGGGACACGGGTCAGGATTGTACGCCAGGGCGCCGCTTTCGCCGGGCGAGCAGCGCGGCGAATCCGGCGAGAGTGAGAAGGCTGACCGCGGCGCCGAGCCCCACCAGCGGATCGTGGTACTCCAACCGCAGTTGGTGCTCCCCCGCCGGCAGCTCGACGCCGATCTGGCACAGCCCGGTGAGGTAGGAACGCACCGGCACGCCGTCCACCGTCGCGCGCCAGCCGTCGTCCCAGGTCGTCGCCACCACGAAGAAGGCTTTCTGCGGCGCGCGGTAGCGCAGGCGGATGCGCCCGCCGTCGTCGCGCAGTTGGAGCGGCTGCGGCGGCACCGGGTAGGACACCTCGCCGGGCGTCTCCCCCTCGCGCACGACGTGCTCGTGGCGCTGCACCTCGTACCCCTCGTGGCGTGACAGGTAGAGGGCCGAGCCGAAGCTGTCCTGATAGCCGACCTGCGGCACGAAGCGGTAGCGCGGCAGACGGTAGGGGTTGGGGATGGGCCGCACCGGCAGCGCCGTGCGGTCGTGGGCGAGGTCCTCCGCCCACTGCTCCGGCGTCTTGCGCACCAGGATGGCGCCGACGTTCCAGGCGCCCAGGAAGCGGTAGGCGAGCGCCAGGTCGGGCATCTTCCACTCTTCGGTGATCACCGTCATCGCCACCCGGCCCCAGCCGGTGAGCATGAGGTCGAAGTCCTCGTTGAGCGCGTAGGGCACGCCCCACAGGCTGCCGGAGTAGGGCTCGAGCCGCGCCACCAGGCCGCGCACCGGCGCCAGGCGCTCCTCCGCCGGATCGCCGCTGCGCACGATGATCTCGGGTTGGCCGACCGGCGCCGCCTGCACCCACAGCCGGCTCCCCGGAGGAACGCTTTCCACCAGGCGCGGCGGTTCGGCGTAGGCGGAGGCTGGCAGCGTCACCACCAAGCCATGGCTGTAGTGCCAGAGGTCGACCGCGAGAAGGGCGACCGCCGCCAGGGTCAGCGCCCGCGCCGGCGGCCGGCGCGCCCGGCAGAGCGCGAAGAGCAGGGCGACCGCACCCGTGGTCGCCACCGCCGCCCACGCTTCGCCGCGCAGGTAGGCGAGGCCGTTCAGCACGTCGGCGTCGTGGAGCGCCGGGCCGCCATGGTGGCGGATGAACCACAGGGCCGTCCGCGGCTGGCCGTACAGGATGCCGGTCAGGATGCCGGCGGTGGCCAGCAGCACGAGCGACAGGGCGAGCGGAAAGTCGGCGGCGGCATGGCGCCCGGCGGCGCGCTCGGCGGTCAGGCGCTGCCAGCCCAGGGCGCCGGCGAACGCCAGCGACGCCACCGTGAGGATGGCGAACTTTTCGGGATACCGCAGCATGCCGAGGAACGGCACGGCCCGCCGCACCCCCTCGTAGAGCGGGTTGTACCGGCCCAGCGCCAGGAAGGCGCCGACCAGGACTCCCAACGCCCAGGCGGCGCGGCGCGGCACCGGCCACAGGGCCACGGCGCAAACGCCCAGCACGGTGAGCAGCAGGCCCGGATAGATCGACGCCACGTACGGGTAGTCGCGGTCGTGCAGGCTCCAGCCGAAGAAGCGCCCCTCCACGGGCTCGGCCGGATCGCCGAAGAAGCGCGGGAAGACCAGCTCCACCAGGCGCGCCGGCGGCGCCGACCAGGAGCCCGCCGCGCGCGCGTCGAGCCCCCCGGCGCGCGGCGAGTCGTGGAGACGCCCCCAGGTCGGCACGAGCTGGACGGCGGCGAGGGCGATCGCCACCGCGACCGGCACCGCGAGCCGCGGCACGGTGCGCGGACGCCGCAGCGCGGAGGCCCCCAGAGCCAGCAGGCCGAAGCCGCTCACCACCACGGTCACCGGCTCGCCGTTGAGGAGCTGCATGCCGAGGGCGGCGCCGCCCAGCAGGGCCGGCCGCAGCCAGCCGCCCCGCTCCTCGCCCTCCGTGCCCCGCGCGCTGCCGGCGCGCAGGGCGGCGTCGCCGGCGGCGAGCACCCAGGGAAACCAGGCCATGCTGCAAAACAGGGTGTAGGCGTTCAACAGCGAGAGCGTGGCGCCGCTGCCGGTATATCCCAACGCGGCGAGGGCGGCGGCGCCACGCCCGGCCCCCAGCCGCCGCGCCAGCACCCAGGCGCCGGCAAAACCCAAGGCGGCGTGAAAGACGGCGAGCAGGCTGAGCGCATAGGCCGGCGGCACCGCGAACACCAGCCAGCTCGGGGGATAGAACGCGGTATAGCTGGGGTTGGACAGGATCGGCTGCCCGCCGTTGAGCCATGGGTTCCACACCGGCAATCCATGCGCCGCCAAGCGCCGGAAGGCGGTGCGCAGCGGCAGGTGGAAAAGGGGGATGTCCCGGTTCGCCAGGACGCGGCCGGGCGACAGCAACGGCAGGAAGAAGCTCAGCAGCCAGCCGCTGCCAAGCAAGGCCGGGACGGCAGCAGCGATCCGTGGGCGCATTGGATGGTCCGCCCGGCGCGGCGGAAACGGGCCACCCGGAGCGCGCGGATTCTACCCCGTCCCTACTTCTGCGGCCAGCGGACCATGTAGCCGTCCGCCCAGACGATGTCCTGGTCGTAGTCCGTGGGATCGAAGTTGGTCACCGTGTAGACGTCGGTCGACGACGCGAAATCCCGGCCCCGGCTGCGGATCGCCATCACGCTACGGCTCATCACGCTGCCGATGTTCAGATAGTAGTCGTAGGGCCCTTTCCAGCCGTCGATGGTCGGCACCACCTGGAGGTAGGTCGGCTCGAGGATGGTCACCAGGTCACTGGCCCGCTTGACGCTGCCGTACGATCCCAGGTCCACGTTGGTGACCGACGCGCCCGCCGCGGCGGCGCCCACCTGATCCGTCAGCCAGGAGAACATCGCCGTGCCGGTGATCCGGATGTCCGCGATGGTCCTCTTCTGCTTCGCCTTCTGCATCGCGTCGAGGAGGTTCGGGATCAGCATCGCCGCAATGAGCCCGATGATCGCGATGACGATCAACAGCTCGATGAGCGTGAAGCCCTTCTGGTTGGTTTTCGCCCTCAAGGTCATTTGCATCCCTCTCATTCTCATCAGGAGCGCAGGATTTGAGCTTCATCAGTGAACGGGGAGCAAGCGGTGTGCCAGGCGGAGACCCGCCGGAAAGCTCAATGTTTCCAGGCGCTTGAGCTCTTTGGCGCACGCGCCGGTGGCAAAAAAGGTCACTTCGCGGTCACTGGGTGTCAGTGCGCCGGAGCAGCGGCATAGGCGGCCAGGATGCGGCGCATCCGCTCCACGCCGCGGTCGAGCTGGGAGACGGGGATGCGCTCGTCCGTATTGTGGATGCCTTTGGTGTCGTCGCCGGTGAGGGCGAAGGGCGACACGCCGTAGGCGGCGACGTGGCGCTCGCGGAAAAAGCGCGAGTCGGTGAAGCCGGGCACGAAGGTCGGCACGACCGGCGCCTCCGCGCCCAGGACCTTCTGCAAGGCGGCGTACATGCGGCCGGACGATGGGGACGGCGGCGCCGGCGCGGCGGTCACCAGCACCTTGACGTCGCAGTCCTGCCCGAGCGTGCGGCGGACGTCGGCGAGGAAGGCTTCGCCGTCGGTGTCGGGGAGCAGCCGGATGTCGAGGCGGGCCATGGAGGAAGCCGGGATGACGTTGATCCGCTCGCCGCCGGCGAGCACGGTGACCTGGACGGTGTCGAGGAAGAGGTTGGCCATTCCCGGCATCAGGAACTCCCGGGGACCGTTCTCGGCGATCACCTTGTCGACGTCGGAGAAGATGCGGCGCCAGGGCTGGCCGTGCAGCGGCGCGATGGCGCGCGCGTAGTCGCGGGCGGCGGCGGACACCCGCCAGCGCGGCGGCTTCGCCAGGAGACGGCTCAGCGCCTGGATCAACGTATGGTTGGCGCTCTCCGGATTGAGCCCCGAGGCGTGCCCGCCGCGCCCGGAGGTCGTCACTTCGAGCCACAGGGGTCGCTTCTGCGCCACCTCGATCCCCCACCAGAGGAGCTTGCTGCCGGAGATCTGCGTGCGCCCCCCTTCCCCGAGCACCGCCTCGACGCCCTGAAAGAGCTCGGGATGCTTGGCCAGCAGCCAGCCCGTCCCCTGGAAGCCGCCGTTCTCCTCGTCGGCCACGGCGAGGAAGATGACGTCGCGCGCCAGCGGCAGGTGGCGCCGCTTCAGGTCGACGAAGGCGGCCAGGTAGGCGATCCCCAGGCTCTTGTCGTCCACCGCGCCGCGCCCCCAGAGCAGGCCGTCCCGGAGCAGGCCGGAGAACGGCGGCACGGTCCAGCCCGGCCCGGCGGGCACGACGTCCATGTGATGGAGCAGCAGAACCGCCCGGCCGCCGCTGCCCGGCGCGGCGAGCCGCGCCCACAGGCTGGTGCGCCCCTCCGGCGTCGCCACCTGCCGCGACGGGATCCCCTCCTGCTGGAGGATGGCGGCGAGATAGGCCGCGGCACGCTGCTCGTTGCCGGGCGGGTTGGAGGTGTCGATCCGCAGATAGCCCTGCAGCCAGCGGCCGGCCTCCGACAGCTCCCCGGCGGCCTTGGCCCCGGCGGCCGGCGCGGGGGCGAGAGCGGGAACGGCGGCCCAGACGAGCAGGCACAGGAGGAGCGAGAGCGAACGCCGGGGAGTCATGCGGCCGGAGAGTGTAGCGCGATCGGTGATGGGAGATAAGCGGAGAGATAAAAAACGGGGAGATAAAAAGCGGGGCGCCGCAAGCTCGGCGCCCCGTTCAAGAGGAGGGTTTTCTTGTGCTGTTCGTTCTGTCTGCGGACTGCTTCCACTTCGAATCTCGGGTCGCGGCTCAGGGCTTCTGCGGCCAGCGGACGAAGAAACCGTCGGCCCACACGATGTCCTGGTCGTAATCGGTCGGCTCGAACGAGGTGACCGTGTAGGCCGGGCCGCCGTCGTTGACGCCGTTGCGGCCGAAGCTGCGGATCGCCATCACGTTCTTGGCCAGCGGATTGGCGGTGTTCAGGTAGTACTCATACCCATGCTTCCAGCCGTCCAGGGTCGGAATGTTCTGCAGGTACTGCGGCGTCAGCACCGAGGCCATCGTCGCCACCGCCACGATGCCGCCATAGGAGCCCAGATCCACCGAGGAGCCGGCCTGGCCGGCCGCCGCGGCGCCCACCTGGTCGGTCAACCAGGAAAACATCGCCGTGCCGGTGTTCCGGATGTCCGCCACCGTCCGCTTCTGCTTGGCCTTCTGGAGAGCATCGAGGAAGTTCGGAATCAACAGCGCGGCGATGATTCCGATAATGGCCACGACAATGAGAAGCTCAATCAGGGTAAAGCCCTTCTGCCGGTTCCGAATTCTGCTCAACATGGAAAGGATCTCCTCAACTAGTTTTGAGTCCCGCCTGCCTCAGTTTCGATTTCGGGGGCTCGATTGGGTCTTGTCAGGATATAGAGCAGGATCTATGCCAACGTCTCTATGATCGTAAACCCTGTATTCTCAATGACTTGATCGCCGTTCTGGACAAAATTTGACAAGCGAGAGTGGCACTTAGTGTCAGGCGGCCGGGGAGCAGGCGGCGCCCCGCCTGCTCCGCGGCCCGGCGAGGCTCAGGGCTTCTGCGGCCAGCGGACGAAGAAGCCGTCGGCCCACACGATGTCCTGGTCGTAGTTGGTCGGATCGAACGAGGTGACCGTATAGGCCGGGCCGCCGTCGTTGACGCCGTTGCGGCCGAAGCTGCGGATCGCCATCACGTTCTTGGCCAGCGGGTTGCCGGTGTTCAG
>DATARD010000158.1:0-2374 GCA_036264355.1 Thermoanaerobaculia bacterium
ACGTCCTCACTTTCGCCGGCGTCCGGCTGGACCGCGCCCGCCGCGAGGTGCAGCGCGACGGCCGGCCTCTCCATCTGACGCCCAAGGAGCTCGCCCTGCTCGAATACCTCATGCTCCACCCCGGCCACGTGCTCGACCGCCTCACCCTCTTCGAGCACGTCTGGGACGCGGGCTACGACGCGCGGAGCAACGTGCTCGACGTCATCGTCGGCCGTCTGCGCCGCAAGCTCGAAGAAATGGGGGGCACGCAGATTCTGCATACGGTCAAAGGCGTTGGCTACGTTCTGCGGACGGTGGCGCACGAGGTCGGATGAGCGCCTCCTCTCTGCAAGGGCGGATCGCGCTCGGCTCCGGCGGCCTCTTCTTCCTCCTGTATACGGTCGCCGCCGCCCTGGTGCTCATTCTCGACGCGCGCACCAGCCGCAACCAGCTCGAAGCGCTCCTCGACACCCACGCCCGCTCGCTCGCCGGCTACTACGCCTCCACCCACCGTCTCGACGTCCCGGAGCTCGCCGCGGTGGACAAGGACACCCCGTTCCCCGTCTGGCTGCGCGTCGTCCGCCAAGGCAAGGCTCTCGCTTCGACGCCGGGCTTGCAAGACCTGGGAACCGGGCATCGCGAAAAAAAGGACGCCGGACATCTGGAGATCTGGACGCCCGATCACGGCCGCCGCCTGGCGATGGTCTCCTACGCCGTCTGGAACGAGCCCGGCACCGAGGTCGAAGCCTTCTCCTCCCTCCACCTGCTGAACCAGCGCGAGCGCACCCTCGCCTACGCCCTCGCCGCCGCGGGCCTCCTCCTCCTCCCTCTCGCCGCTCTCGCCGGCCGCCTCCTCGCCGCCCGCGCCCTGCGGCCCGTGGACGCCCTCGTCGCCGCCATCCGCGCGCTCGATTCGAGCCGCCTCGACCAGCGCCTCGCCGCTCCCGGAGCCGTCGCCGAGATCGCCCACCTGACCGGCGAGTTCAACCGCCTCCTCGTCCGCCTCGAAGAGAGCGTCGACACCATGCGCCGCTTCACCGCCGACGCCTCGCACGAGCTGCGCACCCCGATCAGCATTCTGCGCACCGGCCTCGAAGTCACCCTGCGCAAAGACCGCACCGCCGAGGAGTATCGCGAGGTCCTGCAAGAAAACCTGGAAGAGATCGAACGCATCCAGCGCATCGTCGAAGCCCTCCTCACCCTCGCCCGCACCCAGCCGGGAGACGAGCGGGAGATCCCGGCCGAGAGCGTGGACTTTTCCAGGCTCGTCACCGGAGCCCTGGCGACAATCCGTCCCCTCGCCGGCGAGAAAAACCTGACTCTGGAAACGGCCATCGCGCCGGACATCCACCTCCAGGGAGATCCGGACCAGCTCCGCCTGATGGTCCTCAACCTCCTCGACAACGCGGTGAAATTCACCCCCGGAGGCGGCTCGATCCACCTGCGTCTCGAAACCCTGGACAACAAAGCCCGCCTGGAGATCCGCGACGACGGCCCCGGCATCGCGGAAGAAGACCGGCCCTTCATCTTCGACCGCTTCTACCGCTCCCGAACGACCCGGGCAACCCGGTCCACCGGCTCGGTCTCCGGAGGCTTGGGCCTGAGCCTGGTGCGCTGGGTGGCGGAACGCCACGGCGGAACGGCGCGGCTGATCGAGACGGGCGGGCGGGGGGCAGGGTTCGAGGTGGTGTTGCCGTGGAGGACGGGGTAAAGTATCGGTATGGCATTTGACGAGAAACGGTTTCCCGAGCTGATTCGCGAGTTGTACAAGATAACCGATGATCTGACGACCACGGCAGGACGTCCCTTCACACCCGACGGTCATTTGGTCGGCAGCTTGGCCGAGTGCTTTGCGGAGCATTACTATGAGATCAGTCTGTATCGTTGTTCACATCCCGGCCACGACGGCCACAGCCAAGGCAACGACGTCGAAATAAAAAGCGACTCAAGGCAATGCCATCGGATTGCGAAGCGAACCCGCCAAACTCCTTGTCTTTATTCTCCGGAAAGATGGTTCCTTTGAAGAGGTGTATAACGGCCCAGGAACTCCGGTCTGGGGCTCAATCAAACACAAGACAACCAACAACGGGCAACGTTCGATAAGCATCGGCAAACTGAGAGACCTTATGCAGGCAGTACCGGGCGACCAGAAAATACGCCGCAGGTTGGAGAGTCCTTCACCTTGATGGCAATGGTGTAGTGCTCCTGCGATTCGGTAACATTGGCCCATCTGGCCCGAGTCAGGCAAGGCGGCGCGTAGAGATGGGATGAGAAGGCCACCCTCCCTTGACGCAGTGCCAGAACATGGCCTGCAGGGAAACCGCGCCGGATGGGGCGCAAGGAGGATGACCATGATCGAGTCTAGCAGAGCCGCCTGGCAGGGAGTTGTGGGAGT
>DATARD010000168.1:0-14013 GCA_036264355.1 Thermoanaerobaculia bacterium
TACGCCGACAGCTTCGACGAAGCCGCCGGCCGCTACCGTGGCCTCCGCACCGGAGGTCTCGTCCACTCCTCCGTCGACGACCTCGCCGGCCTGCTCGTCCGCCCCGAAGCCGCGAAAAAGCAGCTCGAAGCCGAGGCCGCCGCGGCAGCCCCTGCCGCCGTCTCCACCGGAGCGCCGAGCCCCGCCTCCTCGATCGACGGACCCAACCTCGGCACCGGCCCGGCGCCCCTCCCCGGTCCGGCGCCGACGCTCATCCCCAAGCGCTTCCACGGCAGCGTCGTCCTCGATCCCACCCGAGTCGGCCGCGACGCCTCCAGGATCGCCGACGAAGTCATCGCCCACCTCTCCGGCCTCCTCGGCGCCACGGTCAAGGTGACCTTGGAAATCGAAGCCGAGATCCCATCGGGCGCTCCGGACAACGTCGTGCGGACGGTCACGGAGAATAGCCGGACGCTGAAGTTTACGAGCCAGGGGTTTGAGAAGGAGTAGGGGGCAGCTCCCCTCCTGCTATAGAAGCTTGCAGTGTCCCCCAGAAGATTAGAAAGCGTAAATGATTGCAGGGATTGGAGGAAAAGGGTGGTGGGCCGTCAGGGACTCGAACCCTGGACACGCGGATTAAAAGTCCGCTGCTCTACCAACTGAGCTAACAGCCCTCGGGCGAAGTATAGCGGAAGGCGCCGGTCAGCGCTGCGCGAGCACGTTCGACAGCCGCCCGGAGGTCAGCGCTTGCAGGGCGCCGTCCTCGTGGATCAGGGTCTCTTCCCGGCGCGGACCCGTGGAGATCATAGAACACGGCGCGCCGATCTCATGCTCGATGAAGGCGATGTAGTCGCGGGCGGCCGGCGGTAGGGCGTCCTCGTCGAGGATGCCGACCGTCGAAGTCTTCCAGCCTTTCATCACCCGGAGGACGGGCTCGGCGTCCTCGAGGCTCTTCTGATCGGGCGGCAGGTCGCGCAGGACCTGGCCGTTGACCCGGTAGCCGGTGCAGACCGGAATCTCGTCGAAGTCGTCGAGGACGTCGAGCTTGGTGAGGGCGATGGAGTCGACGCCGTTCAGGAGCTGGGCGTAGCGGGCGACGACGGTGTCGAGCCAGCCGCAACGCCGCGGCCGGCCGGTGGTGGTGCCGTACTCGTTCCCTCGCTTGCGCAGGAACTCGGCGACGTCGCCGTGCAGCTCGCTGGGGAACGGTCCTCCCCCCACCCGCGTGGTGTAGGCCTTGAGCACACCGATGGCGCCGCCGATGCGGGTGGGCGGCACTCCGGTGCCGGTGCAGGCTCCCCCCGCCGTCGAGCTCGAGCTGGTGACGAACGGGTAGGTGCCGTGGTCGATGTCGAGGAGGGCGCCCTGGGCGCCTTCGAAGAGGAGCTTCTTGCCCTCGGCGATCCAGCGGTTCAGGAGCTGTTCGGTGTCGCGCAGCCGGGGCTTCAGGCGCTCGCCCCACTGCCGGCAGAGGTCGGCGTAGGCTCCGGCGTCCAGGCACGGCCCGGCTCCGAGGCTCGCCAGCTCACGCTGGATCTTGCCGACCTGGGCGCGCAGCCGCTCGTCGAGGTCCGGCGCGAAGAGGTCGCACATGCGCAGGCCGCAGCGCGAGACTTTGCTCTCGTAGGCCGGACCGATGCCGCGCGAGGTGGTGCCGATCTTGCCGGCGCCGCGCGCTTCCTCGCGGCCCTGGTCGAGCTGGGCATGGCACGGCAGGAGGACGTGCGCCCGGTTGGAGACGAAAAGCCGCTCCGCGGAGTCGACGCCGGCTTCGTGCAGCCGGTCGAGCTCGGCCAGGAACGCGTCGGGCGCCACCACCATGCCGTTGCCCAGCACGCAGAGCATGCCGGGGTGCAGGATGCCCGAGGGGATGAGATGCAGCGAGAAGTGCCGGTCGCGGAAACGGACGGTGTGGCCGGCGTTGTGCCCTCCCTGGTAGCGCACGACTCCGTCGAAGGCCGGGCAGAGCAGATCGACGATCTTGCCCTTCCCCTCGTCCCCCCACTGCATCCCCACGATGATGACGTTGGCCATGTCTCCCCTCGATCTCCCTCTGCCTCTTCGCGCTCGCCCCTCAATTCTTGCGCAACCGGGGCGGAGACACTAGCAGAGGATAGGGAAAGCGGGCAAGGAGGTGTTAGCATTCAGCGAGCTCGCTCTGAGGACATGGATTGATTACCTTTCTCGAAACCGCCAACCTGTTGCTGCCGCTGCTCTATCTCGGCACGGCGATCGCCTATGGCTTCGTCTTCTTCGCGGCCCATCCCACCGCGGGGCGGATCGCGACTCCCGCCCTGTGCGGGACGCTGCTGCTCCATTTCGGCTACCTCACGGGTCTTGCCGCACGCCATCATCAGTTCCCCGCCGCCACCGTCTCCCAGGCGCTGTCGATCGTCGCCTTCGCCGTGGCGGTGGTCTACGCCTTCGTCGAGTGGCACGGCCGGGAACGGACGACCGGCTTCTGGATGGTCTCCCTGGTCTTCTTCTTCCAGCTCCTGTCGTCGGTCCTGACCCGGCCCAACCCGCCGGACCGCGCCATCTTCCACGACGTGTTCTTCTCCACCCACGTCTCGCTCGCCCTCCTCGGCTATGCCTCGTTCGTGGTGGGAGCGGCGTATGCCTTTCTCTTCCTCCAGCTCTATCGCGATCTGAAGGCCGGACGCTTCTCCACCTTCTACGGCAAGCTGCCGCCCCTGGAGGTGCTGGAGAAGATGATGATCGGCGCGCTGTCGATCGGCTTCCTGACCCTCACCGGCGCGGTGGCGACCGGCGCCTTCTGGGCGGAGCGCCTCTACCACGACGCCTGGCTGCGCGATCCGAAGATCCTCATCACCCTGGCCACCTGGGTGCTCTACGCGGTCGCTCTGCTGCTGCGCCGGCTGCAACGCTGGCAGGGGCGCCAGACCGCGCTCGCGAGCCTCGCGGGCCTGGCGGCGATCCTCTTCTCCCTGGTGGCGGTCAACTTCTTCTTCACCGACTTCCACGGCTTTCTAGGATGAGCATGGACGTCAAACAAGAGCCTTCCCTCCTTCTCGTCGGCACCGACTTCCGCTGCGCGCCCATCGAGCTGCGCGAGCTGGTGTCGTGCACCGGGGAGCAGGCGGAGCATGCGCTCGTCCATCTGCTCGCCCGGCCGGGGGTCGCCGAGGCGTTCCTGCTCTCCACCTGCAACCGGACGGAGATCTACCTCCAGTCGCAGGATGAGGACGAGGCGTACCGCACCTCGCTCGATGTCATTTTCTTGCAGAAGGCCCCGGAGCTCGAGAAGCCCGGCCGGCTCTACGTCAAGCGCAACGGTGAGGCGGCCCATCATCTGCTGGCGGTGGCGAGCGGTCTCGAATCGATGGTGCTCGGCGAGCCGGAGATCCTCGGCCAGGTGAAGCAGCAGGCGGCGCTCGCGGAGCACGTGGGCTCGACCGGACCGGTGCTGCGGCGGCTGTTGCGCAGCGCGCTGGCCGCCGGCGCGCGCGCCCGGCAGGAGACGGCGATCACCTCCGGTGCCGTGTCGCTGGGCTATGCCGTGGTCGAGCTGGCGCGCAACATCTTCAGCGGTCTCGAGGAGTGCCAGGTGCTGCTCATCGGCGCCGGCGAGATCGCCCGTTCGGTGGCCCGGCCGCTGGTCGAGCGCGGCGCGCGGGAGCTGATCGTGGCGAACCGCAGCGAGGAGCGGGCGCGTCAGTTCCAGGCGGAGCTCCCGCAGGCGCAGCTCCGTACCTTCGCCGAGCGGCTGGACGTTTTGCGGACCGCCGACGTGGTCATCGCCACCACCGGCGCCGACGAGCCGGTGCTCACCCGCAAGCAGCTCAAGGAGGCGATGGCGAGCCGCCGGGGCCGCAAGCTGCTCGTGGTGGATCTAGGCGTGCCGCGCAACGTCGAGGCGGCGGCATCGCGGCTGGACAACCTGTTCCTCCACACCATCGATTCGCTGGACCTGTTGATCCAGAAAAACCTCAAGCGGCGCAAGGAGGAGGTGCCGCGGGTCGAGGAGATCCTGGATCAGGAGCTGAAGCATTTCCGGAGCTGGGTGCGCGGCCTGGAGGCGGAGCCGATCATCGCGCAGATGCAGAAGCAGGCGGAGCGCATCCGCCAGCGCGAGCTCGCCGAAGCCTTCGCCCGCTTCCCGCCCGAGATGCACGCCGACCTCGACCGCCTGACCCGGGCGCTGGTGCGCAAGATCCTGCACCACCCGAGCACGCAGCTCCGGGGCCGCGACGGCAATCACGATCTCTCCCGTCTCGATCTGGTGCGCGAGCTGTTCCGCCTGGATGACGACGAGCCGCACGGCGAACATCACAGATGACCAGCCATCTCCGGCTCGGCACCCGCCGCAGCGCGCTCGCCCTCGCGCAGTCGGAGATGATGGCGCGCACCCTGGAAGCGCGGCACCCCGGTCTGACCGTGGAGCTGGTGGGGATGGTCACCACCGGCGACGTGGTCACCGGAGATCTCGCCAAGGTGGGCGGCAAGGGTCTGTTCACCCAGGAGCTCGAGCGCGGCCTCCTCGACGGCTCGATCGACCTCGCGGTGCACAGCATGAAGGATCTCCCCGTGCGCCTGCCGGATGGTCTCCTGGTCGCCGCGCACCCCGAGCGTGCCGATCCCCGCGACGTGCTGGTGAGCGACGCGGCGGAGGACCTCGACGGCCTGCCGGAGGGAGTCGTCGTGCTCACCGGCGCTCTCCGCCGCCGTGCACAAATCCTCATGCGCCGCCCGGACCTGCGGGTCGAGCCGATCCGCGGCAACGTGGACACCCGGCTGCGCAAGTGGAAGGAGAGCGGCGCCGGCGGCGTGATCCTGGCCGGCGCCGGGCTGCGCCGCCTCGGTCTCGACGGTCTGCCCGCCCATCCGATCTCGACCGGGATCCTGCTGCCCGCTCCCTGCCAGGGCACGCTCGCCCTGGAGGTCCGCGCCGGCAGCGCCGCCGAAGCTCTCTGCGCCGCTCTCGACCACGCGCCGACCGCCCGCGCCGCCGTGGCCGAGCGCCGGGTGGTGGCCGCCTTCGGAGGCGACTGCACACTCCCTCTCGCCGCCTGGGCACGGCCGGACGGAGCGGAAAACGGCGCGCTCCGCCTGACCGCTCTCCTGGCGACGCCCGACGGCCGGTTTTCCGCGCGCGGTGAAGCGGTGGGACCGGACGTTGCCGGGGTCGCGGAAGCCTGCATCGCCGCGCTGCGCGAAGCGGGTGCGGACGAGGTGCTGGAGCGCATCCGCAGGGAGGGTTGACCTCCCATGCTCCCTCCTCTCGCCAACCTCCGGATCGTCGTCACCCGCGCCGAGCATCAAGCTGGCGGCCTCGCCGAAGCGTTCGCCGCGGCCGGCGCCACCGTCGAGCTGCTGCCTCTCCTGGACGTCGTTCCGCCCGCCGATCCCCGCCCCGTCGAGCGCGCTGCGTCCGAGCTGGCGCTCTACGACTGGCTGGTCTTCACCTCCGCCAACGCCGTCGACGCTTTCCTCCCCTGGACCGGCGGCGGAGTGCCGGACCGGCTGCGCATCGCCGTGGTCGGCCCCGCCACCGCGGCGGCGCTGCGGGCCTGGGAGATCGAGCCGCATCTCATCGCCGCCCGCGCGGAAGCCGAAGGGCTGCTCGCCGAGCTTGGCCCGCACGTCGGCCGCAGCCGCCGCGTGCTCCTCCCCCAGGCGGCGGACGCCAGGCCCACCCTCGCCGACGGTCTGGCGCAAGCCGGCGCCGAGCCGGTCGTGGTCATCGCCTACGACAAGGCCCTGCCCGCGGACGCGCCACGCCGGGCAGCGGAGCTGTTCGCGACGGCGCCCATCGGCTGGGTGACCTTCACCAGCCCGCGCGTCGTGCGCCATTTCAGTGAGCTGTTCGGAGAGGATTGGGAGCGGCGCCGGCCGGAGCTGCGCGCCGCCTCGATCGGCCCGGTGACCACGGCCGCGTTGCGGCGGCTCGGCGTCGAGCCGGCCGCCGTCGCGGAGCAACCAGGGGAAGAGGAACTGGTCGCGGCGGTGGTGCGGGCTACGGCCTCAGGGCACCGGTAAGGCCAAAGTTGCGGCGGAGACCTCTGCATAGAAGCGCTCTGCCTCCGAGCAAGAGAGTCTCACTCTCTCAAAGTTCCGGATCATCTCCTGAACCAGGGGCTTGTACCGGCCTTCGGGCTTCTTCACCTCACCATCCTTCTTGCGCAGCAGCCCGCGCGCGACGAGCTCGCGCTCAACCCGCTCATCGCATTCGAGAGGACCTTTTCCTCGATAGGGTGGATCGAGAGCCGCGATGACCCAGGAATCGGTGGTGAGGGCCGGAGTCGCCAGCACCACGATCCGCGGTAGCGATTGGAAGCCAAGCCAGGCCCTGGTGATCACATCCCGCAAGGCGTCGGCAGTGGCCTGTGCTGGCGGACAGGGCCGATCGGCCTTTTCGTTGTGGGCCATCGAACAGTCAGCATGAATCACCAGTAGGTGCAGCGGCCGCCCGACAACTCCCTGCATGAGGACCGTCAGCCGGGTCCCATGCTCCTGGCACCAGGCTTTCACGCCGCGCCAACCATGAGGTGACCGCGACGAAAGTGTCATGTCAGGTCGGAGCCTTTCGAATTCGACGTCAGGGTGCACGGATCGCACGATCGCCTCAAGAGCGAGCCAATCCGACTTCCCTTCGGCAACGATACCGACGCGAAGGATCGCCACTCTCTACAGAAGCCTCGGCACGCCGCCAAAACGCCCCATCACCCAAAGCCGCGAGAGCCCGAGGCCGCGCTCGGCCTCGGCCATCAGCTCAGGAGTGACCTCGACGCGCCGCACCTGGGTCACGCCCTGTTGGTCGCGATCGACGGCGAACAGGCGGATCGCGGGATTCGTCAAATCCAACCCGTCCAGGACGAGCGGATTGTGTGTGGTCGCCAGTACCTGCGGGGCTCCATCCGTCGCGACTTGTTGGGAGATCAACCGGGTGAGGGCCTGCGCGAGACGGGGATGGAGCGCTTGGTCGAAGTTGTCGATGGCAAAGACGCCGGGTGCCACCGGATGGGAGACGAGAGCGAGGAGGAACAGGACGTAAAGAGCCCCTTCGCTGGCAGCGTAGGCAGAAAGGGTGTTCCGCTCTTTCCGCATGAAGCGGTCGCGAAAACGGAGCACCGTCGGCGTCGTCTTCACGGCGGGAGAGAGGGGGACCTGTGGTGCGGGGACCGCGGTCATCTGATCGGCCCATTCGATCATTTCCCAGATATCGTCGAGATCGAACGGACCCAGCTTGCCCCCGCTAAGGTCGGTAAGCTGCTTGAGAGCCTCCGGAAGGCCACCGCCGGACAGCCCCAGAGGATCGCGGAACACTTCGTCCGTCGCCACCCCACGGAGCACTGGAGTCGTCGGAGAATAGATGGCGAAATCCAGGAGATCCAGGAGGAGGCCGCGCGCGGAGAGCGCATTGTCCCAACGGGCCAGCGCCAGCCTGGCGACCGTCTGATCCGGCTCGGGCGTGATCCGCTCCGGGCGTCCTTTGGAATCGTAGAGATTGCACCCTCCGGGACTCCGCGACACCACCGGGCGGCCGCTGTCCTTCAGCGATTCGGATGAAATTCTCCATCGAACGCTCGGATTGTCGATCGGGTTGTCGAGTCCCAGCCGGTAGATGGCCCCCTCCGTCGCCGCTTCCAAGGTAATGATCCGGCGAAAGTTTGTCCCCTTGAAGGAGCTCTTGTAGAGGGCAGGCACGCCCAGGCGGACACCCCGGTAGCGTAGCGGCTCGGGCTCGACCGACCCGAAGGCTGCCGCCCCCATCACCCCGATCGCTTCCAGAAGATTGCTTTTGCCGCTGCCGTTCGCGCCGATGAAGACGTTAAAAGCTCCGAGCTCGAGGGACGCAGCCGAGAGGGATTTGAAGCCCTCGACCTTAAATCTGGAGATCATCGCAACTCTCCAGGCACGTCAAAGGAGCGGGGTGGGAGTCGAAGGGCCATGGGTCCCCCTAACTATAACTCGTGCCGTTGTCCGTGCGGAGCCCCCCGGCTGCCGCAACAGGCCAGCCGGGTGATGTCTGCGGAGGTGGAGGAACTAGGGCAGCGCCACCTTCCACGCTCCCCGTCCGTGGCTGAAGGCGAAGAGGTCGCGCTGACCTCCGGTGCCCTGGCGGATGGTGAGCGAATCGGTGGCCGCGTTGGCAAAGCCGGTGTTCTCCACCAGCCAGGTGGCGCCTCCGTCCGTGGAGGAGAAGACCCCCAGGTCGGTGCCGAGATAGATGCTGTTGGCGTGGGCGGGATCGACCGCCACGGATTGGACCGGGATGTCCGGCAACGCGCCGGCTCCGGTGCCGCCGAGCGCGGTCCAGGTCGTGCCGCCGTCGACCGACTTCCAGACGTGGGTGGTGCCGAAGGTCGAGTAGGTGGCGTAGGCGACGGAGCTGTTCGACGGATCGATCGCCAGCCATGAGAGATACCCGGCCTGCGGCTGGCTGCTCCGCCAGTGGGTTGCGCTGGTGTCGGTCAGGGCGGTGTCGCTACGCAGGATGAAGCCTTCCACCGTGCCGGCGAGCACGTGGTTGGCGTTGGTTGGATCGATCGCCACCGCGCTCACGATCTTGTTCTGGCTCCCCGGCACCGGAGCGCTCGCCTGCGTCCAGTGCGCGGCGCCATCGGTGGTCCGCCACAGGCTGGTGCCGCCGAGCCACAGCCGCTGCGGATTGGCCGGGTCCATCGCAAAGGGTACGATGAATAGATAGTCGTCGTTCAGGTTGAGGCCCTTGGTGGCGTCCACCCAGTTGGTTCCTCCGTCGGTGGTCTTGACCAGCGAGGGGCCGGTGTTCTCCGCGTAGAGGGTGTCGGTGTTCGTCGGATCGACCGCCACGAAGCCGCCGTCGCCGCCGAGGATCTGCGCCCAGTCGTTCGCTCCCGCGGTGTCGTCGCCGCGCACCGTGCCGTTGTCCTGCGTGCCGCCGAAGTAGCGGGTGCCATCCGGATAGGGCTTGCCGTCATAGAACTGGGTCACCGCGTAGCCGTTGTTCAGCGGCTGCCAGACGTCCGGCGGAATGGTCGGATCGCAGACTCCCGCCGTGGTCTTCGCGGTCAGCGCGCGGGCGTCGAGAGTCTTGAAGATGCCACCGTCGTTGCCGACGAACATGGTCTTGATCGTCGTGCCATTGTAGAGCGGGTGGAAGACGATGACGTGCTGGTCGGCGTGCGCGTAGCTCGGAGCATTGCCCTGATCCGAGGTCGCCCACCAATAGGACGCCAACCCCCAGGTCTTGCCGCCGTCGTCGGAACGGAAGAGGTCGACCCCACCGGCCCACAACCGGTTCGGGTCTTTCGGATCGACGGCAAGGGCGTTGTCGTACCACCCCTGGTTCAGGAATACGTCGCTGTTGGCGAAGCCGCACTCCTTGAGGTAAGCGATCACCGGGTTGGAGAGCAGCAGGGTGCCGAGCTTGCTCTTGCTCGTGTTGCGCACCTGGGCGGTCCAGCTCCCGGCGGCGCCGCCGGTGGTGGAGCGGAAGACCGCCAGCAGGCCCTGGTTGTAGTTCCCCGAGGCATTGCTCGCCGCCATGGCGTAGATGACGTTCTGGTTCGAGGGGGCGATCGCCAGGGAGGTCCGCCCCATCTGTGGATCGGTCAGCACGGCGCTCCACGCGCCGTTCCCTTCCGCCGCGGCGTTGCGCAGGATGGAGCCCTGCTCGAAGGTGCCGCAGGCGGCAAAGAGGGTGTCGGTCGGCGTGTCGGTGCGCAGCGCGAGGTCGAGGCAGCCGCCGAACGCGGTCGCCTTGAAGACCTGGGTCCAGGTGGCGCCGCCGTTCAGCGAGCGGAAGATCCCGGTGTTGGTGGCGGCGTAGACCCGCGAGCTGTTGCGCGAGCTGATCTTGATGTCATTGACATAATAGAAGTTGGCGTTGTCCGCGGTGACCACGAGCCGGTGCCAGGTGGCGCCGCCGTCGATGGTCTTGAAGATGCCGGCACCGCGCACGGAGTCGCCGTTGAAGTAGCCCTCGCCGGTTCCCGCGTAGAGCACGTTGGAATTCGCCGGGTCCATGGCCAGGGAGCCGATCGCCAGGTTGGGCAGCAGGTCGGTGAGCGGTTGCCAGCTCACCGCGCCGTCGGTCGACTTCCAGATGCCGCCGGCAACCCCGCCGGCATAGAGCGTGCGCGGGCTGCGCGGATCAATGACCAGGACCCGCGTCCGCCCCCCGATGTTCCCCGGTCCCAGCGGCGTCCAGGCGCCCAGGTCGGCCGCCGCGAGCGGCGTGGTCCCCTGCTGCGCGAGATCGGAGCGGGTGGGCAGCACGGCCCGGCGCACCGTCGAGTGCTGCGGCATGAACCGCATCTGCTCGATGGCTTGCAGATACCGCTCCACCGGGACGGCTTTCTCCCCGCGCGGAGCCCGCTTCAAGCGGTAGAGCTCCTGCGCCTCCTCGGGCTGGTCGTAGCGCAGCAGCGGACGGGAGAGCTTTTCACGCAGAGCCTGAGGCATGGAACGCGCCGCCGCCCCGGCAGCCGAAGCAGGCGCGGGGACACGGAGAGGAGCGAGGACGGCGGCGGCGAGAAGGAAGACAGACAAGGAGATAAGGCGATGGAGCGGTCTCAGCGGCATTCAGCGGGCCTCCTATGGACCTGAGATTTCAGAATGCAACATACAGCCATGCGTAAAAAGTCCCGCCGGCTCTCAGGGGTCCTTCCGGAGCGGCCGTGGCATGGAAATTCCGCCACGCACGGAGGCGCGACGGAATGGCGGACAAAGACCTGGAGGACAGCGCCCTCAGCGGGCGTGCCGGCTCTCCAGGATGCCGTAGAACAGCGACGAGATGGCGAGCAGGGTCGACTGGGCGATCGCCTTGCGCCGCGTCTCCAGGCCGCCGGTCAGCGAGCGCAGCATGCCGCCGCTCTTCCGCGTGCCGGGCACCGCCAGCTCGATCTGCGTCTGGTCCAGGCCGGTGACGATGCGGTCCGGGATCTGCACCGAGCCGCTCGATCCCCAGGCTTCGCCCAACGGGCTCCGCACCACCGTCCAGTTGCGCACGAAGTAGCGGGCCGTGCCGTCGATGTCGAGGGAGGACAATCCACCCTCGGTGGCGATGTAGAAGTGGTAGGTGTCGGCGAGGCGGCCCTCGAGCTCGCGCACGCGCTGCTGCGCCAGGCGGAGGGTCTCCTCGTCGGAGAACGGCAGGCCGATCGGGAGAGGATCCCCCACCGCCTGCGGGACGACGGCCACGGAGACTGTACGATCGTGGCCGTCATGAAAGAATCGGATGAACGCGTCGCGTACACCGAGCAGGGCGTCCGAGCTGGTGCCGGCGACGGCCACCTCGACACCTGATTGGAGTCGCTGCCAAAAGCTCTTGTGGTCGGTGATCATGATCTCCAGTCGGCAAAACCAAAGACTCAAGGATATTCATCGCCTCCGGCGAAGTAAAGGCGACCACGCCATCCTGGAAGGGACGCACCTGGTCTCCGAGGCTCTCGACGGCGGTCTCGCCCTCGATTCGGTGCTCGCGACGCCCGCCTATCTCGCCGCGCCGGAGGGTCTCGCGCTCGCCCGCCGGCTCCCCTTCGCACCGCTCGAAGTGGCGCCGGAGCTGCTGGACGCCCTTGCCGACGCCGACGCGCCGCGCGGCATCCTCGCGGTGGCCCGCCTCCCCCGCTCCGGTGTCGCCGCGCTGCCGGTGCTGCCGGGCGCCCCCTACCTCTATCTCGAAGGACTGCAAGACCCCGGCAACCTCGGTGCCCTGGCGCGCGTCGCCGAAGCGGCCGGAGCGGCCGGTCTCGCTCTCTCGCCCGGCACCGCCCACCCAAACCACCCGCGCGCCCTGCGCGCCTCGGCCGGCAGCCTCCTCCGCCTGCCGGTCGCCGTGAACGCCGATCCCGACGCGCTCAGCCGCCATCTCGCGACGCTCCAGCCGCGCTGGGCCGCCCTGGTGCCGCGCGACGGCGTCGATCTCTATCGCGCGCCGCTCGACGGCACGCTGATCCTCGCCGTCGGCGCCGAAGGGCCGGGCCTCTCCGCCGCTCTCACCGCCCGCGCCGCCCTGCGCCTCACCATCGCCATGGAGCCGCCGGTCGAGTCGCTCAACGCCACCGTCGCGGCGGCCCTCGTCCTCTTCGAAGCCCGGCGGCGGCGCGGCGCATGATGTGGGCTTCCATGATCTGGCATCCATGATTTAATGGGCGCCATGAAAATCGCTCTCGGCTCCGACCACGCAGGCTTCCGCTACAAGGAAGAGATCAAACGCTGGCTCACCGAGCGCGGCCACGAGGTGCACGACTTCGGCACCGATTCGGAAGAGCCGGTGGACTATCCCCTGTTCATCCGTCCGGCCGCCGAATCCGTGCCCGCCGGCGTCTGCGAGCGCGCCATCGTGCTCGGCGGCTCCGGCAACGGCGAGGCGATGGCCGCCAACCGGGTCAAAGGGGTGCGTTGCGCCCTCTGCTGGAACGAAGAGACCGCCCGCCTCGGCCGCCAGCACAACGACGCCAACGCGATCTCGATCGGCGAACGGATGATCCCTCTCGAAACCGCCCTGGAGATCGTCCGCATCTGGCTGGAGACCCCCTTCGAAGGGGGACGGCACCTGCGGCGCATTCAGTTGTTGGACGCGTGAGCGCCACGATCGACAACACCGACGCCCTCCGCCGCGCCCTCGGCGCCGACCGCGTCCGCACGGACGTGCCGCTCGCGCCGTTCACCACCTTCCGCATCGGCGGTCCGGCCGACCTTTTCTATGAGCCGGAAACCGCCGACGAGTTGGCGCGCGCCCTTCTCACCGCCCGCGAGCTCGGCATCCCCTACTTCCTCCTCGGCCTGGGAGCCAACATCCTGATCGGCGACCACGGCTTCCGCGGCCTGGTGATCCGCAACCAGGCGCGGGACGTTCGCATGGTGCAGGAGCTGGGCGAGGTCACCGCCGCCAGCGGCACGGTGGTCTGGCCGGACCTGATCGAGGCCACGGTCGCGCAGGGCCTTTCCGGGTTGGAACACTATGCCGGCATCCCCTCGACGGTCGGGGGCGCGCTCTGGCAGAACCTCCACTTCCTGGCGCCAGCCCCGGCGCGCGAGCGCACCATGTTCATCGCCGAGGTCACCGCGGGCGCCGACATCCTCACCGCAGAAGGCGAGCGCCGCGCCGTCGACGTCGGCTACTTCCGGTTCGGCTACGACGACTCCATCCTTCATCACCGCAACGACGTCGTGCTCGCCGCCACCTTCCGCCTGACCGCCGCCCCGCCGGAGCGCCTGCGCCGGATCATCGAAGAGAACCTGACCTGGCGCCACGAACGCCACCCGCCCCTCGACACCGAGCCCAGCGCCGGCTCCATTTTCAAAAAGATCGCGGGGATCGGCGCCGGCCGCCTGATCGACGAATGCGGCCTCAAGGGAGCCCGCGTCGGCGGCGCGATGGTCACCCAACGCCACGCCAACATCCTCATCAACACCGGCAACGCCACCGCCGCCGACGTGCGGGCGCTGATCGCCCACATCCAGGAGGTCGTGGAGACACGGACCGGCTACTCGTTGGAAGTGGAGATCGGGTTCGTCGGGGAGTTTTGAGGGCTGAGCTCCTGGCGAGCTGTCAGATAACAGCAGTGGCCGGTCTGGCCTCAGCCAGAATCGTCGTCCTGCCGAGAAAGGCGCCATACCGCTCGGCGGCAAGCGCGGCGGCTCACGTTCGCCCGGCCACGTCGGCCCTCCGAGAATATACTCTGCAGGGGATTCGTCGCTAAGCGTGTGAGCGACGAGGCAGAGGGAGCCCACAATGCGCCGTTGAACCTCCACAACGGGGCCGTTGAACCTCCACAACGGGCCGTTGAACCTCCACAACGCGCCGTTGAAGCTCCACAATGGGCCATTGAAGCTCGACAATGGGCCGTTGAACCTCCACAACGGGCCGTTGAAGCTCGACAATGGGCCGTTGAACCTCCACAACGCGCCCTTGAAGCTCCACAACGGGCCGTTGAAGCTCGACAATGGGCCGTTGAACCTCCACAATGGGCCGTTCAACCTCCACAACGGGCCGTTGAACCTCGACAACGCGCCGTTGAACCTCCACAACGCGCCATTGAACCTCCACAACGGGCCGTTGAACCTCCACAACGGCCCGTT
>DATARD010000203.1:0-7500 GCA_036264355.1 Thermoanaerobaculia bacterium
CGCCGGGAGTCGCAAGATTGAAATTGATCCGCGCGTGGATGCACCCCTCGCCGAAGTGACCATAGAGCGCGGCGCCGTAGCCGTAGCGGCCGAGCAAGCCTTGCAGCGCACGGAGATAGACGGCGAGGCGGGCCGGCGGCACCGCCGAATCCTCCCAACCCGGCCAGGCGTCGCCGAGCCGCGGATCGTGCGACGTCGTGCCCACCGCCGCCTCGCGCACCTCCCAGATCCGCGCCTGCTCGCGCGGTGCCGTGGCGAGGAGCAATCCCGGAGCGTGTGGGGTGCGGGCCAGCTTCTCCATCAGATCCCGCGCCCGCGCCTCGGCCTCGCCGGGATGATCGGGATCGTCGCCGCCGAATTCGGCGAGCAGCCAGGCGTTCCCCGCCGGCAGACGGGCGAGCACGTCGCGATAGGACTGCCGGGTGAATTCGTTCTCGACCAGAAAGCGATCCATCCCTTCGAGCCCGTATGGCCGCGCCTCCAACACCTCGAGCACATGGTCGGCGGCGTGGAAGACGTCGGGATAGCCGAGCACGAGCAGAGCACGCGCCGCCGGCCGCGGGACGAGGCGGACGGTGGCTTCGAGGATCGTGACGCACGTGCCCTCCGTGCCGGCGAGCGCGCGGGCGACGTGGAAGCCGCGCTCGGGGAGAAGCTCGTCGAGATTGAACCCGGAGACGCGGCGGGGGAGCTGCGGAAACCGGGCGCGCACGAGATCGGCCGTGCGGTCGCGGATCGCGCGCAGACCGCCGTAGATCTCGCCCCGCCGGCCCCCCGCGCGAATGATGCGCGCCAGCTCGTCCTCCGGCGTCGCGCCGACGCGCAACCGGAGACCGTCATAGGTCAGGATCTCCAGCTCCTCGACTTGATCGGCCGTGCGCCCTGTGGTGAGCGAGTGCGTGCCGCACGCGTTGTTGCCGATCATGCCGCCGAGAGTGCACCAGGCATGGGTGGCGGGATCCGGACCGAACGTCAGCCCGTGCGGCGCCGCCGCGGCGCGCAGATCGTCGAGCACCGTCCCCGGCAACACGCGGGCGACGCGGCGCTGCGGATCGAGCTCGACCACCCCCGCCATGTGGCGGCTGAAATCCAGCACCACCGCGGTATTGCAAGCCTGGCCGGCCAGGCTGGTGCCGCCGCCGCGCCCCAGGAGAGGAGCCGCATGCCGCCGGCACACCGCCACCGCCGCCTCCACATCCGCGGCGTCGACCGGAACGACGGCGCCGATCGGCACCTGCCGGTAATTCGAAGCGTCGGTCGAGTAGAGCGCACGGCTGCCGTCGTCGAAGCGCACCGCTCCGCGAATGGCCCCCTCCAGATCGGCGGCGAGGGCGAGGGTATCGCCGGTCCAAGCGGGCGGAGGCATAGGGGTACTTTATGGCGAGACGAGATCGTTCGGGCGAAGTATTGCCACCACCGGCAGACCTTCAGCGGTCCGGCCCTCGTTCATGAGTGGGTGTATGATGGCCGGTGGAGTCAACTCCTGGTACATGGCTCCGCGGCCTTCGTGCTCTTGCAACACCTCGATCCCACGCACGAGAGTGTCCTCCACACGATTCTCTCTTCCTCCACTTCGATGCCAAGCCCGCCGATCCCACCCGGCTGGTCGCCGCCATCGCCATGCTCGGCCGGCGCTCCATGGTTGCGTGAGCCCGCGGTATAGTTGAAGGGGTGAAGACGCTTCTTTTCGCGCTCGCCCTGTGGGCCGGACCGGCCGCGAACGCCGCCGGCCCATCGCTGGTCCTTCATCCCTGCCGTCTGCCCGGCGTGCCGGACGAAGTCCGTTGTGGCACCTTGGAAGTTTTCGAGAACCGGGACGCCCGGAGCGGGCGCCGGATCGCGCTCGCCGCCGCCGTGCTCCCGGCTCTCGGAGCGGACCGGCTGCCTGATCCCGTCGCCTTTTTCGACGGCGGCCCCGGGGAAGCGACGATCGAGGACGCAGGCTATTTCCAGGATCATTTCAAGGCGCCGCGCAGCCGGCCTGCGCCGCCGCGTTCCCTGATCTCAAGGCCGATTTCGCGGCGGTTTTGAAGCGGGTCGAAGACAAGCCGGTGCCGGTCGAGGCGACCGATCCGGAAACCGGCGCCAAGATCCACCTCGTCCTTTCGCGCGAAGGTGTGACGCAGACGCTCCGCTACATGCTCTACGGCGACTTCGGCATCGCACGCGTGCCGCTCGCCCTGCACACCGCCGCGGCCGGCGACTTCCAGCTCCTCGGCACCATGGGCGTCCTCTTCGGCTCGCAGGTCGGCGGCGCCCGGGGGCTCTATCTCTCGGTGACCTGCGCCGACGACGTGGCGTTCATCCGCCCCGAAGAGATCCCGGCCGCCGTGGCGGGCACCTTCCTCGGCGACTTCCGCATCCGCCAGCAGATCGCCGCCTGCCGCGAATGGCCGGCCGCGCATCTCGGTCCTGACGCTCTGGCCCCCGTCGTCTCCGACGCGCCGGTCCTCGCCTTCTCCGGCGAGCGCGATCCCACGACGCCGCCAGCCAACGGAGCCGCCGTCGTCAGCCATCTCAAGAACGGCCGTCTCGTCGTCGTGCCCCACCGCGGCCATGGAGTCATCGGCGCCGAAGGCTCCGACTGCGTCGTCGGAGTCATCAACCAGCTCATCACCGCCGGCTCGACGGAGAAACTGGATCTTTCCTGTGTTGCGAAGATTCGCGCGGTGCCGTTCGTGCTGCCGGCCGCCGGCTGATTGCGTTGAAAATCAGTTCGGCTCGTCGATGACCGCGGTCACCGAAGCGGCCACGGCGGCCTTCTCCAGCCAGCGCTCCAGCCGCTCCGGGTCCTGCTGGGCCAGGATGCGCTCGCGGACGGTCTCCGGCACCGCAAGACCGCGCGCCCGAAGCACGGTCAGCAGCGCACGCGCCGCCTCCTCGGCGCGCCCCTCGGCGCGTCCCTGCGCGACGTACTTCTTCGCGAAAGGGCTTTGGTATTCGTAGTTCTTCATCATTGCCTCCAGCACGCGGCGAGCCGCCTCGTTCATGGAATTGTACACGAGGTCGTAATAGAGCCTGGACCTGTCCGCATCGAGCTCCTTGATCACGGGCAACATCGCGGAAGCGATCGCCTCTCCCGCTTCGGTCTCGCCGTGCGCCATCGCGGAGAGCACCCCGAGCTCAGGCCGGCGGGCGGCTTCCCCGCGGTCCGTCACGATCGGAACGTCGGTGCGATGCAGCACAGACGGACTCAGGACGAAACCGGGAATGCCGGTCTCGATCGGTTCCGCGCACCACGCGGCGACGGCCGGATCCGGCGCGATGACTAGGAGAGAAACGGGGCATTCGTGAATGGCGCGCGACACCGCCGCATAGGCGGGCCAGGTGAAGCGCTTTCTGGCATCGGTCGCCAGTTGGACCTCGACGATGACCACCCGGACAAGGTCTGCGCCATTGAAAAGGAGAACGACGACATCGGCGCGGTATTCGGCGGGCTGGATCTCGGTCAAATCGGCCGAGGCGATTCGGGCCTCGGTGTAGTCCGGAAGCGAGACATCGAGCGCCTCCACCAGGATCTCCGCGGCGAGCGAAGGGCGCGCCTTGAAGAGATCCACGAGGATCTCATGGGCCATCGAGGGCATGGCGGCGATGTTCCTCCTTTGAGTCCTTCAGGTTCCTGATGCCGCGACAAGGTACCATATCTCTGGCTCAGAAATCCGGGATCGGAGGACCTGGCCCACGAGTTGCGTCCACTCAACTCAGAGTCTTCGCCGCCGGATGGGGACGAACCCGCCGGCTCGGAGATCCAAGGAGCTGGGATGGAGCCTCTTCTCTGGGTTCTCGCAATCGCTCTGGTGCTCGTCGGCATTGCCGGCGCCGTGCTGCCGGCTCTGCCGGGCGTTCCGCTGGTCTTCGTGGGTCTTCTGCTGGCCGCCTGGATCGATGGGTTCCAGAAGGTGGGTTGGGTGACGATGACGATTCTGGGGCTGCTGACGCTGTTCTCTTTCGCGCTGGATTTCCTGGCCACGAGCCTGGGCGCGAAGAAGGCCGGGGCGAGCAAGCTCGCGATCGCCGGTGGAGCGTTGGGCGCTCTGGTGGGGCTGTTCTTCGCCATCCCCGGCCTGATCCTGGGTCCGTTCGTGGGAGCTTTCCTCGGGGAGCTGGTGGCGCGGCGCGGGCGGAATCAAGCGGTGAAGTCCGGGCTCGGCACGTGGCTCGGGCTGGTGGTAGGCACCGCCGGACGGCTCGCGCTCATCGTCGCCATGGTGGCGATCTTCGTCACGGCCTATATGATCTGACCAGCGAAGGAGAACACCATGAAGCGCGCTGAGAATGCGGTTATTTCGCCGCCCGCAGCCGCGGCCAGTGCCACCTGCCAGATGACATCTCACCGGCAGCATAGACAGGAGAGCCATTTCAGGTGCCTGAGATTGCACGATTCTTCGGGGTTATTATTCGGATGTACGCGGAGGCTGGCGAGCCGCATCATCGACCGCACTTCCATGCCTACTATCAGCAGGAGGTCGCGATTTATGGGATCGATTCTGTCGACCTGATCGCGGGGTCGCTGCCTCGGCAGCAACAGCGCTTTGTGGAGGCATGGGCCGAGTTGCATCGGCAGGAGCTGCTTTCCAATTGGGAGCTTTTGCAAGAAGGCCGACTGCCGGCTAGAATTGAGCCCTTGAGGTAAGGAGAGCCCATGGTGCACCCGATTTATCGCGTAACCTCAGTCGAGTCTCTCGGTGGTTTTCGGCTGCGGCTTAGCTTCGATGATGGGAGCACGAGGGAGATCGACCTGGAGCAGGTTCTGGAGGGTGAGGTCTATGCGCCTCTCCGCAATCCTGCGTTGTTCGCTGCGGTTTCCATTGATCCGGAAGTACACACGCTGGTCTGGCCCAACGGAGCGGACTTCGATCCGGCGATCCTGCATGACTGGCCTCAGCACGAGCGGGCGATGATGGATCTCGCCAAGAGATGGGCACTCGCCGGTGTGTAGAGGGTTGTAGAGACCTGTCGGCGGTTCGTCACCCTTCGACCAGCGGCTCGATGCAGTCGGAGGCGTCGTGGGCCGGGCTGTTGACGGCGCGGCTGACCGGCACGGTCTCCATGCCTTCGGAGGGAGCCGGGACGAGCAGCTCCTGGAGGCGGACCGGATCGTTCATGTCTGGGTCGAGCCAGAGCGAGAAGTCCTTGCGGTCGAGGATCACGGGCATGCGGTCGTGCAGCGGCCGGATCAGCTCGTTGGAGCTGGTGGTGAGGATGGTGAAGGTGTCGATGAGCTTGCCTTCGGGGTCTTTCCAGCGGTCCCACAGGCCGGCGAAGGCGAACGGACGACGGTCCTGGCGCCGGATGTGGTAGGGCTGCTTGAGCTTGCCGGCCTTCTTCCACTCGAAGAAGCCGTCGGTGGCGACGAGGCAGCGCTGCTTGCGGAAGCTCCGTTTGTAGGCGGGTTTTTCCGCCACGCTTTCGGAGCGGGCGTTGATCATCTTGTTGCCGATCGACAGGTCCTTGGCCCAGTAGGGGACCAGCCCCCAGCGGAGCAGATCGAGCTGACGTGGCTCGCCGTGCTTGAGCACCCGCACCACGGCGGTCTCCTGGGTGGGAGCCACGTTGTAGCGTGGCGCCAGGAGCGGCAACTGCGGCATCTCGAACAGGTCGGCGACGGCGTCGTTGGGTGAGCTGAGAGTGTAGCGTCCGCACATGGTGGGTATCTTATCGCGGGACCCAGCTCCACTCCCCACTCACACATGTCCCCGCGATCGCCTCTTCAGCCGCTCCGAAGACGAGGGCGTCAAGGAGCGTTTCGGGCTCCCAGCCGGCGAGGGTGCGGGCGGTCAGGTCGATGGCGGCGAAGTCGGCCCAGGCGCCGGGCGCGATGCGGCCGGCGTCGAGGCCGAGGGCTTGCGCTCCTCCAGCGGTCGCGGCGTCGAGGAGGACTCTGGCGACCTGGCCTTCGTCGTCGCGGCAGACGCCGCGGCTCTCTCCGGCGAGGCGCTGGGCATACTCCAGCCAGCGCATCTCTTCGAGGGCGGAGATGCGGGCGTTCGAGTCGGTGCCGAGGCAGAGCGGGCCGGCGGCGCTCCGCAGGTGCGGCACGGCGGCGATGCCGTCTCCCAGATTGGCTTCGGTCAGCGGGCAGAGGCAGACGGTGCCGCCGGCGGCCACGAAGCGCCGCATGTCGTCGCGGTCGGTGTGGGTGCAGTGCACGGCGGTGAGGTCGGTCGCCGTGCCGAGGGTCTCCAGGAGGAGGTCCATGGGCCGGCGGCGGTAGTAGGCCAGGGCGTCTTCGATCTCGCGGCGCTGCTCTTCGACGTGGATGTGGAAGGCGAGGTCGCGCCGCCGCGCTTCGTCGTAGAGCAGGCGCAGGTCGTCGAGGCTCGCGGCGCGCAGGCTGTGGACGGAGGCGGCGAGGCTCTGCCGGCGCGGATCGAGCCGCGCGGTGAGCCGGTCCATCTGTTGCCAATAGGCGTCGGGAGACGGGGCGGCGAAACGGAGCTGCGGCCCGGCGAGCGGCTGGCCGATGGCGCCGGTGCGGTAGTAGGACTCGATGAGCACGATGCGGATGCCGGCTTCGGAGGCGGCGCGCAGCACGAGGTCGTCGCAGGCCCAGTCTTCCGTCCCTGGGCTGTGATGGAAGTAGTGGAACTCGCCGACCGTGGTGAAGCCGGCGGCGCGCATCTCGCGGAAGGTCTGGAGGCAGAGGCGCTGGAAGTCGTCGGCGCCGAGGCGGGCGACGAGGCCGTACATGGCTTCGCGCCAGGTCCAGAAGCTGCCGGAGCCCTGCGGAAACGTCTCGCCGCGGCCGCGCAGACCGCGCTGGAAAGCGTGCGAATGGGCAGAGACGAAGCCGGGGAGGAGGGCGCGGTTCTGGAGGCGGTGGATCTCCGGGCTGGGGGAAGGGCCGAAGGCCCGGGCTTCCTCAGCCCGGGGCAACGCCCCGGGTTGGGAGGGCGGCTCTTCAACGTTGGGGCCAGGCCCGACGCGGGCAATCCGGCCGTCCGCGCCGATGTGAACCTGGATTCCGGCCTCGAAGGCCGCGCCGGTCCAGGTGAGATCCGCCTCGAGGATCGTCTCCCTCATGCTGTCTCCTGGCAGAACCGCCGGACGGTCAACGCGATCAGCTCCTTGGCGCGCGCCAGCTCGGCCTTCGGCACGTGCTCGTTCGGCTTGTGGGCCACCTCGATGGTGCCGGGGCCGAAGATGGCACAGTCGAGGCCGAGGCGCTGCAGCCAGCCGGCGTCGGTGGCATAGGAGACGGTGGCTCCGGTGGGCTGCTCGACGAGGGCGCAGAGATGGCGGTGGATCGGCGCCTGCTCGTCGAGGAGCATGGGCGGGCTGTCGGAGAGGATCTCGATCGCGGGTGGAGCTTCGAGAGATGTCCCGAGGGAGCCCGCCAGCTCGGCGAGCACGGTCTGGCGGATCCGTTCGGCGAGCGCGATGGAGTCCATTTCGGGCAGCGGCCGGACGCCCACCTCGACGATGCAGCGGTCGGGCACCACGTTGATCGCCGAGCCACCGTGCACGGTGCCGACGTTGAGCGGCACGAACGGCACCTCC
>DATARD010000235.1:0-53248 GCA_036264355.1 Thermoanaerobaculia bacterium
ATGACCTGATCCAGGAAGCTGATGCCGCCCTGGGCCTTGGCCGCGGTCTTGGCCTGTCCACCGGAATCACCGGATCCCGTGGCGGCAGCACGCGCTTCCTTCTGACCGGCCGGCACCAGGGTGCCGTTGGCCACCCGGAACGTGCCGGACTGCACCATCGCGCCTGCCGGCAACCTGCCCGCCTGGCGCAGACGCTCGGCAAGCTCGAGGGCCGCCGCATCGCCTTTGGCGCGCGCCTCCGCGAGCTCCTTGCGGGTCGCCGCATCGAGGCGCGGCACGACCCGCAGCTCCCAGGTATAGGCGCCGTCACCCGCCGCCTCCCGCGCCAGATCGAAGACGGGATGCTCGCCGGCCGCGAGCTCCCGGCGGACCACGGTGCCGTCGGGCTTGCTCACGGTCAGCACCAGCCGCTCGAAGTCCCCCTGCGGCGACCAACGCACCGCCAACGGATCGATCTGAACCGCGGCAACGTCTGCCGCGCGCGCCGCAGGCGCCAGAGCCACCATCAGGACCACCAACAATCCCAAAGCTGATCGAGTCTTGCCGCTCATCTCTATCCTCCTTTGTCCATATGGGCGTTGCCGCCCCCCGGAAAGTTTCACCAGAACAGCAGATAGTCAGTCGTTTGATCGCCTGGGAGGTCTGACCCGGTAGATAACGGAAAATCGTAGCATGTTTTCCCCGGCAAAAACCGTCACGGTTTGATCCGCTGCCGCACCGCCTCATAGAGCACCGCCGCCGCCGCGGTCGCGATGTTGAGCGAGCCCACCCGGCCGCGCATGGGGAGGCCGATCATGCGGTCACAGAGCTGCCGGGTGCGCGACCGCAGCCCCTTCTCCTCACCGCCGAGGCAGAGGACGACCTTGCCGGTGAGGTCGATCGCCCACGGTGCGTCGCCGCCGGCATCGGTGCCGTAGACCCAGTAGCCCTCTTCCTTCAAGCGCTCCATCGCCGCCGCGGAGTTGGTGATGCGTTCGATCGCCAGCCACTCGCTGGCGCCGGCCGAGGTCTTGACCACGGTGGGCGACACCGGTGCCGAGCCGCGGTCGCGGATCAGCACCCGGCCGACGCCCGCCCCTTCGCAGACGCGCAGCAGAGCGCCGAGGTTGCGCGGGTCCTGGACGTCTTCGAGGAGGACGATGAGGTCGGGGTCGCCGCCGGGGAGCGGGATCTCCCGCGCCGCGCGCGCCGCATTGACCGCCGCCACCTCGGCGGCCATGCCGTTGTGCGCCGGCCCGGCCCGCTCGGCGAGCACGCGGTCGGGGACCACCTCGAACGGCACCCCCTGTTCGCGGCAGAGCCCCTCCACCTCCTCGCGCCGCCGGCCGGTCCGGCCGGCGCTCACCAACACGCGCACGACCTCCCGCGGGCGGTGGCGAAGCGCCTCGCGGACGGGGTGGTAGCCATAGAGGAACATTGCCGCCAGATCCTAGCCTCTTCCAACGCCTGCCGCGAGCCTGTCACAGAATCGCCTTGCATTTATAAACAAAGCATATTGACTTTGAAGAATACATATGCTTAAATCTATTCGCTTGCGAGCGCTGATACGCGGGACGCCGCGCAATCGACTACGACCAAGGAGGTTTCTCACATGAAGAGCACCCTATTGTCTCTGACCTTCGCCGCCGCCGCTCTCGCCGCTGTTGCCGTTCCGGCGCACGCCACCTCGGTTGATTTCCAGGGCAATTGCATACCGATCTCGCACACCTGCGACTTCGACTCCGGCCGCGGCAGCGGTACCGCATGCACGGCCCCCTTGACGATCACCGCCTACTCCTGGAGCTTCACCAACAACACGGGCACGGCAACGGGCGCCACCGCCACGCACACGTTTGCTTCCAGCGCCGGCGGCTCCATCACTCTGCAAATCACTTGCAGCGACAACTCGACCGCCTCGAAGACACGCAGCGCCTGCTTCAGCTTTGGCTTCCCCGGCTGCATCATCCCGGACAACGACGCCTGGAACTAAACTCGATGCAGGGCGGCCTCTGCATGAGATCAGGGGTCGCCCGCTTCGCTTCCGGCGGAGATCTCCATGAAGTCTTTGTTCGCTCTCCTCCTGCTGAGCGGGCTGGCAGCCACGGCCGCACCAGTTGCTGAAGCTCCGCTCGCCGGCCACGTTGTCGGCCCGGACGGCCGCCCGCCGCACGGCGCCACGGCCGAGCTGTTGGCCTGGACCGCCAGTGGGGTTCCCACCGAGCCAGCGGCCCGCGCCCGGCTCGACGCGCAGGGCGGCTTCCGGCTGCGGGCGCCCGTCACACCGCTCAGCGGCCTGTGGCAGGTCCGCGTGCTAGCGCCTGGCCTTCCCCCCTTGCTCACGGAGCCGATTCCGCTCCTCGAAGAGACCGAGATCCCCGTCCTGCATCTGAAAGAGGAAGAAGAACGCCGGCCTGCCGCCGAGCCATGGCCCCTCCAGATGGCGGGCCGGGTGATCGACCAGACGGCGCGGAAACCGATCGCGGGTGCTCTGGTCTGGGCCGACGACGAGGCCGCAGCCCTCTGGACGCGTACGGATCAGGACGGTCGTTTCGTCCTCGCCGGCACCTCGACGGCCACGCGGCTCCGCGCCGCCGCCGCCGGCTATCTGGCGTTCGACCGCCCGCTCCCCTCCGCCGGGCCAGCGCTCTTGCCCTTGCGGAGAGCCTGCCGCGCCTCCGGCCAGATCACCGACGCGGAGGGCCGGCCAATTCCGGACGCCAAGGTCCTCCTCTCCTCGGGGATCACGAGAACACAGACCACGGCCGATGAGCGCGGGTCCTTCCGCTTCGGTCCACAAGCCGCCGGCAGCTTCGATCTGGAGGTGCAGGCGACGGGCTTTCGCGTGCTGCGAAAGGGCGGGCTTGCCCTTGCCGGGAACGTGGACCTCGGCGCTTTCGTCCTCCAACCCGTGGCTCTCCTCGCCGGCCGTGTCCGCGACGAAACCGGCGAGCCGGTGGCCGGAGCCGCCCTCTTCGCCTCGCGTGGGGGACAGGGCGCCGGCAGCACCCAGGCCGACGCCGCGGGACGCTTCAGCTTCGCGGAAATCACCCCCGAACCGGTGCGGCTGACCGCTTTCGCACAGGGCTTCCTGCCCGAGGAGGTCGCGGACTTGGAGGCCGGACCGGACGCAACGTCCATTGAAGTCGTCTTGCGGCGCGGCGCGGTCCTCACCGGAAGAGTGACACGTCCATCGGGCGAGCCCGCCGCCGGTGCGCGAGTCATGCTGCTGGACAATGGCACTCAGGGACCGTTCGCGACGCTCGGTCTGCCGCAGGCGACGGCGGATGACGACGGACGCTATCGGTTGGAAGGCGTGGCCCCCGGCGAGCGCAGGGTCCGCGCAGCGCTCTCCGGACTGTTGCCGGACAACGCCCAACTGGCGGTCCGCGACGGGACCAACCGGCTCGACCTGCATCTCGGGCGCGGCGCCGCGGTCTCCGGCCGGGCGGTGACCACGGACGGCGAGCCGGTCGCGCGAGCCCAGATCTTCCTCTTCACCCTGGGAGAGCAGATGTCACCCGCGTCGGCGCAGGCCGCCGCGGACGGCACGTTCTCCTGGCCGGCCGTCGCCGCGGGCTCCTATCGGCTGGAAGCCGAGTTTCCTGGTTTCACGGCGCCGGTCTCCATTCTGAAAGTTGAAGATTCCCCGCTCGCCGGGTTCCTGGTGCGGTTCGCGCCAGCGGGCTCGCTCCGCGGCCGGATTCTCGGCTTGGAGCCGGGTGAAGCCGAGTCTCTCGAGCTGCTGGCGAGCGCTCCGGGCCGCCGCGACCACCACGGGAGAGTCGAGCCGGACGGCAGCTATCTGATCGAAGACCTCGCCCCGGGATCCTGGATTGTGGTCGCCACCGTGCCCGGCACGGCGCGGGGCGGCCGCGGCGCCGCGGCCGTGGCGCCGGGACCCGGTGAGAGCTTCCTCGATCTGGAGATCGGCGGCCAGCTCCCTCCGCCCGCCTCCCCTACACCTCCATGATCTGCTGTTCTTTCTTGTGCAGCGCCGTGTTGACCTCGGCGATGTAGTGGTCGTGGAGCTTCTGGACCTCGTCGAGACCGCGCCGTTCGTCGTCCTGGCTGATCTCCTTGTCCTTCTCTTTCTTCTTCAGCTTGTCGTTCCCCTCGCGGCGCACCAGACGGACGCTGTTGCGCGCGTGCTCGGCGAGGTCGTGCGCCTTTTTCACGATCTCCTTGCGGCGGTCCTCGGTGAGCGAGGGGACCGGGATGCGGATCACCTTGCCGTCGCTCGACGGGTTGAGACCCAGGTCGGACTTCATGATCGCCCGCTCGATGGCCGCGATCTGGCTGGGGTCGTAGGGCTGCGCCACGATCATCGACGCGTCGGCCACGGAGAGCGTGGCAAGCTGGTTGATCGGCATCGGCGAGCCGTAGTAGTCGACCATGACCCCGTCGAGGAGAGCGATCGACGCCCGCCCCGTCCGCAGATGCTTGAGCTCGGTGTGGAAATGATCCAGCGCGTGCTTCATGCGCGTTTCGACGTCCTTGAACACCTCTTTCATACTTCCCTCCTGACGCAAGAGACGGCGCGTCGGCACCGTCTCGGATCTTGTCGCGGTCAGGAGGGGGCTGTCAATTCGGATCTAGTGGTTGCCCTGGTTGGCCTTCGGCTGCTGGGCGTTGTCGAGCAGGAAGGAGTAGTCGGCGGCGTAGGGGTTGGTCGGGGCCGGGGCTTTGGTGGGATCGAAGATCTTCGTGGCCGCCTGCGGCTGCACGCTCGCGATCGGCGCGGAGGCGTGGCAGGTGAGGCAGGTGAGGCTCTGCACGTAGGTCTCCAGAGTCGTGTTGGTGACCGGCTCCTGGCTCGGGCCCGGCGAGAGCTGGCCGGCGAAGAGCGGCGTCCGCGCTCCCGGCTGGATGGTGGTGTTCTGGTTCGACCAGAGAGTGTTGACCAGCTCGTAGTTCAGGTAGACGGACTTCGGGTTGGCCGCCTTGATCTGGTTCCAGACATATTGGTTGAGCCCGACGACGTCGTCGTTCGGCCGCGAGGCGATGGCCGTCTCGCGGACGATCTGGTTCGGCGCGTTGTACGGATTCGGCGTCTTCGACCCCTTGTAGGTGGCGGGGTTCGCGTTCGCAGCACACCCGTAGTAGTCGGTCTTCGGATCGCACTTCGGGTTGTAGTAGGTGTACTTCGCCTTGAGCTTGCCGCTCGCGACCTCGTCGCGGCTCGGGCAGTTGTCACGATGCTCGAAGGTGGCCCAGATGAACTGCTGGCCGAGCGCGGTCTTGTGGATGATGTGCAGGCCGACGAGGCCGACGACGACGTTCTTCCGCTCGACGCCGTCCGGGTAGCGGATGTTGGCGCGCGAGATCTTGTAGCGCGGCCAGTCCGCATTGTTGGGCAGCTCGATCCACGCCGCCTTGGTCTCGATCGAGCCGAGCGGACCGTAGGCCGCGCTGGTCGCGGTGCCGTCCGGCAGGCTGATTCCGGGCGAGGTGACGAAGGTCTGCTGGGTGGTGGCATTGTAGAGGTTGTTGTTGACAATGTAGTTGAACTCGTCCTCGTTCATGCGCCGCTCGTAGAGGGTGAGCAGCTTGCTCTGCGCGGTGAGCCACGGGCTCCCTGGCGACGCCTGGCCGATCTCGCTGAGGTCGAGCGCCGGCTGGGAATCGGTTTCCGATTTCATGCCGCCGAGGATCTTGATCGCGGCGCCGGCCGGCCAGGAGTTCCACGCACCGGGCTTCGCCGCGTCGGGGAGGAAGACCTCGTCCGACTCCTTGTAGGTCTCCCAGACGGTCGGCTTGACGTCGAGCGGCGCACCGATCTTCGCCGCCGGGACGGTGGTGTCGGGCTGACCGCGCATCCGCGACGAGGCGGTCCAGCCGAGGGAGATGAATTCCTGCCAGGCGAAGCAGTTCGCGTCGGCCTGGCGGGTGAGGGCGAAGTCTTTCGGCGTGGTGGAGGTGACCGTCGGCGGTGCCAGGCAGTTGCTGGTCGAGCCGGCCGGCGCGTGCGCCGACACCGTGGACGGCTTGGCGCCGGTGTGGGCTTTGGCGTGGGTGCTTTGGGGGCTGCTGCCCTGCGGCGGCGTGGCGGCGACGAGCACCAGGAGCAGCACGGCGAGGATCGAGACGGCGATCAGGGTCTTTTTCATGGCTCGCTCCTTTCTCACGAATTCGCCTTGGGGCCGACGACGAGGTAGGCGGGTGCCGGTGTGATGGCCGGCGAAAACACCTGGCCCGCCGGAACGATGACCACGCCCCGCACACCCTGCGGCGCGTTCCGCGCGATGCTGACGGTGAGCTGCAACAACTGGTTGTTGCTCGGATAGGTGTTGCCCGGCGGGGCGTAATAGATGCTCGGATTGAACCCGGTGACGGTGGTGGTGATCGCGGCGTCGGCGCTGCCGTCCGGCAGCGTCCAGACGATCGTCGGCCACTGCGGCTGCGGCAGTGGATTCGTACCGGTCGGCGCCCCGTAGACGAGGACGAGCGCCAGGTTCTCGTCGCCCGCCGAGACGAGCGGCGGGATGATGCTCGAATTGCTCGCCAGCACCTCGGGGCCGCCTGGCGGCGGGGTCGGCGGATGGATGATCGTGCCGTAGAAGGCGTTCCAGACGGTGGCGTACATGGACTGGATCGGCTGCGCCTGGGTGACCGTCGGCGGCGATGCCACGCACGCCTCCGGCGGCGCGGCGACGACCGGCGGGATCGGGCGTCCGAAGAGGGCGATTTCGAGCGTTGCCAGCACTTGCGAGCCGTAGCGGATCGGCTCGCCGGCGATCTTGATGTCGCCCACCGTGAAGCTCACGCCGGCATCGATCCAGGACTGGGGGAGTTGGAAGGCGGCGTGGAGGATGAACGAGCCGGGATAGGGCGCGTTGGTGATCGGATCGGTCAGCCGCTCGTAGCCGCGGACGATCTGCCAGCAGTCCTCCGGCTTCGCGCCGGCGGGCAGCTTCGGATCGGCCGGCAGCGCATACTGGGCGAAGCTCGGCATCTGGATGTAGAGCCCGGGCGGATCGGCGAGCGAGATGTTGGTGCCGGCGCCGACCGCGAGGTTGATGGTCTGGCCGATGTGCGGATCGCTGTTGCGGTAGTTCTGCCCATACTGGGCGCAGCAGATCAGCGCCTGCGGATCGGTGTTGCCCGTCAGGCGCTGCACGGTGGCGCCGGCGCCGAGGCCGATCTCGGTCTGCAAGGTGTTCGGCGTGGCGGTGAGGTGCATGGCGCCGCCGCTCCACTGCGCCGGATCGCCGGTGCGCACGGAGACCGGTCCGCTGTTCCACTTGTTGAGCGGATTGTAGGCGGGGAGGCCGGTCTGCGGATCGATCACCGGCTGCCCGGTCTGCGGATCGAGGAGCTGCAGGTCTTCGACCGTGACGGTGATCTGCCGGTCCGCCGGCGCGCCGGCGTTGAGCGCCGCCTCAAAGACCTCGGCGACGCGCTGCGGGCTGATCCGCCAGAGCGTCTGGTAGTACTCGGGGTTCTCGCAGGTGAAGTCGATGCGCACGATCTTGTTGTTGGTGTCGCGCGTAACGGAGATCTCGCAGTACTCGTCGAGCCAGCCGCGCGGACCGTAAGGGCCATACGGCTGGAGCGGACCGTTCCAGTCGGCCTGCGGACAACGGTTCTGCGGGATCGGATACTTCGCCAGCTCGCCGTTGTCGGCGAGCGCCCAGAGCTGCTCCTGCGGCAGGTTGTACGGATTGGGCGGCGTCTGGTTCTGGCCGAGATACTGGATGAGCCGGTTCGGGAACGAGATCCAGGCGACGTCGACGGCGAAGGAGCCGGCGGGGATGGGGGTGCGGAGCGGGTTGTAGTAGGCGGTCTGCTGCGCCTGGTAGAGCGAATTCCACGGATTGCCGCAGATCGCCTGCTGCTCGAAGCCGTCGACGTTCTGGCTCCACAGCGCCGCGAGCTGGTCGTAGGCGGACGGATCGTCAGGAAAGTCGTTGTTGCAGGCGGGCGTGGTGAAACGGAGGAGCTGATAGCTCTCGGTCTGGGGATCGTACTGGTACTCCGGCTGGACGGGCTTCGGGCTGCCAGCGCCATTCGGCATTGCGGTCTCCTTTCACAGCTTGGTGCGCGTGAAGAGAGCAATGACAATGCCAGACGCTTCCCCGGGAGGAGGCCGCCCGGCGCGGTCTGTCAGCCTGCCGCCGACATGTCGCCGACATGTCGGCGATGGGTCTACCCCCTCACCACCGAGCCCACCTTCTCGCCGCAGACGACGCGGCGGATGTTGCCGGCGGTCATCATGTTGAAGATGGCGATCGGAATGCCGTTGTCGCGGCAGAGACTGATCGCCGCGGTGTCCATCACCTTGAGGTCTTTCTCCAGCACCTCCTGGTAGGTCACCTCGGGGAGCAGCACGGCGTCGGGGTCCTTCTCCGGATCGGCGGTGTAGAGACCGTCGACCTTGGTGGCCTTGAGCAGGATCTCGGCGTGGATCTCGTTGGCGCGGAGGGCCGCCGCGCTGTCGGTGGTGAAGTAGGGATTGCCGGTGCCGGCGGCGAAGATGACCACCCGGTTCTTCTCCAGGTGGCGCATCGCCCGCCGGCGGATGAACGGCTCCGCCACCTCGCGGATGTCGATCGCCGTCTGCACCCGCGTCGGCACGTCGCGCTTCTCCATCGCGTCCTGGAGGGCGAGCGCGTTGATCACCGTCGCCAGCATCCCCATGTAGTCGCCGGTCACCCGGTCGATGCCGCGGTGGCTGGCGGCGAGGCCGCGGATGATATTGCCACCGCCGACGACGACCGAGACCTGCACTCCGAGGGAGTGAACGTCGCGGATCTCGTCGGCGATGGTCGCCACCACCCGCTCGTCGATGCCGAACGACTGCGAGCCCATCAGAGCCTCGCCGGAGAGCTTGAGCAGCACCCGGCGATACGCGGCTTCCGCCATCAGTGGCCCGCCTGGGCCATCACTTCGGCGGCGAAGTCGTCCTGCCTCTTCTCGATCCCCTCGCCGAGCTTGAAGCGGGCGAAACGGCGCACCTGGATGTTCTCGCCGATCTTTCCGACCCGCTCGGCGATGAGCTGGCCGACGGTCTGGTCGGGGTTCTTGACGAACGGCTGCTCCAGGAGCACGAACTCCGAGAAGTACTTCTCCATCTTGCCGGCGACGATCTTTTCGACCACCTGCGGCGGCTTGCCGGAGGCGAGCGCCTGATCGGTGAAGATCGCCTTCTCGCGGTCGAGCAGCTCCTGGGTGACCTCCTCGCGGCGCACGGCGCGCGGATCGGCGGCGGCGATGTGCATCGCGATGTCGCGGAGGAGCTCCTGGAACGGCTCGGTGCGCGCCACGAAGTCGGTTTCGCAGTTGAGCTCGACGAGGACGCCGATCTTGCCACCGCCGTGGATGTAGGCGCCGACCGCGCCTTCCGCGGTGATCCGGCCGGCCTTCTGGGCCGCCGCGGCGAGCCCCTTCTTACGCAGGAAGTCGACCGCGTTCTCCATGTGGCCCTGGGTTTCGTTCAGGGCTTTCTTGCAATCCATCATCCCGGCGCCGGTGCGCTCGCGGAGCTGTTTGACCATCTGAGCGGTGATTTCCATACCTACGTTCTCCTTATAAAAAGAAAAGGCCAGGCGACGCGGGATCGACTGACCTCTTCTCCGCGCCGCCGGTCTGTTTCGAGCGGCGCGCCCCCTGTTTGTTGCCCAGACGTTGAGTTAGAGCGCGGCGGCCGCCATGTCCTTGTCTTTGTCAATGATCGGCATCGTCATCCGCTGTCCGCCGGCCTTGCTCCCCGCCGGCGCCATCGAAGCGCCCTCGTGGAGGTGTCCCGCGGATTCGATGTAGGCGTCGGCGGCGCGCGACGCGAAGAGCCGGATGGCCCGGATGGCGTCGTCGTTGCCGGGGATGATGTAGTCGATCAGCTCCGGATCGCAGTTGGTGTCGACGATGCCGATGACCGGGATCCCCAGCTTGTTCGCCTCGGAGACCGCGATGTACTCCTTCTTGGGATCGACCACGAAGAGAGCGTCCGGCAGCTCTTCCATGTCGCGGATGCCTTCCAGGTTCTTGACCATCTTCTCGCGCTCGCGCTCGAGGCGCAGCCGCTCTTTCTTGGTGAGCGAGCCGCTCTCGTCGCCGAGGCGGGCCTCGGTCTCCTTCAGGCGCTCGATCGACGCGCGCAGGGTGACGAAGTTGGTCAACGTCCCACCCAGCCAGCGGCTGGTGACGTAGAACTCGCCACAGCGGCTCGCCTCCTCGGCGATCGCTTCCTGCGCCTGCCGCTTCGTTCCAACGAACAGGATGCGCTTCCCCTGGGCGGCCAGCTCCCCGACGAACTCCACCACCTGCTGGAAGAGCTTCAAGGTCTTCTGCAGATCGATGATGTAGATTCCGTTGCGCTTGCCGAAGATGTAGGGCTTCATCTTCGGGTTCCAGCGCCGGGTCTGGTGCCCGAAGTGGACACCGGCCTCCAGCAACTCCTTCATCGTGACTTCGACCAAGAGGGTTTTCCTCCTTCAGAGCGCTCTAGCGCTTGCTGAACTGGAATCGGGCCCGGGCGCCCTTCTGTCCGTACTTCTTGCGTTCCTTCTTGCGCGGGTCCCGGGTCAGGAGGCCCGCCGACTTCAGGCGGTCGCGCAATTCGGCATTGAACTCGAGCAAAGCACGGGAAATGCCGTGGCGGATCGCTCCGGCCTGGCCCGCGCTGCCTCCCCCCAGCACCGTGACGGTGATGTCGAACTTCTCCGCCGTCTCGGTGAGCAGAAGGGGCTGCTTGATGATCATCTTCAACACGTTGTTCGGAAAATAGTGGTCGAGGGTCCGGCCGTTGACCTTCACCTCACCCGCGCCAGGGCGCATGAAAACGCGCGCCGAAGCCGTCTTGCGGCGCCCGGTTCCATAGAAATTGACTTGGCTCACTGCGCTCTCCTCAGCTCGACGTGGGGAATCTTACGCGGTCTCGACGACATCGAACGGCTTCGGCTGCTGCGCCTGGTGCGGATGGTCCGGGCCGGCGTAGACCTTGAGCTTGCGGGCCAGTTGGCGGCCCAGCTTGCTCTTCGGCAGCATGCCCCGCACCGCCTCTTCGACCAGCTTGGTGGGACGGCGCTGGCGCATCTGGCCGGCGGTCGCCGACTTCAAGCCACCCGGATAGCCGGTGTGGCGGTGATACATCTTCTGCTCTTCCTTGCGCCCGGTCAGGATCGCCTTCTCGGCGTTGACCACGATCACGAAGTCGCCCACGTCGATGTGCGGCGCCCAGGTGGGCTTGTGCTTGCCCATCAGGTGGTGCGCGACGATCGTGGAGAGGCGCCCGAGGGGCACCGTCGCCGCATCCACCACGATCCATTCGTGCTCGATCTCGCCGAGCTTCGGGCTGTACGTCCTCTTCATCTGAGATCTCCGTCCGACAATCTTTGTCCGACAATTTTTTCCCACACTGCGGCCTACAGACTTGTCGGGAAATTGCGCCAACCGCTCCAGACTCGCGGCGCAAAGGACCCCGATACTAGGCCGCGAGGCCAGTCTTGTCAAGGGGGCACTGAGGCAGGAAAGCTCCAGCCGGGCCGTCGCGGGGAGTATGCCACAAGCGGTCCTACCCCTGCAACGCCGTCACCGGCGCGACCCGCGCCGCGCGCTGCGCCGGCACGAAGCTCGCCAGGAGCGCCGCGGCGGCGAGGACGACCACCACGCCGGTGAGCGTCAACGGATCGGTGCGCCCGACGCCCACCAGGGACGCCGCGAGGAGGCGCGTCGCGAGCAGCGAGCCGGCGAGGCCGATCGCGACTCCGGCGGCGACCGGCACCGCGGCCTGGCGCATCACCAGCCGGGTGACGGTGGCCGGCGTCGCGCCGAGCGCCATGCGGACGCCGATCTCGGCGGTGCGCTGGGTGACGAAGTAGGAGATCACACCATAGATGCCGACCGCGGCGAGGAGCAGGCCGATCGCGCCGAGGAGGGCCAGCAGCAGGGTGTTGAAGCGCGCGGTCGCCACCGAATCGCCGATCCGCCGCTCCATGGTCTTCACGTCGTAGAGCGGCAGGTCGGGATCGACCGCCGCGACCGCCCAGCGGAGCGCCGGCGTGAGCGCCGCGGTGCCGCCCTCGCCGCGCACGCCTATATATAAGGAACGCTGGATCCAGTCCCACGCCTCCGGCGGAGCCTGGTCGAGCGGCAGGTAGTACTCCGGGCGCACCTCCTCGCCGAGACCGCGCGAGCGGACGTCCGCGGCGATGCCGACCACCAGCTTGTAGTCCGCGCCGCCGTTCGGTCCCTGCTCACAGCAGGCGATCCGGCGCCCGACCGCGTCCTGGCCGGGGAAGAGCGCCGCCGCGGCCGACTCGCTGAGCAGCATCACCTTCTGCGCGCCGCGCCGGTCGCTCTCGGCGAACGCCCGGCCGCGCACCAGCGGAATGCGGAGGGCGCGGAAGTAGCCCGGCGTCACCAGGTTCATCCGGGTGTCCACGACGCTTTCGAGGACCAGCGGCTTGCCTTCGGGGATGAGGCCGTTGCTGCTGCCGCGCGGCGTCATCGGGGTCTGCGAGAAGAGCACCGCGGACTGCACGCCCGGCGCCTGGCCGGCCTCGCGGACGAGGCGGTCGAAGGCAGCGGTCACCCGCTCGGGCTCTTTGTAGGAAGCGATGGGGAGCGAGACCCGCGCGGTGACGACTCCGGTGGGATCGAGCCCCGGCCGCGTCCGCTGCAAAGCGATCGCGGAGCGGATGAGCAGCCCGGCGCCGATCAGCAGGAGGACGGCGAGCGCGACCTCGGCGGCGATCAGCGCCGGCCGCAGCCAGTCGCGCGCCGTGCCGGCGGAGCCGCGTCCCCCTTCCTTGAGGGTGCTGCTGACGCTGCCGCGCGCCGCCCGCAGGGCCGGAGCGAGCCCGAACACGAAGCTGCTTGCGATCGAGAGGCCGAACGCGAACGCCAGGGCGGTCGCGTCGAGCGCCGTCTGCTCGATGCGCGGCACGCCCTCCGGAGCCAGGGCGACCAGGGTGCGCACACCCCACCAGGCGAGCACCAGGCCGACCGCGCCGGAGACCAGCGCGAGCACCGCGCACTCGGTGAGGAGCTGGCGGACGATCCGGCCGCGCCCCGCGCCGAGCGCCGAGCGGATGGCGATCTCCCGGGCGCGCGCCGCGCCGCGGGCCAATAAGAGGTTGGCGACGTTGCCGCAGGCGATGAGCAGGACGAGGCCGACCGCGCCGAGCAGCACGAAGAGCCGCGTGCGGTAGTCGCCGACGAGCTGCTCCATGTACGGATCGAGCTGGAAGCGCAGCTCCGAATCCTCCTTCGGCTGGCTGCGCCGGAGCCCGGCCGCGATCGCCTCCAGGTCGCGCTCCGCCTGCGGCTTTCCGACGCCGTCCTTGAGGCGGCCGATCACGGTGAGGTAGTGATCGTCGTGCATCGCCTTCTGCGCCGCGGTGAAAGCGATCGGCACCCACAGCTCTTCGCTGTCCGCGGTGAAATCGAACCGCGCCGGCATCACCCCGAGCACCCGGTAGGGCTGTCCGTTCAGCCGCACGTCCCGCCCGACGACCGCGGCATCGCCGCCGAAACGCCGCCGCCACAGCCGGTCGCTGAGCACGACGACCTGCTCCTTCCCGGGCTGATCCTCGTCGGGACCGAAGACCCGGCCGCGCGCCGGAGGGACGCCGAAGACGGAGAAGAACGACGCGGTGACGCGCGCTCCGACCGTCCGCTCGGGCGAATCTCCCGCCGCCAACGCGGAGAGGTTGAAGCTGGAATACTGCGCCGCGGCGAGACGCGAAAAGGCCCGCTGCTCCGCCGTGAGCTGCAGGAAGTCCCCCACCGAGACGTTGGCGGGGCTGCCGCGCCAGACGCCGAACACATAGGCGAGCCGCTCCGGCCGCGGCACCGGCAGCGGGCGCAGCACGACGGCATGGACGGCGCTGAAGATCGCCGTCGTGGCGCCGATCCCGAGCGCCAGGGTGAGCACGGCGACCAGGGCAAAGCCGGGATGGGCGGCGAGCTGGCGCAGCGCGAACGTCACGTCCTGGCGCAGCTCACTGAAGTATTCGCGGCGGCGCATGTCCGAGTCCCTTCTCCGGCCGATCTCCCGGCAGGTGTTCTTGACGTCTTCGAAGTCACCGAACCGGCGGAGCGCCGCCTCCCGCGCCGCGGCCGGATCGAGGCCGCGCGCGATGTGCTCCCGCGTCCGCATTTCGAGATGGAAGGCGAGCTCCTCGTCCACCTCGTCGTCGACCTTCTTCTTCCACAGCCAGCGCACCATGAGCGGTCTCCGTCAGGCGGGAAGCAGGATCTTCGAGATGGCGGACGCGAAGCGCGCCCACTGCTCGGTCTCGGCGTGGAGCTCCTGGCGTCCCTGCGGCGTCAACCGGTAGAGCTTCACCCGCCGGTTGAGCTCCGACACCCCCCACTCCGCCGCGATCCACCCCTTGCGCTCCATGCGGTAGAGCGCCGGATAGAGCGACCCCTCCTCGATCTGCAGGAGCTCATCCGTCGCCTCCTCGATCCAGCGCGCGATGGCATAGCCGTGGCGAGGACCGGTGATCAGCGTCTTGAGGACCAGGGCGTCGAGGGTGCCGTGCAGCAGGCTGCTGGACTGGGCGGAATCTTTTGGCATCGGAATGACCTCACCTGGAGCTCACCTAGAATCTCTAGGCAATGTACGCCAGGATACCTAGACTGTCAAGGGGTTGATTCTCCGCGCCCCTCACCCGTCCTGCACTACAATGCTCCGCCGTGCTCTCCATGGATGCCGGACCTGCGCGCGCGGGCCGCTACTCGGTGCAGGACGAACCGGGCGGACGGTTCCTCTATTGCCGTGATGCGCCGGAGGTCAAGGTCAAGATCGAACGCGGCAAGACCGTCACCGCCGCCGCGGCGCGCAAGGCGGCCGAAGGCACGATCTTTCTCGACGGCGTGGCGCAGTGCGAGCCGTTCCTCGACGCCGAGCGGCGGGTCTTCAACCTCGACCACCACACCGGCTGCGTGCGCGCCTTCACGCTCTCGACCTGTGAGCAGGCGCTGGTGCTGGTGCTGCGCGGCCTCGACCTCAAGGAGCGCCCGTGGACGTTGTGCGCCAACGAGTCCGACCTCGACACGGTGCTGGCGATCTGGGTGCTGCTCAACAGCATGCATCTCACCGCCGCGGAGCCGCAGGTGCGCCACGCCGCCGTCCCGCTGGTGCGCCTCGAGGGGATCCTCGACGTGCATGGCACCGAGCTGAGCGATCTCGCCGGCCTGCCGCCGCAGGAGCTGTACGAGGCGCAGGAACGGCTCGCGGCGCTCCGCCAGACCGAGCTGGCGCTCAAACGCGAAGGGATGTGGGAGAGCGCGGACCCGCTCGACTTCACCGCCGGCCAGCTCCGCGCCCTCGACGGCATGATCTATCCGGCGGGCTACTTCCACGGTTTCCTCAACGTCGAGGTGCTGGCGCGGGCGGAGCTGAGCGACCACCGGGTCGCGGTCGTCTGCCGCTCCGAGCAGGGCATCTATGAGACCGAAGCCGACCTGAAGCGCCTCTACGGCAAACGATTGGGGATCGTCGCGCTGCAGAAGGACCCGCGCACCTACACCCTGCGGCAGGTCGACCCCTTCCTGCCGGGCACCCTTGACGCCGTCTACGTGCGCCTCAACACCCTCGATCCGGCGGTCCATGCCGGCGACGGCAATCGCTGGGGCGGCTCGGGAGAGATCGGCGGCTCGCCGCGGCAGACCGGCACGCGCCTCTCGCCGCAGGAGATCGCCGCGACCTGCGCCCAGGCGTTCCGCAAGCCCACCGTGCGCCAGCGAGCGGCGGCGGTCGGTCTCGCCCTGCTGGCAGTCCTCGTCGCCCTGGCCGGCGGCGAGCCCCCGCTCGCCGCTCACTGGCGGCTGCACACCGCGGGCGTCTTCCGCCCCATGCACTTCGCGCTCGGCACCGCGCTGGTCAGCCTGCTGCTCCTCCTCCTCGCCGGCCGGCGGCGCCCGCGTCTCTACGGCGGCCGCCTGCCGGGAGGAAGCGGCTGGCTGTGGACGCTCCCCGTCGCGCTCCTCGGCGGCCTCGCGGGAGGCACCTGGACGACCTGGACGATCTGGACGGTCTCGGCGATCTGGAACGCGCGGCACCTCGCGTCGAGCACCCTCACCGCGGAACGCGCCGGTCTCTTCCTCGCCCTCCCCCTGGCGGCGGAGCTGACCTTCCGCGCCCTGGCGCACGGCATCCTGGCGCGAGCCTTCGCCATCCAGCACGACGGAGGCCGCTGGTTCCTCTCCTGGCCCACCGTCCTCCAGGCGCTCTTCTACACCCTGGCGACGCCCCTCGCCCTGCTCACCGCCACGCCGCACCTCCCCACCGGCTGGGCGATGGCCCTGCCGCTCGCCGGAGCGTTCCTCTTCGGCCTCGCCGCCGGCGTCGCCCGCGAGCGCTCGGGAAGCGCGCTCGCGCCGCTCCTCCTGCACTGGCTGAGCGCCTTCACCGCCGGGGCGGCGATGCTGCGGTAGGTGCTACGAGGAGCCTGCGCGGCAGAAAGCCATGAGGCGGCGTTGGAGGCTTGCGAGCCGGGGAAACAAGGACATAAGGGACATAAAGGACTGCAAGGACGAAGGATCCTGACGAGGCTGCGCCATCCGTCCTTGGCGTCCTTTGTGTCCCTTATGTCCTTTATGTCCTTGCCTCGGCCTTTCTGGCGCGCAGGCTCCTTTCTTGCGTCTCGCGGGACGCGGCGCCCGCGGAATGCGCCGCTCCTACCGTCTCGCGAGACACAACGGAACCGGTACGGGTCGCGAAGAGACACAAAGGAGCGGCATCGACCGGTTCACGAGCGGCAAAATTCGCGGCACGGGACACAAATAGAGATTGACGAGCGTCCCGTCCGCGTTGACGAGCCGCGACGGAACGTTCGCGAGCGGCAAAACCCGAGGCACGGGACGCGGTGGAACGCTCAAGAGCGTCTCATCAAGGTCGACGGGACGCGACGGAACACTCGCGAGCGTCTCGTCAACGTCGACGGGACGCGACGGAAGGTTCGCGGGCGGCTCGCGGATGGAGCCGAGACACGGCGGAACGCTGGCGAGCCACTCGGCTGCGCTCCGTTGTGTCTCATCTCCGTTCCGCCATGACTCGTCTGCGCTTCGCCGCCACTCCCGCCGCCGGATTTCCGGCTCCCTCGGGTTGTCCCCCTGCCTTCCCTTCGGGCAGGGATCCTTCGCTCTGTCGTTCGGCTTACTCTCCGACCAAACGGAGAGCGGGCTCCAGAACCCGGTCGGACAGATACATCCCCGCGTCGCGGAGCTTCTCCACCAGAGGACGCGCAGCCGAGATCTGGCCAGTCCGTTTGGCTCTGAGAACGAGCCCCAAGGTGCCCGTGAGTGGGATTCCCAGAAACTGGGCGCAACGCCGACCGGCAAGGTCGTCGAGGATCGCAAGACAGCCGGGATGCGAGAGGGCCCAGGAAAGGACCGAGGTCTCGCCGGGTCCAAGGCCCCACGCTTCCACACGCTGAGAAATCTCCAGCGGCTCCACCTGTTCCAGCCAGGAGGCAGCTTCGATCGCTCGAACCGTCGGGTCTCCAGACCCTCGACGCTGGATCTCAGCGCGGACAGCCCAAGGGATTCGGATGGGCGAACCCGCGCTCTGCAGAAGAGGAAAGAGGCCGGCGTGAGCCAGGTAGATCAGTGGTGAGGCATTGACAACGAGAGACTCAGTCACGAGAGATTTCTCGCGCGAGCTCGTCCAGATCCACATGAAAGGCGTCCACCTTCTCGCGCGCCAAGGCCATAAGGAAATCCGTCCGGTCGAGCCCCGCCACCATTGCAGCCCGTTCCTGCGACATCAGCCCCTGGGAGTACCAGCGGATGGCAGCAGCGAGCCGCATCTCCTTCTGCACCTCCGCAGGAGACCGGCGCAGGGTCTCGTAGACCTCGTCTGGCAGCTCAATGGTGAGTGCTTTCATGGGGCTAGAGTATAACGCCGGCGCAACTTCACGACCGCCAAGACCATCGCAGGGGCGGTCCGCAGGATGCTTCGTCGCTGGGAGCGCGGCGCTTTTTCGATCCTTTCCGTATATAGGTTTGAAGCTGTACTCTTGTGCACGCGAAAGCGAGGAGCCCGTCATGCACCGCCACACCGCTTGCCTGCGAAGTCTTTCCACCCTGGTCCTGGCGATTCTGCTCACCGCCGCGGCGGAGGCACAGTCTGCCGGCCGCTGGACGCGGATCGGACCGGATGGCGGTAGCGTCCTGGCGCTGGCCGCGGCGCCGTCGCGGAGCTCGACGATGTATGCCGGCTTGCAGGGTGGCGGCGTGTTTCGCAGCACGGACGGCGGCGTCACCTGGACCTTTGCCGGCACGCGGCTCGGCCGCGACCCGCGGGTGAATGTTCTCAGCGTCGACGCGAAGCAGCCGGGCACGGTCTACGCGCTCACCGACTCCGGGCTCTTCAGGAGCACGAGCGGCGGCGACGGCTGGGTGCGGATGAGCGCTCCGGGAGGCTCGGATCGCTTTCCGACGGACATCGCAGCCGATCCGCGGCGCGCCGGCACTGTGTATGTCGCGCTCGACGGCGGCGCGATTCTGGTGAGCGCGGACCGGGGCCTCTCCTGGAAGGAGATCGGCAGCCCGACGGACCTCACCGACCGCCTGGTGTTCGATCCGGTGACCAGCACGACTCTCTATGCGGTCACCGCCTCGTCGGGAGGAGTGTTCAAGAGCACGGACTCCGGCGGTCATTGGACGTCGATCACGCAAGGCGTCCTCCCGGTCCAGGCGCAGGTCGCGGCGTTCGCCATCGATCCGCGCCGTCCGCAGACGCTCTACTTCTCGACCTTCGGCCAGGCGCCGTACCGCAGCGTGGACGGCGGCAGGCACTGGACGCAGGGCAGCGCCGCCGGGCTCGGCAAGCCGCCGAACGTGTGGGCCCTGGCGGTCGATCCGGTCTCTTCGGTGGTCTACGCCGGCACTCCGCTGGACGGCGCCTTTCGCAGCACCAACGGCGGTTTGACCTGGCAGAAGGCCGGCCCGCTGCCCGATCCGTCGGTCAATGCGCTGCTCGCCACGGGCAGCGGTCTCTTCGCCGGGAGCCGGTCCGGTGTCTCGGCGAGCCATGATCGCGCCGTGACCTGGCGGGCCGGCCGCGGTATCAAGGGGGACTCGGTCTCCAGCCTGGCGATCGATTCCCAGAATCTGCCGCGGATGTATATCTTCGATGGAGCCCTGTTCAAGAGCGAAAACCGTGGCGCGAGCTGGACCCGGCTCGTCCCCCCGAGCGGCACCCAATATGTCGGGCCGGCGGGTCCGGTGGTGGTCCATCCCAACGACCCGCAGCAGCTCGAGCTCGGCTATGTCGGCGAGGTGATGCGGAGCGACGACGGAGGCCACGCCTGGGTCAACCACTACAGCGTCGGCTGCATCTATCCCGGCCGCATCGTGCTCGATCCGAACGACTCGGAGGTCCTCTACACCAGCGGCGGTTTCGCGTTCGGCGGCTGCGTCCTGCAGCCGTACGCGTGCGACAGCTTCAAGCTCGATCACGGACAGGTGAGCTGTCTGCGCGATCCCGTCATCAGCCAACTGGGAGTGGCCGTGATCGCCGTCGATCCCGATTCGTCCAGCCATCTCTACGCGGGCGGCGACAAGCTCTACCAGAGCCTGGACGCGGGGGCCACATGGTCTGTGTTGTCGGCCGCGATCCGGCCCGCCGTGCTGGTGCTCGACCCCGCGGCCCACGGCGTCCTCTACGCCGCGCTCAACGGGGGCGGGGTGGCGCGGTCCGGCGACGGCGGCGCGACCTGGCAGATCAGCAGGGCCGGCCTGCCGCCGCACGCCGCGCTGCTCGCGCTGGCGATCGACCCCGTCCACTCCTCGACTCTCTACGCCGCGAGCACGATCGCCGTGTACCGGAGCACCGATTCCGGAGCCACCTGGGCACCGCTCGGAACCGGCCTGGACGAGGTCTTCGTGGATGACATCAAGCTCGACCCGCTCGATCCGGGGATTCTCTATGCGGCGACGCTGGGGGGCGGGGTGATGATGTTGCAGGGGGCAGACTCGCTCTAGGATGACGGCTCGTTTCTTCTCCCTGATAGACTGCCTGCATGGCGATGGCGCGCGGTGGCAAGGCGAAGGAGACGGACAAGGAGAAGGCCCGGTTCGTCCGCGAGCTGGCGAGCAACCGGCGGGCGCGGCACGACTATCACATCCTGGAGTCCTTCGAGGCCGGTCTCCGCCTGTCGGGCACCGAGGTCAAGGCGGCGCGGACCGGCAAGGTGCAGCTCAAGGACAGCTTCGTCGAAGTGCGCAACGGCGAAGCGTGGCTGATCGGCGTCCACATCAGCCCGTACAGCCATGGCAACCGCGAGAACCACCTGCCGGAGCGCGACCGCAAGCTGCTGCTCAAGAAGCGCCAGATCGACCGCCTGTTCGGCCGCACCCAGATCAAGGGGCAGACCGTGATCCCGCTCTCCGTCTATCTGAAAGGGAACTGGATCAAGGTGGAGGTCGCCCTGGCGCAGGGCAAGAAGCAGTACGACAAGCGGGAGGCGACCAAGGAGCGCGAGCTCGACCGCGAGGCCGCGGCGGCGGTGAAGACCGGCAAGTGGTGATCCTCAGCCTTCCTCAATCCTCCCCCACTCCCTGCCGCCGGCGCCGGCCGCCGGTGTCCTGGATCTTTTCGAGCGCCGTCTGGCCGCCGTAGCGGGCGACGATGCGGTCGTCGTAATCGTCGGAGACCGTGGCGACCGAGGTGATGGTGCGCAGCAGGTCGCGCGCTTCCAGGCTGCGGCCGAACACCGAGTGGGCGAAGAAGATGTCGTTGCCCACCAGGGAGAACGAGCCGCAGGACATCTGGTGGTTGAGCTCCAGCAGGCCAAGCAGGAGGTCTTCTTCCAGCTCGACGTCCTGGACGCAGTAGGCCATCACCGTCACCACCGCCTCGTCGGGGCCGTAGGGGTCCACCGAGATCTCGAGCACCGTCGTGCCGTAGCGGACATAGAAATGGTCGTTCTCCGGGTCGTGGTACGGCTCCTCGTCGAACAGGTCGCTCAAGTACTCACGCAGCTTGTCGAAGGTCTCGGTCTGGACCTGGTGCTCGGACATGAAAGTTCTCCTCCGGGGACGGAGTCTAGCATCTCCCGCGGGGCGGCCCGTTGACACTCCACCCGGTTGGGGAATACCTTTGAGCGGAACTGCGTCCAGCACACCGAACCCCCGTATCTTGCAGCGCTTTGTCTGAACAGCCAGGGGAGCGGAAGGCGCCAGAGGCACACAGATTTCTTTATTCAGAGGAGGAGCAAAAGCATGCGAAGGCGAGGTGGATTCGTTGTGAAGGCCCTGGGGGTTGCCGTTCTCGGGGCCGCCGTGGCCGCTCCCATGTACGCGGCAGGCTTCAGCATTTTCGAGCAGGGCACCAAGGCGATGGGCATGGGCGGAGCCTTCACGGCACAGGCCGATGATCCGTCGGCCCTCTTCTACAACGCCGGCGGCGTGGCGTTCGTCGAGAAGCAGGAATTCTCCATCGGCGACACCTACATCCACGGCTCCAAGGCCCAGTTGAAGGGCTTGGACCCCTATCCCGGCGCCGGCTATCGCGCCGACCAGAAGGCGCTCTCCCAGTTCCCGCCCCACGCCTACTGGGTGCGTCCGATCAACAACACCTGGAAGATGGGCCTCGGTATCACCACCCCCTTCGGCCTGGTCACCGAGTGGAAGAACCCCGACACGTTCGCCGGCCGCTTCCTGAGCACCAAGGCGGCGCTCCGCGCTTTCGACATCAACCCGACCCTCGCCTGGCAGGTGACCCCGACGATCGGCCTCGGCTTCGGCGGCATCGTCCGCTACTCCGACGTCGAGCTCATCCGCTACGCGGGCGCGGTCAACCCGTTCACCCAGTCGGTGACCAACATCGGCAAGCTCGACCTGAAGGGCGACTTCAAGACCGGGTACGGCTGGAACGTCGGTTTCCTGAACCGGTACAACAACAGCTTCTCCTGGGGCATCTCCTACCGCAGCAAGATCACCGTCGACTACACCGGCAACGCCACCCTGAATTCGATCTCCACCGGCTTCCCGCAGTTCGACGCCGCTCTCGCCGCGCAGATCCCGTTCAACGTCAAGCTGCCGGTCAAGACCGCCATCGCCTTCCCGGACGAGGCGAGCCTCGGCCTGGCGTTCGCCGTCTCGCCGGACGTGCTGGTGGAGACCGACGCCAACCGGACCGGCTGGAGCTCCTTCAAGCAGGTGAACATCAACTTCACCGGTGACGCCACCCACTCGCTCCCCGACGCCACCATTCCGCAGGAGTGGAAGGACGTCTATAACTACCGCCTCGGCGTGCGCTGGACCACCAGCCCGTCGTCGCAGTGGCGCTTCGGCTACGTCTACGACCAGACCCCGCAGCCCGAGCAGAGCGTCAACCCGCTGCTCCCCGACGCCAACCGCAACGGCTACTCCATCGGCTACGGCTACAAGGGCGGCATCAAGGCCGACTTCGCCCTCATGTACCTCCCCTTCAAGGAGCGCACGCGGACCAAGAGCTTCGCCGGCGACGGCCCCTTCTTCGGCACCTACAACACCACGGCGTGGCTGTTCGGCACGACGTTGACTTTCTGATTTGAGCTGATCGAACGCGGAATCCAGAGGAGAACACAACGATGTCCCGTCTCAGAATTCTCGCCGGCGCCTTGGCGCTCGCCCTTCTCTTGCCGCTCTCGGCGTTCGCCGTGGACACCGGATCGGCCGACTTCACCCGCTACGTGGCCATCGGCGACAGCATCACCGCCGGTTTCATGAGCGCCGGCCTGTTCCAGGAGGCCCAGCGCAACAGCTATCCCGCCCTGCTCGAGCGCCAGGCCACCGGCTCGAACGCCGGCTTTCAGCAGCCGCTGGTCTCTTCGCCCGGCATCCCGGCGGCGTTCGAGCTGAAGAGCCTGTCGCCGCTGGTCATCGGACCGAAGGCCGGCCTCGGCACGCCGCTCAACCTCTTCCTCCCCGTGCCGTACAACAACCTGGGAATCCCCGGCGCCCGCGTCCATGACACGGTGGCGACGGTCACCGACAACGGCGGCCTGCACGACCTGATCCTGCGCGGGCACGGCACGGCGCTGCAGCAGGCGGCCGCCCAGCATCCGACCTTCGTGACGGTGTGGATCGGCAACAACGACGTCCTCGCGGCGGCCACGTCCGGGCGCGTCATCGAAGGCTTCACCCTGACTCCGGTCGCCAACTTCGAGGCCGACTACCGCACGATCGCCAACACCCTGCAGGCGGCCGGCGCGAAGCTCGCCTTCGCCACCATCCCGGACGTCACCTCGATCCCCTTCGTCACCACGATCTCCAGCTTCATCACCCTGCCGTCGGGCCAGAAGGTGCCGCTGATCGGCCCCAACGGCCTGCTCACCGCCAACGACCACGTGCTGCTCACCGCGCAGGCCGAGCTGGCGGTCGGCAAGGGTATTCCGACCGCCCTCGGCGGCACCGGCCTGCCGCTCTCCGACTCCTCGGTGCTCGACGCCGGTGAGATCGCCACCATCACCGCCCGCGTCGCCGCCTACAACAACATCATCCGCACCGTGGCCAGCGAGAAGAACGCGGCCCTGGTCGACGTCAACGCCCAGTTCAACGCGGTGTCCCAGCACGGCCTGCCGGTGGGCGGCCTCACCTATACGTCCTCCTTCCTGACCGGCGGCCTCTTCTCCTACGACGGCGTCCACCCGACGGCGTTCGGCTACGCCTACCTGGCGAACCTGTTCATCCAGTCGATCAACGCCCAGTACGGCGGCAACATCCCGCTGGTGAACCTCTATCCGTTCGTCTTCGGCACCGCCTCGGCCAACAAGTCGGCCACCTTCATGGATCCGGCGAGCTCGGCGCTGCTGACGCCGGAAGCGATCCGCAACCTGTTCTGGGCGCTCAACGTGAACATCCCGCCCGCCAAGAAACCCGGCCATCATCGCCACTGACCGCCACTGACCGCCACTGGGCCAGGCTCAGCGGGTGGTCACCGAAAGGGGGTGGAGCTGCGGCTCCCCCCCTTTTTGCTTTACGGGCTTGAACATCTGTTTCGTTGCACCTTTAACGAAAAATAATTAAATCCGAAGACGATTGTCATCCGCCGATCGCTCCTGTACCCTTGAGGGTCTTGACGACGTTGGGACGTTGTACCTCGAGAAGGTTGCAGTGAGACCGATTTCCATCCATCGGCCGCTCCCCCCGACAGCTCTTTGCTCTGCGTGCAAAGGCACGAGAGCTTCTTATGGTGGATCGGGCGCAAGCCCGGGAGGAAAACGGATGATTTCCATTCGCGTGCGTATTCCCCATTCCCGGCTGCCGGTGCGCCTCGCCAGCGCGGCGGCAGCCCTCACCCTCCTGTGTCTCGGCGGCGCGGCCCGGGCACAGGAGCCGGTCGACCCGTTCGCCAACCCCGGCGCGGTCACCGCAGCCCCCTCCCAACCCTCCGGCCGGCTCAGCAAGCGAGACCAGCAGGACGCGGTGCAGAACAAGTATCGGCAGATCCTCGCGGCCTGGGCCAGCGGCCAGACCGAAAAGGCGGCGAGCGCTCTGATGGCGCTCGAGACCTCGGTCGTTCACGACGACGACCCCGGCTCGCGCAAGCGCCTGCTCAAAGCCGAGGAAGCCATCATCCACGAGATCGGCGGCGCCAACCTGGAGACCCTGGTGCCCATCGCCATGCTCCATCACGAGGTCTACCGCCGCTATCTCCAGCACGGGGCCAAGGGGCGCTCGCTCCTCCTGGTCCATTCGCGCGGCATGACGCGCGACCTCGCCATGCTCTACAAGGAACAGTCGGGCAGCCAGGGAGCGGCGCTGGTGTCGAGCCGCATCCTGACCAGCCTCGGCGGTCTGTTGCAGCAGTATGCGCAGCAGCTCCCGGCGGCTGAGATGTTCTACCGCGCCATGGACATGGACCCGCGCAACACCGCCGCCATGATGGGCCTCGCCATCATCTACGAAAAGAACTCGCAGTCGCAGAGCGCGATCGATATGCTGAGCAAGATCCTCGCCGCCGATCCGGCCTACAGCGAGGCCCGGCTCCGGCTGGCACTCAACCAGAAGCGGCTGGGCAAGACCGACGAGGCGCAGAAGGGTCTCCAGGCGCTTGCCGACGCCAAGGACGCGACCTGGGTGACCTCGGTCGCGGCGCAGGAGCTCGCGCGCCTGCTCTGCGAGAAGGGTCAGCTCGCCGGCGCCCAGAAGGTCCTCGAGGCGGCGGTCCACCGCTTCCCCGACGACTCCCGGATGTACGTCGAGCTCGCCTCCGTGCTCGACCGCAAGGGCGAGATGCGGAGCGCCCAGGCGCTGATGGAGAAGGTGGTGACGATGAAACCGGCGGCGGAAGATTCGTCGCGCCTGCTCTACAACACCACGCGGCAGGAGACCTTCGCCGAAGCGCGCCGGTTCCTCGACGAGAACGCCCACTCGCGCCTGTCGCTCCTCGCCGAAGCGCTCTCCGTGCCCAACCACGCCACGCTCGCGACGGAAAGGGTCGGCTCATGAAGCAGCCCGTGCTCGGAATTGCGCTGGCGCTCCTTGCGCTCGTCTCGGCGGGGACCGCCCTCCACGCCGCGACCGGCGTCTACATCGAAAGCCCGCCGGAAGGGGCGCCCGTCTTCGGCCAGACCGAGGTCAAGGTCCAGGTGAGCGGCGACGAGCCGGTCTCCCAGGTCGAGATCTTCGTCAACGGCAAGCTGATGGGCTCCGTCACCAAAGCCCCCTACGTCTTCCGCTTCGACGTGGGAGACGAAAACATCAAGCGGGAGTTCCGCATCGTGGCCCACACGGTCTCGGGAGCGACCGCCATCGCCACCCGCACCTCGCAGCCGGTGCAGATCGACGACACCATGGATCTGCGTCTGCAACAGCTCTTCGTCACCGTCACCCGCGGCGAGCAACGCGCCCTCGACCTCGGGCAGGACGACTTCCGCATCGCCGACAACGGCAAGCAGCAGAAGATCGTCACCTTCGGCAAGGGAGAGTTGCCGCTCACCGCGGTGCTCCTCCTCGACACCAGCGAGAGCATGCAGGGAGAGCGTCTGGAAGGCGTGCGGCGGGGAGCGACGGCGTTTCTCCAGGGTATGAAGAAGCTCGACGAAGCGGCGGTGCTGATGTTCTCCGACCGCTTGCTCAAGATCACGCCGTTCTCCGAAGACAAGGCGGTGATCGCCCGCGCCCTCGCCAACACCCAGGCGGCCGGCGGGACGGCGGTCAACGACTACCTCTACATGTCCCTCAAGCTCCTCGAGCCGCGGCTCGGCCGGCGGGTGGTCATCCTCCTCTCGGACGGCTCGGATGTCCACAGCGTCGTGCCGATGTCGGACGTGCTGTGGAAGACCCACACCGCCCAGGCGATGATCTACTGGATCCAGCTCGAAGGCGGCGAGAAGCACCACTCCTACGCCTCGGCATGGCGCAACGCCAAAGAGAACGACAAGGAGTATGACTCGCTGGCCAAGGCCGTGCTGGAGAGCGGCGGCCGCATCCAGCGCATCGACAAGGTGGCCGAGATCGAAGGCGCCTTCCGCAACATCCTCCAGGAGCTGCGGGAGCAGTACGTCATCGGCTACTACCCGAGCGACGTCCGCAAAGACGGCCGCTGGCACGACATCCGCGTCAACGTCGAGCAATCCGGCGTCCGCGTCCGCGCCCGCGACGGCTACGTCGACTTCTAGACCGTTTCAAGACCGGAAACCTGCCACACACCAGGCCGGGGGGATCGCGCTCCTCCCGGCCTTTGTCTTGCGAGCGACGTTTCGGCCAAGGCAGTCGCCGTGATGCACGCGATGGACGCCTGACCATGCCAGCGAGCTGCAATCGGTCGCCAGCACGGTTTCTCCTCAAAGCTTGTCTTCGCGAAACTGCCAATCGTTCAAGTTGGGGTCCAGATCCTCAAGTGAATGGATGGCGACCTCGGAGGATCTCCTCCTCGCGGATGGCGATGATCAAAGGCCGGTTCATCTCTAGTGCCTCGATCGTCGCGCGCCCGGTCGCTGTTTGCCCGAACAGGCGCGCGCCCTGCCAGCGGAAGTGGTCCTGCCATAGATCACGCCGCGGATGGAAGAGGGCGACGTGGTCACCACTGGTTGGGTCGACGGCGGTTTGACGAGCGGCCTTTCGGAGCGAGCAAGAAACACAGGCGAGGGCGAGATTGTCGGCGGTGTCGTGGCCTCCAGCTTTCACCGGCACGACGTGGTCGATATGAAAAGTCGCTTCCTGGCCCAACTGCGAAAGCCCGCAGTACTCGCATCGACTGCGGGCACGCCTGACAACGAGCCGGCGGAGCCTGGCAGAGACGTGCTGGACCAAGATCTTACGCCGATCAGGCGCGCTGGGCCCGGAGCTTCAGGAGTGACAGGAGCTCAGCCAGGTCGACGAGGCCCTCGGCCTCCCGCCGCTCATCGAGAGTCAGCTCCTCACCGCGGTCCTGGCGGTCGAGCAGGCCGTGCAGGCGTTCGTCGACCCCTCGCGGAAGCTGGAAGCGTTCCAGATCCTCTGGGAGCTCGAGCTTGACGAGAACTTGTTGAGACATGCAGGCCCTTTCGATGATGCTCCGCCGCTCCTTCATTCTACACGGTCAACCCCGCCGGCCTGGAGCAGCCCGCATTTGGTAAGCTCCGACCGGCCATGACCATCCTCAAAGAGCCTTGCACCGACGGCGTCATCCTCTCCGGCAAAGCGGCTCCCTGCTCGCGGTCCGCGGAGCCGTGGGTGTTGGCGGCGACGGTGCTCGGCTCCAGCATGGCATTTATCGACGGCACGGCGGTGAACGTGGCGCTGCCGGCGCTTCAGGCAGGGCTCGGAGCGACGGTGTCGCAGGTGCAGTGGGTGGTGGAGGCGTATGCGCTGTTTCTGTCGGCTTTGTTGCTGGTGGGCGGATCGCTGGGCGACCGGTTCGGCCGGCGGCGGGTGTTTCTGATCGGGGTGACGGGGTTCGCTCTCGCTTCGGGGTGGTGCGGGCTCGCTCCGGGAATCGGCCAGCTCATCGCGGCGCGGGCGGTGCAGGGGGTCGCGGCGGCGCTGCTGGTGCCCGGGAGCCTGGCTCTGCTGTCCGCTTCGTTCGACAAGGAACGGCGCGGGCGCGCGATCGGCACCTGGTCCGGCTTCGGGTCGATCACCGCGGCGGTGGGGCCGCTGGTGGGCGGCTGGCTGATCGATCACGCGTCGTGGCGTTGGGTGTTCGCGCTCAATCTCCCTCTCGCGCTGGCGGTGATCGTGATCTCTCTGCGCTTCGTGCCGGAGAGCCGCGATCCGGAGGCGCCGCGGCGGCTCGATGGAGTGGGCGCCGTGCTGGCCACGCTGGGCCTCGGCGGTATCACGTTCGGTCTCATCGAGTCGTCGCGTCTCGGCTGGACGAATCCGCGCGTTCTCGGTGCGCTGGCGCTCGGCGTCCTCGCGCTGCCGGCATTCGTGGTCGTTGAATCCCGATCTCTATCTCCGATGATGCCGCTCTCGCTGTTCCGCTCCCGCGCTTTCTCGGGCGCCAACCTGTTGACGCTCTTTCTGTACGCGGCGCTGGGCGGAGCGCTGTTCTTCCTGCCGTTCAATCTCATCCAGGTGCACGGCTATTCGGCGACCGCGGCCGGCGCGGCGTTTTTGCCGTTCGTCCTCCTCATGTTCCTGCTGTCGCGCTGGTCCGGCGGACTGGTGGACCGCTACGGCGCGCGGAAGCCACTGATGATCGGTCCGGCGATCGCCGCCGCGGGCTTGGCCCTGCTCGCCGTGCCGGGCGTGGGCGGCAGCTACTGGACGACGTTCTTTCCGGCGATCCTCGTCCTCGGCTTCGGCATGGCGGTGAGCGTGGCGCCGCTCACCACGACGGTGATGGGCGCGGTGGAGGAACGCCACGCCGGCATCGCCTCGGGGATCAACAACGCGGTCTCCCGCTGCGCCGGTCTGCTCGCCGTCGCGGCGCTCGGGCTCCTGATGCTGGGGCTGTTCAGCCGCGGCCTGGATCACCGGCTCGCCGCTCTCGCCCTGCCGCCCGCGGCGCTCCACGAGCTCGACGAGAACCGCACCCGGCTCGCCGCGATCCAGGCTCCGGCCGCTCTGCCGGAGGAGCGGCGCGCCGCGGTGCACGGCGCCGTCGAGCAGGCGTTCCTGGGCGCTTACCGCGGCGTGATGCTGGCGGCGGCCGGGCTGGCGCTGCTGGCGGCGGCGAGCGCGTGGGGGATCTCGCCGGTGACTCCGGGCCGGCCGCGGTAGCGCATCACCACCAGGGTGCGGTCGTCGCTCGGCGGCTCGTCGCCGACGTAGCGGTCGACGGCGGCGAGGAGACGGTTGCGCACGTCGGCGGCGTTGTTTCCACCTTTGCCGTTGCCCTGCAAGGCTTTGAGCACCGCGTCATAGCCGAACGGCTCGCCGCCGGCGTTGGTCGCCTCGATCAGGCCGTCCGACAGCCAGATCAGCACGTCGCCGCGGTGGAGCGTCCGGTCGGCCCGGCCATAGGTGCGTCCCAGGCCGCCGAGCGGCGAGCCGGGGAGGAGGATCTCCTCGATCTCGCCGCCGCGCAGGAGATAGGTCGGCGGATGCCCGGCGTTGTGGATGCGCAACGCGCCGGTGCGCAGGTTGACCAGGGTGAGGGTGGCGGTGACGAAGACGCGGGTGTTGCCGTTGCGCACCACGGCGTCGAGACGGCGCAGGATGTCCTCGGGCTCGCGGGTCTGCTCGACCAGGATGAGCAGCGCCGCCTTGAGCATCGCCATGCGCAGACCGGTGGAGAGGCCGTGTCCGGAGACGTCGGCGATGATCACCGCGAGCTCGTCCTCGGAGAGGCGGAGCACGTCGAAGTAGTCGCCGCCGATCGCCGCGCTGGGCTCGAAGAGGGTGGCGAACTCGACCCCCTCGCCGCCCGGCAAGTCACGCGGAATCAAGCTCTTCTGCACGTCGCGGGCGATCCCGATCTCGTTCTCCAGGATCTCTTTCTGCGCCGCGGCGGCCACCAGGGTCTCCAGGTTGGCCGTCATCTCGTTGAACGAGCGTTGCAGCTCGCCCACCTGGTCCTGCCGCCGCACCGGAATGCGCGCCGTGAAGTCGCCGCGCCGCACGGCGTCGGTCGCCTGGCTCATCCGGTTCACCGCCCGCGACAGGCTGAAGATCATGAACACCGCCATCCCCGTGGCGACCGCGTAGACGTCGAACAGCAGGGCGGCGAAGACGAGGAGGGCGCCCCACACCGAGGTGTCGATCTCGCCGGCGCTGGTGAAGAGCTGGTGCAGCACGTTGCGCGGCGTGCTGTTGAGCACCACGGTGAGCGGCTGCACGCCGCGCCCGCTGGCCGGATCGCGCAGCGGCCCCGAGACCTCGGCCCACCAGAGGAGCGGATCGTCCCATACCGCCTCGCCGCGCGAGACCTGCTTGAACAGCGTCGCCGCCTCGCCCGGCTGGCGGTCCTTGCGGATGCGCCGCAGGGGGATCTTCATGTTCAGGATCTCGATGCGGATGACGTCCGGATCGTCCGGCCGCCGGATCGCCACCCAGAGACCGGCACGGCGGCTGATCGCGCGGTCCAGGTTGCCGCTGAACAGCGCGAGAACCCCCTGATCACTCCGATCCATCCGATCACCGCTTCGGCCCGCCGCGGCGAGGAGGGTCGGCGTGCCGTCGGCGCGCGCGAAGTAGCGCGGCTGCCGCGGCGGCGTGTCTCCCGTCCTGCCCGCCCAGGCCGGCCACTGCGCCGGAGCCTCCACCGCGCCGCCGGTCTTCCGGCCGTTGCGATAGAAGGCGAAAGAGACGTCCGCGGGGCCGGACAAGCCGGCAGACGGAGACGCATCGAGCTGCTCTTCCGCGTCGCGGCCGAGATCGGCCTGCAGGTCCGCCGCGGCGTCGCGGTAGAGGTGCCCGAGGAAGAAGCCGGCGAGGATGTAGGAGCCCACGCCGAGCAGCAGCAGCACGATCGGGATCGGCAACATGCCGATGAGGAAATAGGAGAACGCCAGCCGGCGGCTCACCTTCCACAGATACGCCCGGTAGCCATTCCAGACCAGCCAGAGACCGAGCAGGACGGCGGCCGCCCCGAGCGTGAGCTGGGCGATCAGGCTCGCGTACGGGATACCCGCCAGCGCAAGCGCCAGGGTCAGGGCGGCGCCCAGGGCGACGAGGAGGGCTCTACGCAGCGAAGTTTTCACGGAAGGCTCGGAGAGCTACCCGCGGAGGGAAGTCCCCGCAAGGGATTACGAAGCGCCGGAGCCAAAGTTTCCCCGGCGATCCGGCGGGTTTGGCCCGGTGGGGCGAGTTGCATAGAATCGTCCTGTCCGGCGGACTCGGCAGCAATCCCGTCAGGCATCTTAGCGCAACCAAGAGGAGAGGACACGTGTCGAGGATCCCGCGTTACCAGGAGCACCTGAAGACCGGTTTCACCGCGGAGGCCGTGAGCGCCGCCCGCTGCCGTGCCTATGCCGCCCGCGCCGACCAGGACGGCCGGCCCAATCTCGCCCGCCACTGGCAGCGGCTCGCCACCGAGAAGGACGCCCTCGCGGTGAAGCTCCTGGAAGCGGCCGAGCAGGTGCGCGGCGAAGCGGCCGACGTCGCCACCTCCATCTCCGAGGAGCGCTACGAGAACGACGTCCTCTATCCGAAGATGATCCGCGACGTCGACCAGGCCACCGGCAACATCCTGCTCGAGGTGCTGGAAGCCCAGAAAGCCCACCTGAAGCACCTGGAGGACCTGCGCGAAGCTCTCACGTCGTCAACGGGAGACGTTGCGGCTCCAGTGTAGACGGCACCGACGCGGTCACCAGCGAGCTCGCCGCCAGCCGCACCAACGCGATCCACACCAGGTCGGCGAGCAGCAGGTGGACCATCTGCATCCACACCGGCGCCAGCAGCAGCACGTTGACCAGCCCGGCGACCCACTGGCAGAAGACGAAGAGGGCCGTCCAGCGCGCCCACCGCGCGGCGCCCTCGCGCGGATGGAGGGTGAGCAGGATCGCCACCACCCCAGCGCCGATGGCGATCGCCGGATGCAGCAGCCGCAGGCGGATCAGCAGATGGCCGGTGGCCGAGAAGTCCTGCCCCAGCGCCTGCGACAGGGTCTTCGCCGGAAACAGCGTATCCCCCAGCGCGGCCACCGCGCCGCTCACCCCGGCGAGCAGCAGGCCGAGCAGCCCAACCCCGAGCCCGGCGCCGAGCCAGCCCTGGCCGCGCCAGCGGAGCCGCCGCGGATCGGCCGAGAAGTGGACCGTCAGGGTGAGCGCGGCGAGCAGGAAGAAGGTGTTGACCAGATGCGTGCCCATGAACATCGCCCGCGCCATCGACTGGTTGTCCGCCACCAAACGGAACAACACCAGCCCGGCACCCACCCCGGCCTCGCTGAGCATCAAAACCACTCCCGCCACCGCCGCCTTGCGTGCCGGATCCCCCTTGCGGCGATCCACGAATGCCAGCACCGCCAACGCCACGACCAGCAAGAGCGCCAGCCCGCTGCTCACCCGGTGCGAGAACTCGATCACCGTCGCCACCCGCGGCGCCTGCGGCACCACCTCGCCGTTGCACAGCGGCCAATGGCTGCCGCACCCGGCGCCTGATCCGGTGGCGCGCACCGCCACACCCCAGAGGATGACCGCGATGTTGGTGACCAGCACCAGCCAGGCGAAACGGGTGAGGCGGCTCATGGGGGGATCATAAAGAAAAAGGCCGGCGGGGGAGTCCCGCCGGCCAAAAAAGAAGAGGGTCAGGGAGTGAGGAAGAGCGCGTTACGGCCGCGCGAGGGTGATGACCGGCGACGTCCAGGTCTCCCAGTGCGCCGGGTTGTTCTCGTCGCCCAGGGCCTTGAGGACCTTGACCACCAGGACGTAGCGGCCGTTCGGGACCTCCTTGGTCATCAGGTGATTGCCGTTGCTGTGCAGCCGGGTGCCGTCCCAGGCGAAGGCGAAGAAGCCCGACGCCGAGCTGTTGCGCGGCAGGAACTCTTCTTCGATCGCGTTGTGGAACACCGGATGGACCGGCTTGCCGGTCGCCGCGTCGAGGATCTCGACCTCCAGCCGGGTGGACTGGTGATCGAAATGGATGAGGAGGACCGGAACGTCGTTGCCCTGCAACGTGTAGCTGGCGCCGGCCGGCTGATTCGCGTAGCTCGAGCCGACGATCTTGGACAGCCAGGGGAAGTTGTTGGCCGTCGGCACCAGCACCTGGATCGACTGGTAGTCGCCCTTGAAGCCGGCGAACGGCACCCGCAGGGTCAGGCCGCCGTCCTGCGGCACCAGCATGACGTAGCCGCCGTAGAGGCTGCGGTCGGCGAGGCCCGGGTTGGGGCTGATCGTCACGTCGAAGGTGGCGACGCCGCCCGCCGGCACGGTGACCGTGGGGGCGCTGAAGGCGACCGACGCGGGGGCGTTGAAGAAGGAGGGGGTGAAGGTGTTCGGTCCGGTGGCGAGAGCCGGCGCATGCGCCAGCGTGTAGGTGATGGCCGTGGCGCTGTCGTTCTTGACCGTCAGCGTGCGGACGGCCGGACCGCCTTCACTCTCCCCGAGGGCGAGCTTGGCCGGAGTCACCCGCGCCGGCGCCTGGATGGCGTTGACGATCTGCACCATGCCCGCGCCCTGGCGATGCACGTTGTCGAGGAAGCCGAGGGCCGGATTGCCGAACCAGGGCTTCGGCTCCGCGGTGTTCTGCAGGATGCCGCGGACGTCCTCCGGAGCGAGACCCGGCCGCGCTTGCAACAGCAGGGCGACAGCGCCCACGACGTGCGGCGAAGCCATCGAGGTGCCGCTCAGGATGGCGTGGCCGCCCTTCTCCAGCGGATAGGTCGAGTAGATGTAGCCGCCCGGCGCGCCGATGTCCGGCTTCAGGTTGAGGTCCGGCGACATGCCGTACGAGCTGAAGCTGGAGATCAGGTTGCCGGTGATGTTCGGCACCTGCACCGCGGTCCCGGTCCAGGTCAGGGTGACCGCGCCGGAGGCGATCCGGCTGTCGAGCGCGGCGCCGTCGCCGGCGGTGATCGTGGCGACCGGAATCCCGACCGCCGGCGTGCCCGCCACCGAGAAGCTCGGGATGCCGGCGGCGTTGTTGTAGAGGATCACCGCGGCGGCGCCGGCGGCCTCGGCGTTTTTCGCCTTGCTGTAGAAGCCGCAGGTGCCACGGCGGATCAGCACGACCTTGCCGGCCAGGCTGCCGGCGGGCAGCGCCGAGCAGGCGTCGGCCGTCGAGGCCGCCGTGCCGGTGCGCGCCAGCGGGAAGCTGCCGGCGACCGGAACCGCCGGAGACCCCGTCGCCGGGAAGTAACCGGTCGCCCGGTTGTCCGGCGAGACGGTGAAGGCGAGGGCGTGGATTCCCACGTTGTCGAAGGAGGCGACCGCGATCACGTTGTCGCCGAGCGAAGGAGCGGCGGAGCCGTAGAGACCCAGCGAGCCCTCGTTGCCGGCCGAGGCCACGACCACGATCTTCTTCTTCTCCACCAGCCGGCTGGCCGCCTGCGCGGTCGGATACTGCGGCCACTGGAGCGCCGAGCCGATGCTCATGTTGAGCACGTTGGCGCCGTCCTGGCCGATGCGCTCCATGGCGGCGAGCATGATGTCGCTGCTGGTCGAGCCGTTGCAGCCGAAGACGCGGTAGGCGCGGAACGTCACGCCCGGGGCCACGCCGCGGACCGCGCCGTTGGCGCCGATGATGCCCGCCACGTGCGTGCCGTGGCCGTTGCAGTCATCCGGAATCGCGTCCGGCACCGGGACCGGATTGTAGGTGGCGGAAGTGCTGTCGTTGTTGTAGGCGTCGCCGACGAAGTCGTAGCCGCCCTCGACCCGGCAGCCGGGACCGAAGCAGCCGCCCAGGTCCGGATTGTCGAAGTCGATCCCGGTGTCCATCACCGCCACCCGGACGCCGGCGCCGGTGAGGCCCAGGGAATTCTGCGCGATGTCCGCCTGGGTCTGGGTGATCGCCGAGGCCAGGTCCGGATTGTTGAGCGGCTGCAGCTCGGGCAGCGACACGGTGGTGACGGGATAGACCGCCTTGACCGAGCTGAGCTGCTTGATCTTGTTGAGATCGCCCGGCTTCACCGAGATCGAGAAGCCGTTGAACAGGTCGTTGTAGGAAAATTTCTCAACGAACTGGGCGCCCACGCCGCTGGCGTCGGCACGGAAGCTCTGCTTCTCCAGGGCCAGGGCGGCATCGGTGCCACCGTCGGCCTTGGGCTTGCCGTTGAGCTCCACGAACCAGGCGGCGGGGGTCTCATCGGTGGTCAGATTGGCGGCGGCGGGAGCGGGGCTCTCCGGAAAGACCTGAACAGCCTGGGCATGCCCAAGACCGGGACAGGCGAAGATGGCAGACGCAGCGAGAGCGAGAGCAGGGAAAAACCGGTTCATCGAGTCTCCTTCGTGTTGAACTGCTAAGCAAGCGTGGATCGATGCAAGTTCACCATGTGAGCGCATGTCAGAACCGCTCGCGGCTCGCGGCTATTCCCACTAAGTTGATGGCCCGTCGCTGCTTACGCAGCTTGTGACCGCCGGTCACAAAGGCATGGTAAACTCGCCCTCCGCGGCCGTGACGGCTGCGAGAGGTACCCAAAGCCATGAACAACATGATCGGAGAAAGCTGGGTCACGACACAGTTCGAGGCCCTGGAAGATTGGGCGCAGCGCAACTCATTCTGGCCGTTCCCGTTCGGAACCGCCTGCTGCGCCATCGAGTTCATGTCCACCGTGTCGAGCCACTACGACGTCGCGCGCTTCGGCTCCGAAGTCGTGCGCTTCTCGCCGCGCCAGAGCGACGTGCTGCTCGTCGCCGGCACCATCAACGACAAGATGGCGCCCGTGCTCAAGAAGATCTACGACCAGATGGCGGACCCCAAGTGGGTGATCTCGATGGGAGCCTGCGCCTGCTCCGGCGGCTTCTACCGCGCCTACCACGTGATGCAGGGCATCGACGAGGTCATCCCGGTCGACGTCTACGTGCCCGGCTGCCCGCCGACGCCGGAAGGGCTGATCTACGGCATCCTCCAGCTCAAGGAGAAGGTGCTCCGCGACCGCAGGAAGCACGTCCGCCACGACGTCAAGGAGCAGTCCGAGACCGGAAAGGAGACCATCGAGCGTGTCCACGCTGGCTCCCCCGCCTCCTGAAGTCTCCTCGGAGACCCCAACCGATTTCACCGCCGCCGCCGGTGACCTGGCGGTCATCACGGCGACCGGCAAGTTCCCGGCCGGCAGCATCGTGGCGATCCCTGAGAGTGCCGGTCTCGACCAGACCACCTGGATCGTCCGCCGCGACGTCCTCTTCGACCTCGCCCGCGAGCTGAAGACGAACCCCGCCACCCAGTACGACCTGCTCCTCGATCTCGGCGGCGTCGACTATCCGGACCGCGTCGAGCGCTTCGAAGCCGTCTACCACCTCCTCTCGCTGCCGCGCAACGCCCGCCTCCGGCTGAAAGTTCCGCTCAAGGCGGACGACGCGGCGGTGCCGTCGCTCATCCCGGTGTGGAAGGGGATCGACTGGTTCGAGCTCGAGCTGTGGGACATGTTCGGCATCCGCATCGACGGCCATCCGAAGCTCCGCCGCATCCTCTGTCACGAGGGCTTCCAGGGGCACCCGCTGCGCAAGGACTACGATCCGGCGCGGCGCTGGATCCTGACCGAAGACAAGATGTACAAGCCGGACTTCAAGCTGGCCGAGGGCGCCGACGACCTCTTCGAGCGGATGGCGATCAACATCGGGCCGTCCCATCCGGCGATGCACGGCACCTTCCGCCTGATGGCGATCATGGACGGCGAGACCATCGCCGCCTCCGAGGTCGAGATCGGCTACCTGCACCGCTGCTTCGAGAAGATGTCGGAGACGCACACCTGGAACCAGGTCATCCCCTACACCGACCGCCTCAACTACTGCTCCAGCTTCATCAACAACGTCGGCTACTGCAAGACGGTCGAGAAGCTGCTCAACGTCGAGGTGCCGCCGCGCGCGGTGTGGGCGCGGACGATCCTCTCCGAGTTCTCCCGCGTCATGGACCACTGCGTGTGCAACGGCACGACGCTGGTCGACACCGGCGGCCTCACCAACTTCTGGTACCTCTTCCAGCCGCGCGAAGAGATCTACGGCCTCCTGGAATCCTGCTGCGGCGCCCGCCTCACCGTCTCCTACGGCCGCATCGGCGGTCTGTCGCAGGACCTGCCGCCCGACTTCATGGAGCGCTGCCGGCGGCTGCTGGAGATCATTCCGCCGTTCGTCGAGGACGCCGAGAAGCTGGTCAACAAGAACCGCATCTGGATCGACCGCTCGGTCGGCATCTCCGCCATCACCGGCGACGAAGCGGTCAACTGGGGCTGGACCGGCCCGTGCCTCAGGGCGAGCGGCGTCGCCTACGACGTCCGCCGGGCGCACCCCTACGACCTCTATGACACGCTCGACTGGGAGGTCCCCGTCCTCTACGGCGGCGACGTCTACGACCGTTTCCGCATCCGCATGATGGAGATCAAGCAGTCGCTCAGCATGATCAAGCAGCTCCTCGACCGCGGCATGCCGGACGGCCCGTTCATCGTCGACGATCCGCACGTGGCGCTGCCGCCCAAGGAAGCCTGCTACAACCAGATGGAAGCCATGATCTACCACTTCAAGCTGATCATGGACGGCATCCAGGTCCCCGCGGGCGAGACCTACCAGATGGTCGAGGGAGCCAACGGCGAGCTCGGCTTCTACATCATCAGCGACGGCAGCGGGAAGCCCTACCGGATCAAGGTCCGGCCCCCCTGCTTCCCGATCTTCTCGACCTTCCCCCGGCTGATCAAGGGCGGCGCTCTCGCCGACGCCATCGCGACACTGGGCGGCCTCAACGTGATTGCCGGAGAGCTCGAACGATGATCCGTCCAATGCTGCGGGAACCGCACCCGAAAGACCTCAAGCCCTACCGTCCGGGCCTCGCCGAGCGCCTCTACCTGCCGCTCTTCGGCGGGCTGATGGTGACCCTGAAGCACTTCCTGCGCAACCTGTTCAATCCAAGCTCGCGCTACACCATCGAATACCCGGAAAAGCGGCGCGACTACTCCCACCGCTTCCGCGGCCACCACATCCTCACCACCCGTCCCGACGGCTCCGTCCGCTGCGTCGCCTGCTTCCTCTGCGCCCAGGCCTGCCCGGCCGAGTGCATCCGCATCGAAGCCGGCGAGCACCAGGACGTGAACATCGAAAAGTACCCGGTCATTTATGAGATCGACATGCTGCGCTGCGTCTTCTGCGGCTACTGCGTCGACGCCTGCCCGGAAGAAGCCATCATCATGAGCAACAACTACGACATGGCCTACTTCAACCGCGAGCAGTCGATCGTCGGCAAGGAAGATCTCATGAAGCCCTACACCTTCGACGAGAACCTCCTCGGCTACCGTCCCCGCTTCCCCGAAGAAGACGCCAAGCGAGCCCGCATGCGGCGCGACGCGTTCGATCTGGTCACCGCCGCGAAGGCGGCGCAGGAGCGGGAAGAGAAGAAGGCGGCGGGAGCGCACTGAGATCCCACCTCCGCCCAGGGTTAAAACCCTGGACTAGGCGCATTTACCCCTCCGGGGTAACGCCTCCACCCACCCATTGTGCTGTTGGCAGGTTGGGGGAGTGCCCTGGAAGGGCATAGGCACGTAGCCCAGGGTTTCAACCCTGGGCGGCGGCGCGGCGAGCTCCCACCTCCGCTACTCGATCTCCCGTAAGCCGAGCCGCGTCATCCAATTCCGCAGGGCGCCGACCGCCCTCTGAATGCGGAACCTCCAATTCTGGAGGGCGCTCGCCGCCCTCCAGAATTCAGCAACCCAACTCTCGACACCGAAGTCCGCTCACCACTCCGCGACAGCCGCTCGCCGGATGGCGACGTCCGCACTCTGGAGGGCGCTCGCCGCCCTCTGAGCGTGGGTCGTCCATTTCTGGAGGGCGGTGACCGCCCTCTGGAGTTGGATGAGCCGCATCTGGAGGGCGCTGACTGCCCTCTGGAATTGGACAGCCCATCTCTCGGCAGCAATGACCGCCGCCTCCACGTGGATCTTCCATTTCCAGAGGGCGATGACCGCCCTCCGAGCACCGGTGTTCCATTTCTGGAGGGCGCTCACCGCCCTCCAGATGCGGAAGATCCACATCCGGACGGCGAACAACCAGAGAGACTCCGGAATCTCCCGCGAACCGGTGCGGGAATCAGCGATCCGCTTCCGTCATCCTGAGGGCGAGCTCGGCGTTTGGCTCAGAGCCCGCTCTCTGCGGCCAGCTCTGAGCTGACCAGGACGCGGATGCCATGGCGCAGTAACGGGGTGAAGTGGCGACGATTCTCGGTGGCCACAAGCCGCGCGCCCGCTTGCCGCGCGATCTCGGCGATGTGCGCATCGTAGATCCTGCCGCCCGCCGTTCCCTCTTGGACGGAAGAGACCAGGAATTCCTCTCGCAGCTCCGCCGCAAGATCGTGGATCGAGAAGCGCGCGAAGATCTCCTCGCGCAGAAGTCGCAGGGCCGCTTCGGGTTCGAGGCGGTATTCTTCCGGCAAGCGCGTCGTCACCGAGTAAAACTCGAGGCAGCAGTGCCAAGCAGTCAGCGGGCACTCGATCCTGCCGTCCGCGACCGCATCCATCACCAGCAGAGCGTGCTCCGAGCTGGGACCAAAGTCGATCATTCCGGCGATGAGGACGCTGGTATCAAAGAAGATGCCTTTCAAGCTGGCCACCGGTCCCGTTCCTCTTCGATCAGCCGTGCCACGTTCACCTCGGTGCGCTCGCCCTCCGCCACCCGCGGACGGGCGACCAGGCGCTTCCCACGCCGGACGAGCTCAGGGCCAGCCACTGCGCGGACAAGGCGGATGGCGAAGCCCTCGATCACCATCTCGAGCTCTGTCCCAGCGTTCAGACCGAGCCGCTTGCGCACCTCGGCGGGGATCACCACGCGCCCTGCCTTGTCAATGGTTGTCAGCATGGGCTTAGCGTACCATGCTGTCTGGGTGAATCGGACCCTGCGCTTCGGCTGGGGGGTGCCCCCCTCGCAGGGCGAGGGGGGTATCAAGCGGGCGCCCTTACTGCGCGGGCGGCTTCGCGTCCGACTTCGGCTCGGCGGCCGGGGGGGCTTCCGGCTTGTCGCCGGGCTCGATCTTCATGACTTCGACGTCGAACTGGAGCACCGAGCTCGGACCGATGTCGGCGCCGGCTCCGGCTTCGCCGTAGGCCAGGGCCGACGGGATGACGAGGTGATACTTGGAGCCGGCCTTCATGAGCTGCAGGGCCTCGACCCAGCCCGGAATGACCTGGTTGACGCCGAAGGTGACCGGTTGGCCGCGGTCGTAGGAGCTGTCGAACACCTTGCCGTCGATGAGGGTGCCCTTGTAGTTGACCGTCACCTTGTCGGTCGGCTTCGCGGTGGGGCCGGTCCCCTCCTTGAGCACTTCATACTGGAGGCCGCTCGCGGTGGTCTTGATGCCGGCCTTGGCCTTGTTGGCGGCCAGGAAAGCTTCGCCTTCCTTCTTGTTCTTCTCGCCCTGGACCTTGAGCTTCTCCTGCTGGCGGGCCGCCACCTGCTCCTGGAAAGCGGCCATGGTCTGCTGGATCTCTTCGTCCGAGAGCGCCGCGGTGGCATTGCCGAGACCGTCGTGCAGACCCTTGATGAGTTGGTCGGCGGTGACCGGAATCTCCTGCGAGCGCAGGTTCTTGCCGAGGTTGAAGCCGATGATGTAGCCGGCCTTGTCGTTGAGCGACCAGCTCGAGCCGGCGGAGGGGGGTCCCGCGGGCTTGGCCGGCGCAGGGGCGGGCTTGGCGGGCGCCGCGGCGGCCGGGGTGGCAGCGGGTTTGGCCGCAGTCTTGGGATCTGCCGCGCGAGCCGTGCCCGCGACCGAGAGGAGCAGAAGCAGGGCGGAAAGGGTCATCAGTTTTTTCATCGATTTCTCCACAGTACAGGTGTTTTACGCTTCGGTGCAGGCGGGCTCGCGAGCGCGCCTACGGATTGAGCCGGTTGTACTTCTTCAGAATCTCCCGCAGCCGCTCGTGCGGCAGCGCATAGACGGTGTTGCCGTCCGCCCCGGTCATCGTCTCGGCGGCGACCATCGCATTGACGATGGCCTCTTCCGTGGCATCGACCGTGGCCTGGAGGACGGCGTCGATCCGCTCGTTGGGCAGCATTGTAAGGTGCGCGATGCCTTCCGGGGTGTTCGCTCCCGGGTTGGCGGTCGAGAACGCGAGGAAGATATCTCCCGAGCTGTTCTCCCCGGCGCCGCCGACCCGGCCGACGCCCAAGGCAGCACGGCGGGCGAGCCGGTCGAGCTGGTGCGGCAGGAGCGGCGCGTCGGTCGCCACGACGATGATGATCGACCCCTGGCCGTCGGCATGCTGGCCGGGTTGCGGCAGGAGATCCGGGATTTCCCGTCCGACCGGCACACCGGCGATGGTCAATCGCGGCCGCCGTCCATGGTTCGACTGCACCAGGACGCCGACTGTGTAGCCGCCGGCCTGCTCGTCCAGCCGACGCGAGGCGGTGCCGATCCCCCCTTTGAAGCCGTAGGAGATCATCCCGGTGCCGCCGCCGACGTTCCCTTCCGCCACCTCGGCCGACGCGCTGTCGAAGGCGTGGAAGACGTCCTCCCGGGTGACGTGGAAGCCGTTGATGTCGTTGAGGAACGCGTCCCAGGTCTCGGCCACCACCGGCAGGCTGAAGTCGCCGTTCTCGGCCGGCTTGGGAAAGTGGGCGAGGTGCCACGCCACCGCCGCGTCGCGCACGGTGCCGACGCTGTGGGTGTTGGTGATGAGGACGGCGCCTTCGAGAAAGCCCCCCTCGTGGATCCACGTCGTGCCGGTCATCTCGCCGTTGCCGTTCAGGGCATACCAGCCGGCGAACACCGGATCGCTCGACGCCTTGCCGCGCGGCAGCACCACGGTCACCCCGGTGCGCACCGGCCCCTTGCCGGGCACCAGCTTGCCGTCGCCGGAGATCAGCGTGGTCTGCCCCACCTCGACGCCGGCGACGTCGGTGATCGCGTTGCGCGGTCCCGGCGTCCCCTCGAAGGGAATCCCCACATCGCGCGCCCGCGGTGTCTTCGGCTGGGCCTGCACCGGCAGCGCGGCAAGCATCAGCGCACCCACGGAAAGAACCGTGAGGGCGGAGGCGAAGCGGGCGTGCAGATGCTGGCGGAAGTGCATAAGAGCTCGGATCTCGAAGCCGGTAAAGGGCCGCCAATGGTAGCATGCCGCTTCAACCGGACGGACCCAGTGCCAGCCGAGCCCAACGCCCCAGGACCCGCCGAGAATTCCCGCCCCCTCCTGGTCATGGGCCATCGTGGCGCCTGCGGCTACCGGCCCGAGCACACGCTCGCCGCCTATGAGCTGGCGATCGACCTCGGCGCCGACGGCATCGAGCCCGACCTCGTGATCTGCGGCGATGGAACGCTCCTCGCCCGGCACGAGAACGAGCTGTCGCGGAGCACCGACGTTGCCGAGCGCCCGGAATTCACCAGCCGGCAGACCACCCGGACGATCGACGGCCGCACCGTCACCGGCTGGTTCAGCGAGGACTTCACGGTCGCCGAGATCAAGACGCTCCGCGCCCGCGAACGGCTGGCGAGCCGCGATCATTCGTTCGACGGCTGTTTCGAGGTGCTCACTTTCGAGGAGGTCGTCGCCCTGGCGCAGCGCAAGAGCGCGGAGACGGGACGGACGATCGGTCTCTCGCCGGAGCTCAAGACGCCGAGCTACTTCCGCTCCATCGGGCTGCCGCTGGAAGAGCCGCTGGCGGCGCTCCTCCACCGCTCCGGATACGCCGGCCGGAGCACACCGGTCTTCCTCCAGTCTTTCGAGATGCAGAGTTTGCACCGGCTGCGCGGCCTGACCGATCTGCCGCTGATCCAGCTTCTGGAAGACCACGGGCATGCCCCGGCGACTCCGGAGCAGCTCGCCGAAATCGCCACCTATGCCGACGGCATCGGGCCGAACAAACGGCTGATCGTGCCACCCGGGCCGAACGGTATGCTGCTGCCGTCTACGACGCTGGTGGACGACGCGCACCGCGCCGGGCTGCTGGTGCACGTATGGACCTTCCGCAGCGATCCGCCGTTCCTGGCCGCGGAGTACGACGGCGAGCCGGGCCGCGAGTATGAGCGGTTCTTCGCTCTGGGGGTCGACGGCGTGCTCAGCGACTTCCCGGACGATGCGGTACGGGCGCGGCTACACTATGCGGGCCGGTCCGGCTGTTCCCACGAGTGACCGGCAAGGAGAGAGGATGCGTCTGTTTGCCTTTGAAGGACTTCGCTATACACGGAGCGCGGGTGATGCTGGTCCGCTGGCCGCCCCGCCGTACGATCAGATCAATGAAACCGTGCGCGACAAGTTCCACGCCCAGTCGCCGCATCAGTTCGTCCATCTCACCCGTCCGGTCGCACCGGCCGGCGGTGACATCTACAAGAGTGCCGCGGAGCTGCACACGAAGTGGCTACGGGATGGAGCCATCGCGCGGGAAGGAAAGCCGGCGCTCTACCCGTATGTGATCGAGCTGGCTGGTGGCGGAAAGCGGCTCGGCGTTCTCGGGCTCGTCGAATATGCCGACGCCAGCCTCATCCGGCCGCACGAGCAGACGCTGGAAAAAGCCATCACCGACCGCACCGCGCTGCTGGAGGCGATGCATGTCGATCTCGAGCCGGTGCTCCTTCTTTCCGAAGATGGCGGCAAGCTCGACGCGCTCCTCCACGCCGATCTCGCCGGCGCCTCGGAGCTGGTGCGCCATCGCGACGCGGACGGCAACTTCCACGTCCTCTACAAGATCGACGATCCGGCCCGGATCGCGCTCTACCAGGACGCGCTCAACGTGACCTCGGCGATCGCCGACGGCCACCACCGCTACAAGGTGGGGCAGCGTTTCGCCAAGGAGCACGGCGCGCAGCCCGGCACCGCCGCGGCGGCCAAGCTGGCGGTGGTCACCAGCCTCGACTCGCCGGCTCTCACCATCGAGCCGATCCACCGCGCTTTCAAGGAGAAGATCGATCTCTCCAGGTTGGCCGGCCTGCACGGCAAGCCGCAACCGTTCGACGGCTCGGGCGGTCCGGCGTTCGCGGCGGCGGTGGCCGCGGCGCCGCAGCCCGCGCTCGGCGTCTGGATCTCCGGCGGCAAGCCCGAGATCTGGCACATGATCGGAACAGCGGGAAAAGACATCGCGGTCAAGGTCTTCCAGAATGCTGTTCTGCCCGCGCTCGGGCTGCCGCCCGAAGCCTCGACCAACGGTACCGTGGTCTACCGCTCCAGCCCGGACGAGCTGTGGAACCAGGTGGCGTCCGGCGAGTTAGGCACCGCCGTCTTCCTGCCGCCGATGACGCCCGCGGAGTTCGCCGCCGCGATCGCCGGCGGCGAGATGCTCCCCGCCAAATCGACCCGCTTCATGCCGAAGGTGATGTCCGGTCTCGCCTGGGCGGACCACGATTCGAAGGTGCTCTAGTCTGGAGACACCATGCCGACCCGCTACCTCGACGACGCCACGCCGGTCGTGCAGTTCGATCCGCTGCTCGAAATCTCCCCCTTCACGCTCTATCGGCGATTGAAGGACGGCGATCCGCCGCTGCTGCTCGATGTGCGGCCCGATTCTCTGAATCCAACAGGCGGGCGGCTCAATCTCCAGGGCGCGATCCCCTATCCCGGTCCGGAGTGGTCGCCGCCGGCGGATCGCGACGTGGTGCTCTTCGACGACGACGGCGCCCTCGCGGTCGATGGCGCCCGTCACATGCAGTCCGCCGGCTGGCCGCGGGTCAAGGCCCTGTTCGGTGGACTGGAGCTGTACGAATTTTCGCTCGATCCGGAAGTGGTGGGCGAGGAGACGTTCCTGGTGCGTCAGCCGTCGTCCCCTACAGCGTAACCACCCGGCCCGCCTCGCGGATCATGCGCGAGAAACTCTGCCAACCGAGGAGGACGTCCACCTTCGCCTGGACCGTCGCCGTATCCAGCTCAAGGAGCCGGGTCGACGCACTGCACGCATAGAGGCGGATCAAGCCGTCCTCCCGGCCCGGCGCCAGCATCTCGGTGAGGGGCGGCATGGCGAAAGATTCCAGGCGCTCCGCGGAGAGCGGCGGCGCCGGATCGAGATCATCCCAACGGCCCCGTGCCCAGGAGTCGAGGGCGGCGAAGAACAACGCCACGTCCACCCGCTCCCCCGCCGCCGCGACACTGGCTGCCAGCGAAGAGACCTGAAAGCGCATCTCCCAGGTACCGCCGTGCGCGAGAATGAGGAGGTCGGCCACGGGGGCGTCAGTTGCCGAAGACGTCCGTCACCTTCTCCGCGGTCGCGAAGCGTGCGAACCAGTCCAGAAGGCGGTCGGCTTTCGCTGCGGCGATCCGATCGCGGGTCCCCTGGTCGACAAAACCGAACCGCTTTTCGAGCAGGAGAAGGAGAGCCTGCCGCTGGCCCTGCTCCTGCCCTTCTTGTTGGCCCCGCTGCAGACCCTGCTGCAGACCCTTCTGCAAGCTCTGCTCTTCCAGTTCCCGGTTCCACATGTCAATTCGTTCGGCGAGCATCGATTCAAACTCCTCTAAAGTCAGCGCGGTAAGCAGGTTGGACGCCAGCCCCAGCCGCGGGGCGATCACCTCGATGAGCCAGGTCTCGAACGCCCGGCGCAGCTCCCGCTCGTCGGGCCCAACATGCCGCCGCACACTGGAGACACCGGTGAGAACGTCCGTCCAGCTCCGGCTCTTCTCCAAGCGGAACAGGTCCGCGACCGGGCTCTCACTGGCCTCCAGCTCTTCCGCCCTGTACGCGGCCTCGTGCACCAGCTTGAACGGCAGGTGAGGCACGTACTGCTCGGCCACGCACTGGATCAGCTCCGCCAGATCCCGCGGCCCGTTCCATGCGCCAAGACCATTGTAAATGACGATGGGGATCACCTGCGGCAGAAGACCTGACGGCGGCAACTTCCCCTCGGCGATGAGGGACTCGTAGAAGAGGCCGATGTAGGTCATCAGGCGGACCGGCATGTAGCGGTCCGGACGGGATTGAAACTCCAACAGCACCGTAGACATACACCGGCTCGCCGGTGTCCCGGCGCCGAAACTTCCAGATGATGTCGCTCTCCCGGTTCCGCCGCCGGGCGGAGACGAAGGAGGAGTTGCTCCTCTCCGCCGTGGAGAAGTCGATGACCTGGATCCATGCCTCGCCGATCATCTCGCGAAGCAGGTCGCACACCATTCGGACATGGGAAAAGAAAAGTCGATAGCTGAGGTCGTGTTGTCCCAAGAGAATTTGTCCCCTGGTGGAGCGTATCAGACCCAAACCGATCTTGTGAACCGGTCTCAGACGAAAAACGGCCGGCGTCGCCACCGGCCGTTCGGAATCGTTGGGGGAGGTGCAGCCCTTCAGCTCACCGCGCCGTGCTCGGATACCGTCCAGGTGTCGCCGGAACGGAGGAGGTCGTCGAGCTTGCCGATGCCGAGGCGCTCGGTCTCGTGCTGGATCTGATCGACCACCCGCGTCTCGTAGGGGGCCTCTTCGACGTTGCGGAAGACGCCGATGGCGGTCGGGAAGAGCGGCGGCAGGAGCTGGGCGGCGAGGAAGGCGGTCGCCGGGTTGTGCAGCGACTCGTTCCAGACGAGGCAGTCCTGCGGACCGAATTCGCCACCGGTACCACCGTGCGCGAGGATGAGAAGATCGGCCATGCCTTCAGAGTATCAGGATTGCTGTTTGCGCTGGAACAAACAAACGACCGGCGTCACTCTCGGTCATTCCATAGTCATCTTGAGATCATGTCTTCTATTGCCGTAGAGTCTTTTCAGGACTGAATTGACAGCCCACTCAGAGTGATGAGGAGAGAGCATGCGCCAGCCGCGAAAGGCTTTGGCAGTCATGGTTTTCGGAGTAATCGTAGCTGTGCTTTCCCAGTTCTCCGCCAGCGCGGGAGAGCCTCCGCGCTCGGAGAACGCTGTCGCTCGCGTCAACGTCGGACCGACCAACGTCGACTGGATGCCGACGGTTGACTATGAGCGCCTCACCCTGGTCGTCGTGGGGCCCGAAGGGTTTATGAATCGCCAGGAGCTGGCGGCAGATCAGACTCCCTCGCTCGGTCTGGTCAAAGCGGACGGTGAGCGGCTTCCTGACGGGATCTACAGATATGAGTTGCGGCTCCTGCCGCGTACGAAGGGGGAGAGCAGCCGAACAGCAGCAAAAACCATGCAGCGGGGAACCTTTCTGGTTCGGGCCGGCAGTTTCGTCGTGCCAAGCCGGCCTGGAGCCAAGGCTGCCTCCCCTTCGACTGCAAGCGCACTCTCCAAAGCCCACTCTCTTGCAGCGCAAGACAGTGTGATTCCCGGCAATCTCATTGTGGAGGGCAACGCCTGCATCGGTCCCAACTGCACATCTACCGACGCGGGCACTCCCCTGACTCTCAAAGGCCCTACTCCGAGCATCTTCTTTCATGATGTAAACGCTGATTCGCCAGGGGTCCCAGCTCGCTACTGGCAGCTCGAGGCCAACGAGAATTACCCGGAGTACTATCCCTTCGATGTCTTCTTTCTCCAGGATGCGACTGCAGAGGTAATTCCCTTCTCCGTTCAAGGGGGCGCTCCGGATGACGCCCTTGTTGTGGGCTCCAACGGCTACCTGGGTATAGGAACAGCATTGCCGCTCCAGGCTTTGCACGTAGTGAAAGCCACCAACCCCACTCTTCGGTTGGAACAGCCGGTTTCACCAGGCCCGGCCCGCATCTGGGACATCGGCGCCAACAATACAGAGCTGTTCGTCAAAGACGTCACCAACAGCTCGAGCGTGCCCTTCCGGATCAAGGCCGGCACTCCCGGCGACAGCCTCGTCGTCAACAGCACCGGCTATGTTGGCATCGGCACGAGCTCTCCGGGGACCAAGCTCCACCTCTTCGATAATGCCGCCAACGTGTACACTATACTCACTGTCCAGAACACAGGCTCCGGTGTGAATTCGGTCGGCACCTTTCGTGCACAGTCGGACACCGCCTTCATGCAATTACAGGCCCACGGCAGTGGCAGAACCGTTTCGCGGTTTGGCCAGCCCCTCGCGAGTTGGAGCGAATTGATTCAATCGACCGGTAACGGTCTGATCATCGGGACACAGAACGCCACACCTGTCATCCTGGGGACAAACAATACTAACCGCCTCCAGATCGATGGCAGCACCGGTGCGGTGACGATCTCCGGCAACTTGACCGTGACTGGCACCAAGAACTTCGCCGTTGCGGATCCCGCGGATGCCCGCCGAGCGCTCTACTACACCGCGCTCGAAGGTCCCGAGGCCGGCACCTACTTCCGCGGTACGGCCAAGACGACCAAGGGCGAAGCCGTGATCGAGCTTCCCGGCTATTTCGCCCGGCTCACCGAGCCGGAGCGCCTGACGGTACAGTTGACGCCTCTCGGCAGTTGGGGCCAGCTCTACGTGGTCGAGAAGACCCCGAGCCGACTCATCGTTCGCGTGTCTCCGGGGAGCGCTGATTTGGAGTTTGACTACCTCGTGCAGGGCGTCCGCAAGGGGTATCTCGACTACCAAGTGCAACGACCGAACACACTGCCTCAATAGCTCTTCGAAGTCTCGATAGAGAGCATTTCACCCCTCTCCCGCTTCGCGGGAGAGGGGCCGGGGGTGAGGAGGGCCTTCCTCAGCTCACCGCACCCTGCTCGGACACCGTCCAGGTGTCGCCGGAGCGCAGGAGGTCGTCGAGCTTGCCGATGCCGAGGCGCTCGGTCTCGTGCTGGATCTGGTCGACGACGCGCTGCTCGTAGGGGACCTCCTCGACGTTGCGGAAGACGCCGATCGCGGTCGGGAAGAGGGGCGGCAGGAGCTGGGCGGCCAGGAAGGCGGTCGCCGGGTTGTGCAGCGACTCGTTCCAGACCAGGCAGTCCTGCGGACCGAATTCGCCGCCGAGCGAGATGACTTCCATCTCGGTGCCCTGCATCCGGATCCCCTTGTCCTTCGCTTTGCCGAAGATCAGCGGCTTGCCATGCTCGAGGTGGAGCACGCCTTCGTCCTTGTTCTCCTTGTCGGTCATGTAGGTGAACGCCTTGTCGTTGAAGATGTTGCAGTTCTGGTAGATCTCGATGAAGGCGGTCCCCTTGTGCTGGGCGGCGCGGCGCAGGGTGTCGCGCAGGTGGGTCTGGAAGATGTCGACGCTCCGCGCCACGAAGGTGGCGCCGGCTCCGATGGCCAGCGACAGCGGGTTGAACGGATAGTCCACCGAGCCGACGGGGCTCGATTTGGTCTTCTTGCCGATCTCGCTGGTCGGCGAGAACTGCCCCTTGGTGAGACCGTAGATGCGGTTGTTGAACATCAGGATCTTCACCCCGACGTTGCGCCGCAGGGTGTGGATCAGGTGGTTGCCGCCGATCGACATGGCGTCGCCGTCACCGGTGGCGATCCACACTTCGAGCTCCGGCCGCGCCAGCTTGAGACCGGTGGCGAACGCCGGAGCGCGGCCATGGATCGAGTGGAAGCCGAAGGTGTTCATGTAGTACGGGAAGCGGCTGGAGCAGCCGATCCCCGACACCACGACGAACTGCTCGCGGGGGATGCCGAGCTCGGGGAACACCTGCTGCACGGCGGAGAGGATCGCGTAGTCCCCGCAGCCGGGGCACCAGCGGACCTCCTGGTCGGTGACGAAATCTTTCTTGACGAGGGTCGGCGTCGGTGTCTGAGAATCAATTGACATGCGATTTCTGCTCCAGGATCTCCCGGATCTTCTCCAGGATCTCTTGACGGGTGAACGGCTGACCCTGCACCTTGGTCAATGATTGGATGTCCTTGAGGTAGCGGGCCCGCAACAGCAAAGCGAGCTGGCCGAGGTTCATCTCGGGCAGGAGGACGCGCTCGAAGCGTGACAGCACCTCGCCCAGGTTCGCCGGGAAGGGATTGAGATAGCGCAGATGGGCACGGCTGACCTTGAGGCCTTCCTTGTGCGCCAGGTTGACCGCGCCGGTGATGGCTCCCGCGGTCGAGCCCCAGCCGATGACCAGCAGATCGCCGCTCTGGTCGTCGAACACCTCGAGAGGCGGGATGTCGCGGGCGATCCGCTCCACCTTCTCGGCGCGCAGATGGACCATCTTCTCGTGGTTCACCGCATCGTAGGAGACGTTGCCGGTGACGTCCTCTTTCTCGAGACCGCCGATGCGGTGCTCGAGGCCGGGCGTGCCGGGAATCGCCCACGGCCGGGCCAGTGTCTCGGGGTTCCGCTCGTAGGGCAGGAAACCCTGGGGATCGGTGCGGAACTCGACCCGCAGGTCCGGCAGCTCCTCGACCTTCGGCAGCTTCCACGGCTCGGAGCCGTTGGCGATGTAGCCGTCCGAGAGGAACACCACCGGCACCATGTAGTGGGTGGCGATGCGCACCGCCTCCACGACCGTCGCGAAGCAGTCCTTGGGGGACGACGCGGCGATGACCGGTATCGGTGAGTCGCCATTGCGGCCGAACATCACTTGCAACAGGTCCGACTGCTCCGTCTTGGTGGGCAGGCCGGTGGACGGGCCGCCACGCTGGATGTCGCAGATCACCACCGGCAGCTCGGTCATGATCGCCAGGTTCATCGCCTCGGACTTGAGGGCGATGCCCGGGCCGGAGGTGGTGGTGACGCCCAGGGCGCCGCCGAAGGAGGCGCCGATCGCGGCGCAAACCGCGGCGATCTCGTCCTCGGCCTGGAAGGTCGTGACGCCGTAGTTCTTGAACTTCGACAGCTCGTGCAGCACGTCCGACGCCGGCGTGATCGGGTAGGCGCCCAGGAAAAGCGGCAGGCCGCTGCGCCGGCTGGCGGCGATCAGACCGAGAGCGAGAGAGACGTTGCCGGTGATGTTCCGGTAGAGTCCCGGCTCCAGCGCCGCCGCCGGAATCTCGTAGCGGGTGTGGAACAGCTCCGTGATGTCACAGAAGTTCCAGCCTGCCTTCAGGACCTTGATGTTGGCCTCGGCGAGGTGCGGCTTCTTGGCGAACTGCTGGTTCAGGAAGGTGATGGTGCTCTCCAGCGGCCGGCTGAACAGCCAGTAGCACATGCCGAGGGCGAACATGTTCTTGCAGCGGTCCATAGACTTGCTGTCGAGACCGCTCCCTTCCAGCGTGCGCCGCGTCATCGTGTTGAGCGCCGCCTGGAAGACCCGGAATCCATCCAGCGTGTGGTCTTCGAGCGGGTTGACGGTGTAGCCGGCGCGGGCCAGGTTGCGGTCGTTGAACTCGTCGGTGTTGATGATGATGACGCCGTTCGCCTTGAGATCCTTGAGCTCCTTCTTGAGAGCCGCCGGGTTCATGGCAATCAGGACGTCCGGGGCGTCACCCGGGGTGTGGATGTCGTAGTCGGCGATGCGCACCTGGAAGGCCGAAACCCCGGGGAGAGTGCCGGCGGGAGCGCGGATCTCGGCGGGGAAATCGGGCAGGGTCGACAAGTCGTTGCCGATCAGCGCCGAAGTGTTGGTGAACTGGGTGCCGGTGAGCTGCATCCCGTCACCGGAATCGCCCGCGAAGCGGATGACGACCTCATCCAGCTTCTCGACCGGTAGATCTCGTCTCTCTTTTTCTGCGACCGTGGTGCTCATGCCATTCCTCTCAGTAGGTCCTGGACGGCAGATCTTAGCAGACCGCTCTACAAGTCCGAACCGCCCCGGGAGGCGGGGGCATTCCCCACCCGGTGACCAGAGACTGCAGGCCCGGGAGGCGCCGCGAGGGCTCCGGAGTGTTCAGCGCGGATGGGCGGCCTACGGCAGCAGCTCGATCTTCCCCGTCGTCGCCCGGCCAGCGAGAAGCCCTCCTCCGGCCTGAGGCGCCACTCTGGGTTAGACTGAAAAGCATGATCGCGCCTGAGGCCTTGAATCCAGCGCTGACCCGGTACTTCGAAGAGCATCCCGATCTCGGCGTGGCCTCCGCGTACCTCTTCGGCAGCCACGCCGAGGGGAGGGCGCATCGCGAGAGCGATGTGGACGTCGGAGTCCTGCTCCAATGGGATCGCCATCCCACGCCGGGCAACCGCTTCGAGATGCGGGTCCGGCTGGGCTCCGACCTGATCGCCGTGGTGCATCACAACGAGGTCGACGTCGTCGTCCTCAACGACGCTCCTCCTCTTCTCGGCCGCAAGGTCATCTACGACGGCATCCGAGTCTTCCGCGGCGATCCCGAGACGGACCATGCCTACGTACGGGACGTCCAGATCCTCGCCGCCGACCTGGAACCCTGGCTCAACCGGATGCGCAAAGCCAGGCTGGAGGCGCTGGCGCGGTGAGTCCCCTCCTCGATCGTCTGGCGGAGCTGCGCCTGCACCTGGACCACCTCCGGGAGCTGCGGCCCCGAGTGACTTTCCGCCCGCCATCTTCTGCGGTTTCAGGATTACACCGAGGCGGTCCGGAATCTGTCCTCGATTCCCGGGCTTCCTCCGGTCGCGATCCAAGTCCTGGAGAAGCTGCCGGGATTTCGGAATGTGCTCATCCATGAGTACGTGACGCTGGACTATGCCCGGGTCATCGAGGCATTGGATCGGCTCGGTGCCGTCGAGGATCTCGCCGAAGCCGTCCGCAGGTTGGAAGTGACGGCCTGAGCGCCACCTCTCCGTTCAACCGGCCGGACGCCAGCTCCCAGTAATGGGCTTATACCGGCGCGTCGCCCTCATCTGAAGCAGGCAGGGCCGCCGAGCCCATGGCCAAGTCCGCGCCGAGCATCCCCGGTTTCTTGCCGAGACGGCTGGCTCCCATCTTGAGGAACAGCAGGAAGGTGAGCTGCTCGACGTAGTCGCCGTAGGAGAGCCCGTCGTCTCGCAGGACGTTGCAGTTGCATTGACGCGAACGCACCCAGGCCATACAGTGAAGACGAGCCCACCCGGTGACCGCCAGACGCGGGACAGCCCAGGCGTGGGGGAGCGAGCCATGGAATTCAGGATCGAGTATGAGCGCGAGGACGATGGCCGTTGGCTGGCCGAAGTCCCACAGCTCCCGGGAGTCCTCGCCTACGGTTCCTCTGCGAATGAGGCCATGGCGCGTGTCGAAATCCTCGCCCTGCGCGTTCTCGCGGAGCAACTCGAACAGGGCGAGGCGCAGCCCCGGCCGATCCATATAGCGATCGCTGCTGCATGAGCCGTTGGCCTGCTTCGAAGGCCGACCAGGCGGGCGCGGAGAGGCGCGGGCCGGCCGTGGAGCGGGGGTTGGACAGGAGGATATCGCAAGACGCTTCTCTACGCTGGCCCTCGCAGATCCCGAAAGCACGTCGTGGTTTACGACGGCCCGTTTTCTTTTCCGGCGGCCCGTTTTTTTCTCCAACGGCCCGTCTTCTTTTCCGATGGCTCGTCGTCTTTTCCGACAGCCCGCCTTGCTTTCGGACCGCCCATTTTCTTTTGCGAGGGCCGGTTTTCTTTTCAGAGGGCCCGTTTTGCTTTCCGGCGGCTCGTCTTCTTTTCCGATGGCCTGTTGAACTCAATCCGCCTGCGACGGATAGCTGAATCGGGCCTAGCTCAGGGAGCCTCGCAGGGCCGCTGCGGGCGACGCCCGGATCTTTGAAAATGGCGTAGAGAT
>DATARD010000288.1:0-11180 GCA_036264355.1 Thermoanaerobaculia bacterium
TACCATGCTCCGCATGGCGCGCCGGTCAGCTTCCCGCGCTCTCGAAGCGATCCTCCTGACAGCCCAGCTCGTCTCGTCGCCCAGCGTCCAGCTCCGCGCAGACGAGGTGTATCCTTCGAAACGGCCGCCCAGGAGGCGCCCGAGAAGCTGGAAGCGGTCTGGTGCTGCCAGCCTTCCGGCGAGCGGGCAACGCACCCCCCGGTGCAGATCCCGACGCCTGACGTTGTCTTCGCCGCGTAGCCCCCTCTCGCGGCCCTACCGATCCCCGATCATCCAGCCCGGGCGCGATCCTCGCCCGAGCCGGCTGCCGCGCCAGCGGTGATTCGGGGATCGGTTTCTTCCTCTCCCTCGCCCGTCGGACAGGTTCTCAGGCCATCGCCTCCGACCCCAGCTCGGGGTGGACCCGCATGAAGGAGACCAGGGTCGGCAGGTAGGAGCGAAGCGGCGGCACTTGCAGATCGGTGCCCTTGAGGTCGGCCAGGGTGTTCGACGGATCGTAGAAGGTCGGATGCACGAAGTAGTCGATGGTCGACGACGGGATCTGCATCAGACGGTAGACGCCCGGCACCCAATCGATCGCCGCCTTGGCGATTCCCACCGGCAGCGGTACCCGGATCATCAGGCGCCCGGTCGCCTTGGCCACCGCGGTGAGCACCTCGTCGATGGTCAGCGGATCGGGATCGGCGAGCTGGTAGACCTTCCCCACCGCTTTCTCCTCACCGCTCAGATGGGTGATCGCCCCGATGACGAAGTCGCGCGGCACCAGGTTCAAGCGGCAGCGCGTCGCGTCGCCGACCACCGGCATGATGGCGATGCCGGGTTGCTTCAGGAGCCAGCGGATGGCGTAGTAGGGACCGTCGTACTTCTGGGTGTCGCCGGTGTGGCTGTCCCCCACGACAATCGCCGGACGGTAGATGGTGGCCGGCAGTCCTTCCTTCATCCTCTCCTGGACGTCGACCTCCGCCAGGTATTTGGTCTCTTCATAGAAGTTATTGAACTTCTGCCCCTTGCACAGATCGGTCTCGTGGAAGATGCCGGCGTAGCAGCCGCTGACGTAACAGGTGCTGACGTACTGGAAACGGCGCAGGTTGGCGCAGTCTTCGGCGAAGTCCAGCATGTGCCGGGTGCCTTCGACGTTGACCTTCATGCCGACCGAGCGGCGGACGCTCAGGTCGTAGACGGCGGCGAGGTGGTAGATCTCGGCCGTGTCGCGCAGGAGGGCGGCGTTGTCCTCGATGCCGAGGCCGGAGCGGGTGATGTCCCCTTCGACGAGTTGGATACGGCCGGCGCAGCGGGGCTCGCGAGCCTCGATCTCCTGGACGCGCTGGCGGGCGAGGGCGGCGAATTTGGGTTGCACGAGGCAGACGGCCTCGTCGCCTTCCGACCGCAGCAGGATGCGCGGAACGAGCTCGGAGCCCAGGAAGCCGGGGAAGCCGGTGAAGAAGAGCTTGGCCATGATCGTTCTCCTGCCGGCTCTGCTCAGCGCAAGCCGGGGATGTGCCGCAGCGCCTTGAGCGTGGCGCTCATCGCGCGGCTGAAGACTTCGTCCGCGACCCCCGCCGGCGCGGCGAGAGGCATGCCGCGCTGGATGGCGATGGTCTGCGGCTCGGTGTATTTGAGAATGCCTTCGGCGCCGTGCCGGCGGCCCAGTCCCGAATTCTTGAAGCCGCCCATGGGAGCGTCGACGGAAGCCCAGGCCGCGGCGTACGCCTCGTTGATGTTCACCGTCCCCAACCGCAGGCGGGCGGCGATGCGGTGGCCGAGATCGGTGTCGCGGGTCCACAGGCTGGCGTTGAGACCGTACTCGCTGGCGTTCGCCTGCTCGATGGCGTCGTTGACGGATTCGAAACGGTAGACCGCCACCACCGGTCCGAAAGTCTCCTCGCGGAAGAGGGTCATCTCGGGGGTGACGCCGGTCAGGATGGTCGGCTCATAGAACGTCGGGCCGAGATCCGGGCGCGGCCGGCCGCCGGTGCGGACATGCGCCCCCTTGGCGACCGCGTCCTTCACATGCGCGTCGACCTTGGCGAGCTGTTCGGCGGAGATCAGGCAGCCCATGTCGGAGTCGTAGTCGAGATCAGCGCCGAGCCGGAGGGCCTGGGCCTCGGTGATGAAGCGCTCCACAAAGCTGTGATACAGCGAATCGTGAACATAGAGGCGCTCGATCGAAATGCAGAGCTGGCCGGCGCTGCTGAAGCAACCGCGAACGGCCCCCGCGACCGCGGCTTCGAGATCGGCGTCGGCGAGCACGATCATCGGGTTCTTTCCGCCCAGCTCCAAAGCGCAGCCGATCAGCCGCTCCCCCGCCTGCCGCGCCACCTTGCGGCCGGTCGCGGTACTGCCGGTGAAGGCGAGGAAGTCGCACTCCTCGATGAGCGGCGTTCCCAACACCGATCCTTCGCCCGTGACCACCTGGAAGAGCCCGGCAGGAAGCCCGGCCTCCTCCAACAGCTCGACGGCCCACAGCGCGGTGAACGGCGTCTGGCGGTCCGGCTTCAACACTACGCCATTGCCGGCCAGCAGCGCCGGAATCGCGTCGGTCACCGCAAGCGACAGCGGATAGTTCCACGGCGCGATGATCCCCACAACGCCCACCGGCTGATGGTGCTCCCAGGCGGCGGTGATGGCAGGCAGCGCCCCCTGCCGGCGGTGCGGCGCGAGGAGCCCTTCGGCGTGATGCGAGTAATAACGGGCCACGATGGCGGTGTCCGCCACCTCTTCGAACGCGTGCTTGCGCGCCTTGCCGCACTCGAGCTGGATGAGGTCGAGCACCTCGTCCTGCCGCTCGATGACCAGGTCATGGAAGCGGAGGATCGGAGCCGCCCGCTCGGCCACCGTACGGTGGAACCAGTCCTCCTGCGCCTTGCGAGCCCGCCGCACGGCTTCGCGGACATCCGCCGGAGCTCCCTTGGGAACGGTCCCCAGGAGTCGGCCGGTCGCCGGGGCATGAACGGCGGTCGTCTGGTCGTTCTCCGCCAGAACGGTGACCCGCCGCGCCAACCGGGCGAGCCGGTCGGCACCGAGGCGGGGGCTCGGAGCGTCTGTGAAAGCGGGAAGGGTTGTGCTGTCGACGAGTGCGCTGACCATGGTGGAATGCTCCCTCGAACGCCGGAACGGCGAGGCCGGCGCCTAAAGCTAGCGTGCCACAGGAGAGGGCTTACGTCAAGCTGCGGCAAAGAGGATTAACGCGGTGCGGCATGGCGGCACGGGCCGGAAGCTGCTCTTCCTGGCTGAGAGAGTCTCTTCGTCGCTGAGAAACCCGCTGGAGAATCCGGCAAGCTATTCTTCTCTCCCGTGCGCCGTCTCCCTCTGACCGCTGTCCTGATCTCCCTCGCCGTTGCCTTTCTCCTCCTCGGCCTCTGGCTCCGCCGCGGCCCCCGGGCCTCCGGACCGCTCCCGCAGGAAGCCTATGTCTGGCAACGGAGCTGGGGACCGGAGGTTCAGGCGGCGGTGCGGCAGACGGAGGGGCTCTCCGGGCTGGTGGCCCTCGCCGCCGAGGTCGATCTTTCGGTCAAGCCGCCGCGGGTGGCGCTGGCGGGGATCGACTTTGCCGCGCTCCGCGCTTCGGGCCGGCCGGTCGGCCTGGCGGTTCGCATCGGACGGTTTGCCCAAAAGGGACCGGAACGGCGTTTGGCGGAGGATGCAGAGGCGGTCCGTTTCGTCGCCGGGGTCGCGCGGGAAGTCGCGGCGCGGGCTCGCACCGCGGGGATTCCGGTGCGCGAGATCCAGCTCGATTACGACTGTCCGGAGTCGCGGCTCGGCGAGTATCCGATCCTGGTCAAGGCGGTCAAAACGGCGGTGGCTCCCCTGCCGGTGACGATCACGGCGTTGCCGGCGTGGCTGCGCCAGCGGCGGGATTTCGCGGCTCTCGCCGCGGCGGCGGACGGCTATGTGCTCCAGGTCCACTCATTGGCGGCGCCTCGCCGGTTCGACGCGGCGTTCCTGTTGTGCGATCCGGTGGCGGCGAAACAGGCGGTCGAGGCGGCGGCGCGGTTCCGCCGGCCGTTCCGGGTGGCGTTGCCCACGTATGGTTACGTGGTGGCGTTCGATCGCAATGGCAAGGTCGTGGGCCTCTCCGCCGAGGGGCCTCTGCTCTCCTGGCCACGCGATGCGGTGGTGCGGATGGCACGGAGCGATCCGGCGGCGATGGCAGGTCTGGTGCGGGCATGGAGCGCGAACCGGCCGGCTGAGCTTTCCGGGCTTCTGTGGTATCGCCTGCCCAGCGCCGCCGACCGGCTCAACTGGCCGTGGCCCGCGCTCCGCGCCGTCATGGCAGGCCGCCAGCCCCGGCGGGAGCTGCATTCCGAGTCCCATCTCAGCTCGCCGGAGCTGGTCGACGTCGAGCTGGTGAACGGCGGTGAGGAGGACATGACCTGGCCGACGCCGGTCACGGTGACCTGGAGCGGCGCGGCTCTCAGTGCCGCCGACGGCCTGGCCTCCTACCAGATCAGCCGGGACGGGGAGAGCCGCATCCTGCTGCAGCGGGATCTCTCCGCCTGGGACCGTCCCCTGCGGCCGGGCGAGCGCCGGCAGATCGCCTGGCTCCGGTTTACCGGGCCGGCTCAGGTACGAAACGTGCGTTAAAAAACACGCCATGAGGAGATCCGGATTGTCGGATCGTTCTTAACTGACCTGAGCGGCACCAACCCCGGTGCCAGTCTTCTATTGCGAGCTAGATCATGACCAGTTCGTTTTTCGAAGCGGTCGTTCCCGACATCGGTTTTCACATAGCGCCGCGACGCGGATTGAGGTCCAGGTCCAGGTCACCTGGGGCAGTTTCTCTTCAGTCTCCCCAGACTTCGTGGAACAGGCGCGCGAAGTTGCCGCCGAGGATCTTGCCGATCCGCTCCGCGGAGTGACCGCGCCGGCTCAGGTGCCAGGCGATCAGCTCGAAGCGCTTTGGCGTGTTGAGATCGGGAACGAACGGATAGACATCCGGCCTTTCGCCGGGAGCTGAGATCCCGCGACGGCGGCGGTCTTCGACGTCGTCGCGGACCGACTTGACGTATTCAGGCGTCAGATGGACCGGCGAGACCGGACCGTCGGTGCCGATGCCGACGTGGTCCTCGCCGCACACCTGGACGGCGTGCTCGATGTGGCGCACGACGTCCTCGGCCATCGGCTGCCCCTCGGTGCGCAGGAAGGGCATCAGATAGATACCGGCGACGCCGCCCTTCTCGGCCAGGCGGCGGAGCTCGTCGTCTGTCTTGTTGCGCGGCAGGTCCGCCAGAGCGGCGCAGCCGGTGTGCGAGATGGCGACCGGCTTTTTCGACGCCGCGATGGTGTCGAGCGTCGTCCGCCGGCCGCCATGGCCGAGGTCGACCAGGATGCCGGCCGCATTCATCCGCGCGATCATCTCGCGGCCGAGGAGGCTCAGGCCCGCGTCCGCCGGCTCCAGGCAGCCGTCTCCCGCCAGGTTGCGGCGGTTGTAGGTCATCTGGATGATGCGGACGCCGAGGCCATGGAACAGCGCGATGCGGTCGAGGTCCTCGCCGAGCGGCAGGGTGTCCTGAAAGCCGTAGATCAATCCCAGTCGGCCCGAGGTTTTGGCGGTTCGGAGGTCCGCGGCGGTCCTGATCCTCAGCAGGGCTTCCGGATGGCGGTCCAGGTTGCGCTCCCAGGTGGCGATCTTTTTGACCGTGTCCTCGAAGGCGCCGGCGAGCCGGCCGACGGAGCTGACGGTGAGGTTGGCGGCGGTGATTCCCGAGGCTTTCGCGTCGGCCAGATCGGCCGCGGAGAGCAAGCCGTCCTCGCCGGCTTCGCCGGCCTCATCGCTGCCGCCCGGTCCGCCGAGGCCGTCGATGACCAGGGCGCCGGCGTAGCCCGGCCAGTGGGCATCCGCCGGCGGCGCGGAGAATTTCGGCAGCGGCGCCACCTCACCGGCAGCGGCATGGGCAAAGCGCGGCAGGGCGGCGAGAGCGGTGGCGGTGGCAGAGAGGGTGAGGAACCGGCGGCGGTCGAGACCCGCCGTCATCGCGGTTACTTGCATCAGCTTCCGACCACCCGCATCAGGTGATAGTCCTTCCGCCCCTTGCGCAGCACGAGGAGCTCGCCGCCGATGGCGTCGCGGGCCTCGATGCGCCGCTTCTCGTCCGCCTCGCGCTGGTTGTTCAGATAGATGCCGCCGCCCTGGATGGCCCGCCGCGCCTCCGACTTGGAGTTGGCGAGCCCGGAGCTGACCAGCAGATCCACCAGCGGCAGCCCGTCGGGCACGAGGCGCTCGCGGTCGACCTCGCTGGACGGTACGTCGGCGAAGATCTCCGCCACGTCCCGCGGCTCGAGGTCCGCCATCGACTCGCCGAACAGGATGCGCGAGGCGCGGACGGCCTTGTCGACCGCGGTCTCGCCGTGCACCGCCCGCGTCACCTCCCCGGCCAATTTACGCTGCGCCTCGCGTTCCTGGGGAGCGGTGCGCAACGTCTCTTCGAGCGCGGCGATCTCCTCCTGGCCCATCCAGGTGAAGCTCTTGAGGTAGTGGATCACGTCGCGGTCGTCGACGTTCAGCCAGAACTGGTAGAAGCGGAACGGCGAGGTCAGCTCGGCCGACAGCCAGACCGCGCCGGCCTCGGTCTTGCCGAACTTGACGCCGGAGGACGAGGTCACCAGCGGAAAGACCAGCGCATGCGCCAGCGGCTTCGCCTTCTCGGCGTTGGGCCCCCCGGGGAGAGCCTCCCGCTCGCCGCGCAGCCGGCGGATCAGATCCGCGCCGGCGACGATGTTCCCCCACTGGTCGCTGCCGCCCATCTGGAGGCGGCAGCCGTAGCGGTCGTAGAGCACCAGGTAGTCGTAGGCCTGGAGCAGCATGTAGCTGAACTCGGTGAACGAGATGCCGTCCGCCTGCTCCAGACGGCGCTTCACCGACTCCTTGGCGATCATGGCGTTGATCGTGAAATGCTTCCCCACGTCGCGCAGGAAGTCCATCAGGGAGATCGTCGTCAGCCAGTCCGCGTTGTTGACGATCCGCGCCGGATTGGTCTTGGCGTCGAAGTCGAGGAAGCGGGCGAGCTGCTCCTTGATCCCCACGACGTTTTCCTCGACCTTCTCCCGGGTCAGCAGGAGCCGTTCCTGTGTCTTGCCGCTCGGATCGCCGATCAGTCCGGTGCCGCCACCGGCGATGGCGATGGGCGAATGGCCGAAGCGCTGCAAGCGGGCGAGCCCCATGATGGGCAGCAGCGATCCGACGTGCAGGCTGGCCGCCGTGGGATCGAACCCGATGTAGGCCGTCACCTTCTCTTCGGCCAGCAGATCGCGCAGCCCGTCGGTCGCGTCATAGACCAGGCCACGCCACTCGAATTCGTCGAATACATTCACCCTGGCACCCCTCCGTCAAGCCGGTATGTAGAGAGAAAAGGCGCGGTCGAGAAGACCGTGATCGCCCGCGAGGCCGGACAAGAGACGTTCCATTGCGCCATGGATCGTCCGCTCCACGTCTTCCTTGATGGCCGCATCTGAGACGTCCGCTCCATCCTGCATCAGATAGGCAAAGGTCCGGGCCATCGCGCAGTTGGCGATGAAGTCGGGGATGACCGTGAAAGCCCGGTCGGCCTGCTTCTGGACCGTGGTCTCGCCGCGCGTCCGGTCGGCGAACGGAGTGTTGGCGCCGCAGCCGATGACCTGGACGCCGGTCCCCTGAAGCCGCTCGATTCTCGTCGCATCGATGGTCTGGGAGGTCGCCGCGGGCACGAAGACGTCCGCTTCGGTCCGCCAGAACGTAGCCGGGTCGGCCGCTTCGTCGCCTTGCGTCAGAATCGTCTGCTGCGACCAGTCGCGGCCGCCGAGTAGGCTCCGGACGTCCAGCCCTGCGGGATTGGTCAGCCAGCGGAAAGTACGAGTGCCGGGAATCAGGCAGAGAACCCCGACCACGCGCGCCCCTTTCTCCTGGAGGTAGTAGGCCGTCGAGCCCCCCACGGCACCGAAGCCCTCGACCAGCACCCGCTTCCCTTCCAGGGAGCCGCCCTTCTGCTGGTAGAGCGCCTCCAACGAGGTCGCGACACCGAACCCGGTGATCACATCGGCCACGGTCGCCTTGCTGTTGGCCGCGGTCAGCTCGACGGTGTGTTTAACCCCTTCCTTGAGCTGCTGCAGGATCCGCTGATGGCCTTCCGGAGGAAGGCCGAAGTGGCCCCGGACGATCCCCTCCTGCGGATGCTCCAGGCCGATGGCCTGCTGCGTCAGCTCGATCACCTCGCCTTCACTGACCCCCTGGTCGCCGCCGGTGCCGTAGCGCTCTTTCAGGTAGGGCCCGATATGGCTGAACCAGCGCCGGAGGACGCCCTGTTTCTCCTCCGGGCTCTGGGGGCCGAAGCTCAGGACCGACTTGGCGCCGCCGATGCGGGGGCCGGAGACCTGGAATTTGATCTCCATGGTCTTCGCCAGAAAGATCGCGTCCTCGCGGCCCAGCTCCGGAGTTGCATACGACTTCATGCGGGTGCCGCCCCCGGCGGCCCCCCCGGTCAGCGAATTGATGACGAGCCATCCGCGCGCACTGGTCTCGGAGTCGCGCCACTCCACGATCTCGTGCGGGTCCGCATGGAAGAATTCTTCATATCGACGGTAACCGTCTCCGCTCATACCTCACTCTCCCCCTCTCGAAGCCAACAACTTGGATGGGACCATTCTAAACTTGGATGGGACCATTCTATAGGAAGGACCGGCTCTCACGGCTGCCGCTCGCCGTCCTTCAACCCATCCTTCAAGACACTCTCGATCGCCGCGCGGAGAGCCTGGAAAGTCACCGGTTTGATGAGATGCAGCGCGAAACCCGCCGCGCGGCTCTTGCGGAGATCTTCTTCCATGCCATATCCCGAGAGGGCGATCCCTTTGATGCCGAACCGCCGCGCCAACTGCGGCATCAGGTCCAGGCCGCTGCCGTCCGGCAGGCCGATGTCGCTCACCACCAGGTCGAAACCTCCCGGCGCCTCGGCGGCCGTGAGGGCCGCCGCGACGCTCCCTGCCACGGTGACCTGATGGCCGAGCATGCCGAGCAGGTCGGCCAGCGCCTCGGCGGAGTCGGCGTGGTCCTCCACCAGCAGGAGGCGCAGCGCCGGCGTCGCGGCGGGAGGGCTCTCCCTGCCGGCCTGAGCGAGGCCGGCCTGCGCCTCGTCCAGATCGGCCGTCTCGCCGGGACCGACCGGCAGGCGGACGGTGAACGTCGCGCCATGATCCCTGCCGGCGCTCGCCGCCGTCAGGCTGCCGCCGTGCATCTCCAGGATCGCCTTGCTCACCGCGAGACCGAGCCCCAGGCCGCCGAAACGCCGGGTGATCCCCCGGTCGGCCTGCTGGAAGGCGTCGAAAACCCGCGGCAGGCTCTCCGGCTCGATGCCGATCCCGGTGTCGGAGACCTCGACCACGAGCTCGCCGGCCGGCTCGGTAAGCCACGACCGCACGCTGACGGCTCCTCCGGCCGGGGTGAATTTGACGGCGTTGTTGAGCAGATTCCAGAACACCTGGGTCAAGCGGGGACCGTCGGCCCACACCCGGTAGTCGCCGGGCGTGAGGCCGAGCTCCAGCCGCAGACGGCCGGCCGCCACCTCCGGGCCGCAGCAGATGTGGATGGCGTGATTGAGGATCTCCCAGGCGTCGATCCGCTGCACATGGAGCTCCAGCTTGCCGCGCGCGATCCGGGTGAGGTCCAGGAGGTCGTCGATCAGCCGCGCCTCGAGCTCGACGTTGCGGCGGATCATGGCCAGGCTCTCGTGCACCTCCCGGCTCAAGGACGCCTGCATCTCCAGCGTCGAAAGAGAGGCGAGCACCGGGGTCAGCGGCGTGCGCAGCTCGTGGGAGAGCACGGCGAGGAACTGATCCTTCGCCTGGCTCGCCGCCTCGACGGCCTGTTTGGCCGCCCGCAGCTCCTCCTCGGACCGCTTGCGGTCGTCGAGGTCGGAAAGGAGGGCCTGGCGGAGCTGCTCTTCGCGCAGCCGGAGAGCCTCTTCGGACCGCTTGCGGTCGCCGATGTCCGCGATGACCGCGAGGAGCCATTCCGGCTCGTCCCGCGGGTTGCGCAGCAAGGAGGTCCACAGGGCGATGTCGACGAACGTGCCGTCCTTGCGCTGCCGCAAGGTCTCCAGACCTTCCAGCGGGCGGCCCGCGAACGTCTCCCGCAGGTTGTGCATCAGCTCGTCCTGCCGCTCCAGGGGCAGCGTCGGGATCACCCGTCCCAGCACCTCGCGCCGGCTCCAGCCGAAGATGCGCTCGGCGGCCGGGCTCCAGACCCGCACCCGCCCCTCCTCGTCGAGAGCGCAGATGCCGAGCGGCGACGCCTCGATGAGGGCGTGCAGCACCTGGTTGGTGCGCAGCAGGTCTTCCTCCGCCCAGTGCCGCTCGGTGACGTCGGTGCCGCTGCCCACCACGTGCAGGACCTCGCCCGCGGCGTTGAGGAGCGCGGCGTCGGACCAGGCGATGAGGCGGATCTCACCGTCCCGCGTGCGCCATTTGTTCTCATGCTGGGCCGGAGCGCGGCTCGCCAGGAGGCTGGCGAACACGGCGCGCGCCGCCTCCGCCTCCTGCGGCACGACGAAAGCTTCCCAGGGCGTCCTGCCGGAGATCTCCTCCAGACCATAGCCGAAAGCCCGCTCGAAGGCACGGTTGCAACGGACGATACGCCCCGAGCGGTCGAGGACCATCACCAGGCTCGGAATGGAATCGAGCACGGCCGCCGCCAGGGCATCTCCGTGATCCTGCGAGGGCGCTTCACCGACGAGCACGACTCCGGAAGTCTATATGAAGAAAGAAGTCGATGGCCGGCTGTGAGACGCTCACCGCCGGAACCGCGCCAGCCGGCTCCCGATCCCGCTCAGGAAGGCCGTGGCCTCTTCGACGTGCGCGAGCTTCGCGATGGCGAAGTAGGCGACTCCGAAGATGGCGAGGACCAGCGGTGCGGTGACAAAACGGACGGACAGCGGCGGCAGGAGCCACCAGACGAACGCGGCGGGGACGGCGGCGGCCAGGGCGACGCCGAGCGCGGCCCCTTCCAGCGAAATGCCGCGGGCGCTGAGCCGCTTGCCCAGCATTTTCCGGGCCCGGTGCAGGCGGACGCCCAAGGCGGCCGTCGTGCACTTCATTTCTTTGCTGATCTGGTCGTGGCTGAGTCCGCCGAAGTAGTGCAGGACCAGCGGCATCTTGTACTTGCCGGGCAGCTCGTCCAGTTCGGCGCGGATGATGGCGTTCAGTTCATCGGCCTC
>DATARD010000307.1:0-11683 GCA_036264355.1 Thermoanaerobaculia bacterium
CCGGCCGGCCTCGACCGGACCATCCTGTCCGGAGACCACTACAGCCTCCTCCGCCGGCCCGAGGTCGAGCGGCTGGCATGGGATCTGACCGCTCGCCTCATCGGTATAGGCGCCATCGATAGCGGCCGGCCAGATCGTGCCGAGACTGCCCGGGACGAACTACGTTCACGCCTCGCGCGTCGCCATTGAAACCATCGACTTGCTGGCGAACGACTTGACGGCGCATCTCGTCGTCGTAGAGACCACGATTTCGACTCTTGACTCGTATAAAACAACAATATATTCTAAGAAGCGCTGTCGGAGCGTCATCTCTTGAGGAGGGCCTGCATGGCGCGGCAACGACTGTTCCGACCGGGTTTCACAGAGCCTCAAAGGCCAGAAAAATCCGTCCGTTTCGGACAGCGCCCTTTTGCCGTCCGACCCAAGGCGAAGAAACTGCCCCTGGCCGAGCCCGCGGTCCCGCAATCCCAACTGGTGTTCAAGAAGGAAGATCCGCCCGGCAGGCCGGACGTCGGGAATGTCGAGACTCCAGGAATCGTAGAACCGGCGACGGGGCCGCTCCTTCAGGAGCCAGCCAAGGCCGTGGAGGTGAACCATCACGTCGGGTATTCCACCAACGGCGTCATTCAAAAAACTTCAGAGCTCCTGACAGGTGGACAACTGGCGAAAGTCCAAGCGATTGCGACCCGTATGGGAGCGGATCCGGCAAAAATCACCTTTCATGGCCACGACGGCGGCACAATAACCAAGGGCAATCAGATTTACCTGGACAATAAACTGTTTAAAGAGAGCGACAAAGCAATTGAATTTACCGTGGGGCACGAGCTGTCGCACTTCATCACCAGGGACAACGAGATCTTCGGTTTGGGTACGTTGATCTCGACCTCCCTGGGAATCGCTGCGACGTGGCTGGCGCCTGGACTTGCTGGAATTTTGGGGGGCGGGGCGATCACCGCTGTTCTGACTCGTCTCAGCGGCGGCGGTACAGTCAGGATTCTCGCTAATCTGCTCAGCGTAGGTTCGACTCTGACGATAGGAGCAATCGCGGCGGCTCTTGGAGTCAATCCGATCCTTGCAGGGATTGCCATCGCAGCTCTCGGCCGCTCTCCCATTCTGTTGGAGAAGATGGGGATCGACGACAAGGTGTACTCCAGGCTCCTATCATTCTTTACCCCCGAGACGCTCACCCAGCTCGCGTTGGAGACAAAAGCCGATCTCCACTCTGCCACCGCGCTGGACGCTGCCAGCGGCGGTGTTGAGCATTTTGAAAATGCCAAACACGAGACCGAGGGCTTGGACATTTATCATCCTCCCCTATCCTTTCGCAAGAAATACTTAAGCTGGATCTTCGGCTGATTCAGCTCATCCGGAACAACGACGACGGATCGACCTTCGCCGCCCGCCATTGGCCTCATACCCCCTATAAGACGGATTTTGGCTCTCCAATCTCACACGTTTTTTGGGGTCTCGATGCATTTCGTCTCTGTAGACAAGACGCAATGCCGCCTGCTCCGGTTCTCTTGGAGCGGGTTTTCAGAGTCGAGGCGCAGAGGCCGATCGAAAGCCGGCTATACTTCGGTCTGTGTGGTTTCCGGGCGGTTTCCGGGCCGTGGCCCGCTCCTGGAAGCCGAGGCCGAGCAAGCTCCGAGGAGCTGACACACAGTGCCAGCGCTCCGACTCTCTGCCTCCGAGAGTCCTACTCTTTGCCCTGGAGAGTCCCACTCTCTATGGCAAAGGGTCCCACTCCTGCCGTAGAGACTCCGACTCTCAGCCGCAGAGAGTGGGATACTCAGCCGCTGAGACTCCTACTCTCTGCGACAGAGACTCCCGCTCTCAGCCATTGAGAGTCCCACTCCTGCCGCAGTGCTCGCGTTCCGATCGTTCCGGTTGCTCTACTTCCTGGCCAACAAACAGCACGACTGAGCATCGGCCCTTTAAGGCCCGCGAGGCGTCGCGCTCTATCGGCAGTTGATCGTCGGCCGCTTCCCCGGCAGCAGGTCCGTGGCGTCCGACCCCGAGAACCGTACGGTGATGCGGTGCTGCCGGCCGTCCTTGAGCGCCGCCGGGATGGGCCAGACGAATCCATGGCGCCCGTCGCCCCGGCCCGCGGTCACGAGATCCTGCCGGAACAGATCGGCCGGAATCGTCTGCTGGAAGACTCCGTCGACGAGCACGTCGACGCTGACCGGCGAGCTTGGAAACATCGGATCCCACGCCCAGCCGCTGACCCCGGTGCAGGCGGCCCTCTCGAGCGCGCCCTGGAAGGCGCACGCGTTGGCAGGACCGCCGAAGGTGGGCGGCAGCACCGCTCCCTCCGCGGCCCAGTAGTAGAGGTACCAACGGCCGAGCTGCACATTCACCAGATCGGCGTAGGTCGTGCCGTCTGAGATCTGCGCCACCACCACGTTGGGCTCGATGACCGTCCGCGTGGCGTCTTTGAGGAACGCGGCGTCGCGCACGTAATACCCCCAGGGCGGGCCCTTGGGATGGTCGGGCCTCGGCCACGAGCGGCCGGTAGGCTTCCAATTCAATCCGATCTCGTCGGCGCCGCCCTCGGAGCCCCACTCGACGATGGAATTCCGCCCGCTCGTGCTCTGCGTCAGGAGAACCATCCTGCCGTCCTGGGTCCGCGCGATGTCGGAGATGAGGAACGGTGCCGCCGTGAGACCTTCGAAGCGGATGCAGCCGTCGTCCTGCGAGGGGCTCACCGAAAAATCCGCAGCGACACGATGTCGCACGTAACCGGACGGGCACGCGGGATAGTTGCCGTCACGGTGGTAGAGATAGAGGTCCCCGTTGGGATGCAGGGTCAGGACGGCATCGAGGCCGCTGCCGGCGCCGCTGCAGCTCGCGATCCCCCGGCAGGCGGGATCGAGCGGCTTGACCCAGGCATTGGTGACCTGGGAGGGAGTGGCGCGCGCCACCAGGTCCACGAGGTCGAGCCGCCCCACGCGGTCGCGGTCTGGCCGGTGGAACGGCAAGAACGTCGTGGTCAGCGCGATCCGCCACTTGCCGCCGTAGAAGAGGGCCGAGGGAAAGCCGAGCTCCGCCTCCTTGCGGCTCGGCAGGCGAGAAAAGTCGTTGGTGGCCCAGAGGCCGCGGAACCGCGGCGTCGCGCTCCTTCCCGCGGCGGGATAGCTCAGCGCGAAGAGACCTTCCCAGTGCCGACGGCCGCAGCAATGTCCGGTCCCGACCAGGAGGGTGACGTCGCCGTTGGCGAGCTGGATCGGCTCCGGGCCCTGGAGATAGTTCAGCGCGTCCGCCGTGTAGCCGGGGGGCACGCAGGTCGGACGCGTCGTGATGAACCCCGTCGTACCGGCGAAGCTGGCTTCTTCGCCGGAGCCCGGAGCCGGTTGCGCGACGACCCCGGCCGGCAGCGCGAGCGTCAGCACCAACGAACAGATGCAAGCCTTGACCATATCTTTGCCCTCAACTCTAGGCCACTGGAAGTCTACGTACGAGCGAGCCGCGCCGTCGCGCGGATCCTTCTGGCCCTCGGGCGAGAGGTGCTACCAGCACGGCAACGGCGAGAGTCGACGGCGGGCGCGGTATCTGTAGGTCGAGGGAGTAGCTGTTCCCGGCGGCTTTCGCCATCGTGCCGGTGCCTCAGTCTACCCCCATATAAGACGGAAAACGCATCGCCAATCTCACACGTTTTTTGGGGTCGATGTGTATTTTATCTCTATAGGAAGGACCAGAAACCTGGGGAGGGCAGGGCCAGGTAGGATCGCATTGCACCTCTACGGGTGGCGGTGAGCGTGCTCGCCGTGCTCGCGCCTTCGTGCCCGCCTATCGCGCCAGTTGCGTGGATCCGGCGTGGGTCCTGCGCGAGCCGTGAGGGCGCCGAGGCTCCCAGTTGCGGAGATGGCGCACCAGGAAGTCGAGCGGGAAGACGTGCGTCGTGCCGTCGTCGCGCTGGAAGACGACCTCGGTCCAGCCGCGGACGTTGGCCGGCGTGTACCAGTGCCCGCCGAGGCGCAGCTTGTGGCCGGAGACGGCGCGGATGAGCACCTGCTCGTAGCGCGAGCGGCTCAGCAGGCGCTCCGGAAAGAGATCGTCCCAGGTGCACAGCCGGCCGACGTCCTCGTAAGCCGGCGGGCGGTCGGGGAGGTCGAGCAGCGACGGCGCATGGCCGCGCATCACGCCGCCGATCAGGCGCAGGCTGAACGGACCCGTGAGACGGCGGATCGAGGGCCAGAAGCGGCGGGTGACGGCTCCCGCGAGCCCGCGCAGGCTCACCAGGCGGCCGTCGCGCAGCGGCCACGACGGGCTGTCCACGTCGCAGGCGAAAGGATTCGCCGGGAAGCCGTCGCGGTGCGCGACCCAACCCTGGCGGCTGGCGTGCTTGACCGGGGCGAAGCCGGCGACGACCGGGATCTCCATCCGCTCGAGCATGCTCAGCTCGTACGACGGCCAGCTCATCACCGCGCGCACGATGCCGAGGATGAGCGAGCCGGTGGCGATCGACAGCGCCGGCTCCGGCGTGAAGTCGGCAGTCACTTCCAGCCGGTTGCCGCGCGGCCGCACGCCGACGCCGGTCGAGGAGCGGCGGTTGGTGGCAAGCAGCATCACGGGGAAGGGCAGGATGTAGGTGAGCAGCAGCGCGAGCAGGCGCAGCGTGCGCCGCAGTCCCTGCGCGGTGCGCGGCAGCTCGAAGGAGACGTTGTAATGCATGCTGAAGCCCGCCAGCCGCGCCTGCGCGCCGGCGCCGCGCTCCCAGGCGTCGAGCTCGCCGCGGACGAAGCGGATCGCCTCCCACAACTGGCGGCCGGCGCGCGCCGCCGCGCCGCGCTCGATCTCGATCACCGGCGTCGCGACCTCGATGACGCCGGTGTCGAAGTAGAGGGCGCCGCCGGTCGGCAGGTGGTAGGAGGTGCCCTGGCGGTGCATCAGCTCGCCGCGCACGAAGGCGGTGGGATCGCCGAACACGTCCTCCGGCCGGCAGCGCTCGCCGTCGATCCACAGCTCGAGCTCGGCCTCCATGCCGGTGGCGGCGAGCGCCAGCGGCGCTTCGGGCTTTCCGGCGAGCGCCTTGCCGGGGCGCTTGGCGGTCATGGCGGCTCGCTCACCGGCCCGTCGCCATCCTCCGACGGGGCGCCGTGCGGCACCAGGGTGACGAAGCCGAGGTCGAGGTGGATCTGATCGTTGACGAAGCCGGGACCGTCGCCGTAGGGCCGCGCCCAGACGCCGCCGATCGTCTCGCCGGCGATGCGGTTGTAGCGCTCGATCGCCGCCTGCGAGTCGAGCCAGTCGTCGCCGATCCTGTAGATGTTGACCGCCGTGGCCCAGCAGTGCGGCGTCGCCACCGCCGTCAGCCGGTGCGCCGGCGAGCGGTAGCCGCCATTGGCGGCAACGTGCACGTAGGTGCCGACCGCGGCGCGGAACGGCTCGAGCGCCGCGGCCATCAGCGTCACGGCGCATGGCACGTAGCGCGGGAAGCCGCACAGCGGCTCCGCCTCGCGCACGTCGACGCCGATCAGCTCCCAGAGCATGAAGTGCGGCGAGAGCGGCGTCGCGAGCGCCGTCTGCCAGGAGTCGATCTCATAGAAGAAGCGCGGCAGCCGCCGGCCGCGGCCCTCGGCGTCGCGCAGGATGCCGTCCGGCCGCAGCGCCTCGCGGTACGGGCCGGCGAGCCGCAGGCCGTCGACGACCGGCAGCGGCAGCGTGACCGACGGGACGCTCGGCGGCGCTCCTTCTTCAGGCAAGCTCTTCCTCCGCGGCCCGCAGGTGCTCGAAGACGCTCTGCGAGATGCGGGCGATCACCTCGTGCCGGCGTCCGCCCTCGGGCGGCCATTGCGTCAGGACCGCCAGCACGTAGGGCTCACGGTCGGGCAGGAAGACGATGCCGGCGTCGTGGGCGGCGGTCGAGATCTCGCCGGTCTTGTGCGCCACCCGCGCGCCTTCCGGCAGGCCGGCCGGAATGCCGTCCTTGAACTGCTGCTGGTGCAGGAGGTCGAGCATCCGCCGGCAGACGTCCGCCGAGTAGGCCTGTTCCTCGCCGATCAGCCGCAGCGCGTGGAGCAGCCCATGGGCCGTCACCCGGTTGTTGAGACCGGCCTGCCACGCCAGCTCGTCCTCGACGCCGCGGCGCAGCTCGACGCCATCGAGGTGCAGCGGCGCCAGGATGCGCCGCATCTCCTCGATGCCAATGACGTCGATCAGCAGGTTGGTCGCCAGATTGCTGCTGGTGGCGATCATGTGATGTGCCAGCTCCTGGACCTTCATCGTGCGGCCGATCGCCCGCTGCACTTCGGAGTTGGGGTCACGGCTCGCGTCAACGCGGAAACGCGAGCCGTCGACCACGCTGAAGAAGCGGTTGCGCACGTGGACCCGCGACTCCTCGCTCAGCAGGCCCTCGTGAATCGCGCCATAGACGCCGAGCAGCACCGGCATCTTGATGGTGCTGGCGGCATGGAACCAGAGATCGCCATGGCAGCTCCAACTCTGGTGGGTCTCGTAGTCGTGGAAGGCGACTCCGAACTGCTCGGCGCCAGCGTCATGGGCGATCTGCTCGATTTCCGTCCGCAGGCTGCTGATCATCAGGGCTCTCCGAGGCCGGCCCGGTTGCCGCTCCAGCTTACCTTGCACGTTTGGGGCCGGCTCGGTCGGCCCGGAAAGGGTGCCAGCTCGGTCGGCCCGGGAAAGGGACAGCGGAATTCAGGCGGAACCGGCAGCCGGCGGTCGTCAGCCGCCGACGAACGGCAGAGCAGGCGGAAAGCACCCCGCCGGGAAGATCACGGCGCGATCCCCGGACCGTAGCTTCTCCGCCGCCTCCCGATAGGCGGCGACGAAAGTGCGGTAGTCTTCCCCACCTCTGCGCTCTCAATTTTTGCTGAAGTTGTCTTCATAGCCGTTGCAGGCGCCGATCGCTTTGCTACACTCGCGCCCGGCAGTGCGTCTCATGGAGGTCTCTATGTCGATCACCCAGGATGTTGCTTATTCCTTGCGGCTCATGCGCAAGGCCCCGCTCTTCACCGCAGCCGTGGTGCTGACCATTGGCCTCGCCATCGCCGCCACCGCCACCATCTTCAGCGTGGTGAATGCCCAGATGTTGCGGCCGCTGCCATTCAAAGATCCGGACCGGCTGCTGTTGGTCTTCGAGAAGAACGACAAGCTGCATGCGCCGTTGTACAACGTCTCGGTACTGAACTTTCTCGACTGGCGGGCACAGACGCAAACCTTCGACCTCGCCGCGGTCAATCCCAACAACAACTACACCCTCACCGGAATGGGTGACCCCGAGCAGCTTGCCGGCAACCGCATCAGCCCGGAGCTGCCGCGTGTTCTCGGGGTCCATCTGATCGCGGGAAGGCCGTTCACCCCCGAGGAAGAGAAACCCGGCGCGGCACCGGTCGCCATCATCGGAGAGGCGTTCTGGCAACGCCGCTTCGGCAAGGACAGTGTCCTGGGCCGCACCATCATCCTCGACGGCACCCCCACCACCATCGTTGGCATCGCCCCTGCCACTCTGGACCTCCTGGCGACCGGAGACATCTACACCCCGTTGACCATCGACCCTTCCAAGGAGAAACGCCTGAGCCACGCCATCTTTGTCGTCGGAAGGCTCAAGCCTGGCGTGTCCGTCCAGCAGGCGAAGGCGGAGATGAACACCATCTACGACGGAATGAGGCAGCAATATCCGGAGCTGCGCGATTGGGGCGTGAATCCGATCAGCATGCTCGATTCGCTCGTCAGCCCGCAGCTCAAGACCGAATTGCTGGTGCTGCTGGCCGCCGTCAGCTTCGTGCTGCTCATCGCCTGCGCCAACGTCGCCAATCTTCTGCTGGCGAGGACCGCGGCCCGGCAACACGAGATGGCGGTGCGCACGGCGTTAGGCGCCAGCCAGGGCCGGCTGGTGCGCCAACTCCTGATCGAAAGCGTGACACTCTCCTGCAGCGGAGGTCTTGTCGGACTGCTGGCGACCTGGTGGTCGGTACGCGCGATGAACCACTGGCTGCCGCCGAACACGCTGCCCATCCCCACGATCGAAGTGGATTCCCATGTTCTGTTGTTTGCGCTGGGGACTACGGTGCTGACCGGGCTCATCTTCGGCATTGTGCCTGCCCTGCGTACGGCGCAGGTGAAGGTCAGTGAAGTGCTCAAGACCGGTCGACGCGGCGCCTCCGGCGGTATTCGCACGCGCATGCGCAACACCCTGGTGGCGATCGAGCTGGCTCTTGCGACGATGCTGCTGATCGGAGCGGGCCTGTTCATCCAGACGCTGGTCAATCTGCAGCGTGTGAAGCTCGGCTTCGAACCGCACGGCCTCATCACTTTTCAAGTGGCGCTTCCTGCGGGCAAGTATCCCCCCAAGACGAAGGCGCCCTTGTTCTACCGCGAGATGATCGAATCCTTGGCAGCGCTGCCGGGCGCGCGCAGTGCGGCGGTCTCGAGCGGCATCCCGTTTGGCGCGGGTGCGTTTTACAGCCACCCGATGATGGCGACTGAAAACTCCATCCTTCCGCCCGACGCCAAAATCCCCACCGATTGGCGCATCGTGAACCCCTGATACTTCAAGACCATGAACATCCCGTTGCTGTCGGGCCGCGAGTTCGAGTACTCCGACGCGAGCACGCCCAACATCATCATCGTGAGCCAGGCCACCGCCCGCACCTTCTGGGGAGACGAAAATCCACTCGGACGCACCCTTCGCCGCTCGGCCGACCCCAATATTCCCTTGACGGTGGTCGGCGTGGTCGGTGACGTGCGCAGCACCCAACTGAGTCAGGAGTCACCTGCCTTCTACTACTCCATCACCACGCGGACCAATCCGGTGATGGACGTCGTGGTACGGACAGACGCGTCTCCGGAATCACTGCTGCCCTCCGTCCGCAAACAGATCAAGGCGCTCGATCCTGACCTGGCGATGGCCAACGTGAAGACCATGGAGCAATGGCTCACGGCCAGCGCCGCGCAGCCGCGGCTGATCAGCCTCTTGCTCAGCGTCTTTTCCGGGGTCGCGCTGCTCATTGCCGCGATCGGGATCTATGCTGTGCTCGCCTACTCCGTCAGCCAGCGTACGCGCGAGATCGGCCTCCGCCTGGCACTGGGCGCAACGCCGCGCCGCGTCCTGAAATTGATCGTCTCGGAGGGCATGCGCGTCGTGCTGCTGGGCCTGGTGATCGGATTGGCCGGCGGGCTCGCCTTGGGCCGCACGGTGCAGAGCCTTGTGTATGGCGTTGGAGTGCGCGATCCGAAGGTCTACTTGGTGGTCGCAGCGGTCCTGACGGTGGTAGCGCTCGCGGCTTGCTTCATCCCCGCCCGGCGGGCTGCTGCTGTCGATCCCATGGTGGCTTTGCGGGAGGAATGAGCTCAGGCTTCCGCTTCCGCGGCCGACTTCCCGCCGCGGTGCCAGCGCAGGCAGCCGCGAACCCAGCACGCGATGACCGACCTGCGGCCGGAGAAATAGCTGTCGCACTGGTGCGCGGCAGCATACTCGGGCACCTGCATGAAAATCTTGTGCGCCGCGCGCAGGCGGTGGAAGGGCACCGTCGGGGCGAGATGGTGCGTGAGGTGGTAGTTGTTCTCGTGCGGATGCAGGAAGAAGCTGAGCACCGGCTTATGCGGACTGTTGCGAGTGAACCCCAGGACGGAGCCGGGTTGCAGCCCGACGTGGTCCGAGATCTCGCGAAATACGGTGATACCGTGGAACACGGTCATCCGAGCCACGATCCAGAGCACAGCGAAGACCAGAGCGCCGGCAGGACCGGCCGCGAGCGCCAGAGCACCGAGCAGCAGCGCCCACCACACGGCTGCCGCCACGCGCTCACGCGCAGAGAGCGAGCCCCAGTTGCCGAACAGATTGGAGAGGAACATCCCGCGATCGAAGAAATGCCGTGCGAATAGGCTCCAGGCCGTCCCCTGGAGGTCTTCCTCGGCGTGGATGAAGTCCGGATCGCTCTCGGCGACCCCCAGATGGGCGTGGTGCTTGAGATGCTTCGCCCGATAGCACCGCACCGGCGAGAGGGTGGGAATGCCGACCGCGAGATCCGCCAGATGGTCATTGAGACCAAGCGAGCCGCAGAGCATCTTGTGCCCCGCCTCGTGGAGCAGGTTGCCGAGCGCCCGCTGGCGTCCCCCCATGAGCAGCACAGCGAGCGGTACGGTGAGCAGGGCGAGATGCAGCGGAGCCCAGAGGACGAGAGCCCACGCGGCGAGGATGCAGGCCCAGTCGAACCCGAGAGCGACCAGAGATTTGAAGGCGCTGGGCCGCTGGAGCGCGCGCAGAGGATCGAGGAGGCCCCGCCGGCGAAGCTCGGCATAGATCCCCCGGACGTCGTGCAGAGGCTGGAGGCGGGCGTCCGGGGTGTCGAGAGTCGTCACGGGTCTCCTTTCCTGCCATGCCCTCGTCCCATCATCGCGATCCATGGCATCTGGTCTCGCCGGAGCGGCTTATTGTAGACCATCTATGGGGAAGCATCAGCTTCGCCCGACGCTCGGCGCATCGCAGCAAGCCTCGCAAGCGAGAAAGAAGAGCGACTTCCGGATCGATCTCTGCGCGCTCCACCCTCGATGGTCCCAGCTCTCGCCTCCGACATTGTCTCCCGCATAGAGGAGCTGGGCCACAAGGACGTTGCGGAAGGCGCCGACGGCGAAGAGCGCGGCGGTTTCCATCTCCACGACGATCGCCCCCTCCGCCAGCCTCGCCTGGATCTTGGAACGCGTCTCGCGGAAGATGGCGTCGGTCGTCCAGGTCTTGCCGAACAGGTACTCATGGCCCTGGCTCTCGAGCACCTCACGGAGGATCTCGAGACCGAGGGGATGCGCCGCCACCTCGCGTCCGGGCGGGAGGTAGTGATACGAGGTGCCCTCGTCACGAATCGCGGCGGTTGGAACGATGATCTGCCCCAACGGGATCGCCGGATCGAGCACCCCTGCGCCGCCGCAAGCGATGACCACTCTGGCGCCATGAGCGATCACCCCCTCGAGCAGACCCGCAGACAAGGGCGCCCCGGAGCCCGCATGAAAGATGGCGATGCGGCGCTTGCGATAGGTGATCTCATAGATGGGGTGCTGCCCCATCTCGCCCCGCTGCGCGGTCAGCGGAACCAGGTTGTCGCGCAGGACGATGTCGTCGATGACGTCCTTGAAGAAACACGCCACCGCCAATTCCGGGAACGAGACCGGTGTGACCGTGTGGTGGGGCTCGATCAGCGCCGACCCCTCCGGATCGAATTCAAGGATGGGGTAGTCGTGGGTCATGTTACTCCGCCAGAAGCTCGGCCTCTTCGTCGGTGAGGCTGTCGATCTGCTCGATCAAGAGCTCCTGAATTGCCGCGCCGAGCCGGCGGACGGTGGGGGATTCGAAGAGGAGGCGCAGGGGGACCTCGATGCCCAGGGCGTCGTAGACGCGGGAGGTGAACTCAATGGCGAGGATCGAGTGCGCCCCCACGTCGAAGAGGTTGTCGTCGCGGCCGATATGCCCGCGCTTCAGGAGGTCCTGCCAGATGCCGGCGACGAGCTCCTCGATCTCGTTCTCCAGATCGCCGTCGGGCTCGGTGGTGGGGGACGTGGGCGCCGGCTCGTCGGCCGGGAGGCGGGCGCGCAGGGCGCCGCGGTCCACCTTGCCGCTCGGGGTGAGCGGCAGGGCGTCGACGAGCGCAAAGTCGGCGGGCACCATATGCTCCGGCAGGACGCGGCGGAGGGCGTCGCGGAGCTCCCCCGCCTCCGGCCTGGGCCCTGG
>DATARD010000311.1:0-15154 GCA_036264355.1 Thermoanaerobaculia bacterium
GATCTCCTGCGCCTGATAGTCGAGCGAGTAGTAGCGGCTGGGGAGGAAGGCCCGGAGCTTACGGACCCTTTTCGGCGGAGGCTCTTGAAGCAGTGACGTTGGCGACGCAACCGGAGGCTGAGGCTACTCGCGCGTTCGCGATGTCCACCCGAGGCGAGAGGATGGCGATGCCGGTGGCTCGCACCTCGGCGACCGGACTCGGGTCGAAGGCGTGGCTTTCTCTCCTCTACGGCGGCATCGAATCCGTCAGGAGTTGGCCAGAGAGACCACCAAGCGTTTGCCGACGGCGTCGGCGTAGCGCACCAGAGTCTCGATGGTGGGATTGCGGCGTTGCCCGGTCTCCAGTTTTGACAGCGCTGACCGATCCATGCCGGTCAGCCGGGTCAGATCGGCGAGGCTCAATCCCTTTTCTTCGCGAGCGGCCTTCAGCGCCTGGATCAAGTCTGCCAACTGATCGAGAGCTAGCAGGCGCTCCTCATGCCGCGCCAGCAACTCGGGCAGCTCCTGGGAAACCTGCTCCCGGACCTCACGGTACTTCGCAGCCTCTTCAGGGGAGAGGAGACGATTGCGGGTGATGCGTCTCAGAGCCATCAGCCTGTACCTCCTCGGAGCTCTGCCCCTCAACCTATCGCCTCCACCACCGCGAGCGCCGTAGCCAGCGCCTGCCGCCCGGCGGCGCCATCCACCAAGGGAACCCTCTCACCACGGCAAGCGGCAGCAAACGCTTCGAGCTCGCGCTTGAGCGGCTCGGCTTTCTCGACCGGCAGGTTGTCGGGGAGGATGCGCCGGCCGTCGTCGCTGTCGACCAGGCGGTAGCCGTGGATCTCCTGGGCGTGGTAGTCGAGGGAGTAGTAGCGGCTGGGGAGGAAGGCGCGGAGCTTGCGGACCCTTTCGGCGGAGACCCGTGAGGCGGTGACGTTGGCGACACAGCCGGAGGCCAGGGCGACTCGCGCGTTGGCGATGTCCACGCGCGGCGAAAGGACCTGGATGCCGGTGGCTCGCACTTCGGCGACTGGGCTGGGGTCGAGGGCGTGGAGGATCTGGAGGTCGTGGATCATCAGGTCGAGGACGACGTCGACGTCCAGGCTGCGCGGCGAGAAGACGGCCAGGCGCTGGACTTCGAGGAAGCGCGGTGGGACGCCAATCTGGAGGAGAGCCTGGACAGCCGGGTTGTAGAACTCGACGTGTCCGACCGCCAACACACGGCCGGCGGACTGGCTCGCGGCGATCAGGCGGTCGGCTTCGGCGAGGCTCGCGGCGATCGGCTTTTCGATGAGGACGTGGAGGCCGCGGGCGAAGAGCGCACAGCCGATCTCGGCGTGCGCGACGGTCGGCGCGGCGACCACCGCAGCTTCGATACGCCCGGCGAGGTCGTCGAGATCGGCGAAGGCTCGGGTGCCGTGCTCGACCGCCAGTGCCTCGGCGGCTTCGGTCCGCGGATCGTGCAGCCCGACTAGCTCGACGCCGGGGAGCGCGGCCAGGTTGCGCACATGGTTGCGGCCCATGGCGCCGGCGCCGATCACCCCCACTCGCAGACGGTCAGACATCCGCGTTGGACTCCCCTCCTCCGGTGCGGCCTCCCCGCGGCGCTGACTTGTGCACGCCGCGCTTGGCGCTTTCGATGAAGGAGATCAGATAGTCGACGTCCGGATCTCCCACCAGCTCGGTGCGGATCTGCGCCAGCGCTTGCGCCGTGTTGAGCCCCGAGCGCACGAGCAGGCGGAGAGCCCTTTCCAGGAGACGGATCGTTTCGGCTCCAACCCCCTTGCGCGACAGACCGATCTTGTTGACGCCATAGAAGGCCGGCTTGATCCCCACCGTCTTGACGAACGGCAGGGCGTCCATGGTGATCACGCTGTAGCCGCCGACGTAGGCGTGGCGGCCGACGCGGCAGAACTGGTGCACCGAGGTGAAGGCGCTGATGCTCGCGTCGTCGTGCACCTCGACGTGGCCGGCCAGGGTGGCGTTGTTGGCGAAGACGGTGCGGCTGCCCACCTGGCAGTCGTGCGCGATGTGGGTGTAGGTCATGAAGAGGTTGTCGCTGCCGACCCTCGTGACGCCGCCCCCCTTGGCCGTGCCGCGGTGCACGGTGCACCCTTCGCGGAATACGTTGCGGTCACCGATCTCGACGGTGACCCTTTCGCCTCCGAACTTGAGGTCCTGCGGCTCGAAGCCGATGCAGGCGTGGGAGAAGATGCGGTTCTCGCGGCCGATCTTCGCCGGCCCTTCGATCTTGGCGCCGGCGGCGACCTCGGTGCCTTCGCCGATCTCGACTTCAGGACCGACGACGGCGAACGGACCGACGCGGACGCCGTCGGCGAGCACGGCGCCCGGGTCCACGACGGCGAGCGGATGGATCTGCGCGCTCATCGTGCCTCGCGCTCCGCCTTCTCCGCCTTCTCTCGATCGACCATGGCCGACGAGATGACCGCCTGTGCCGCCACCTGGCCGTCCACCAGCACCTTGCCGGCGAGCTTGCAGTGCACGGAGCGCAGGCGGAGCACCTCGACCTCGTAGCGGATCTGGTCGCCGGGGACCACCGGACGGCGGAACTTGGCTTCTTCGATCCCCATGAAGAGGATGAGCTTGGTCTCGCGGTCCGGGATCTCGTGCAGCAGCAGCAGGCCGCCGGCTTGCGCCAACCCCTCGATCAGTAGCACGCCGGGGACCACCGGCCGGCCGGGGAAGTGGCCCTGGAAGAACTGCTCGTTGATCGTGACGTTCTTGAGCGCCACGATGCGCTTCTTGGGCTCCATCTCCAGCACCCGGTCGACCAGCAGCAGCGGATAGCGGTGCGGCAGCACCGACAGGATCCACTCAATGTCCCAGACATCCCGCGCAGCGGATTTCGCGTTCGGCTCGCTCACGTCAACCCTCCTCGTCCCTGCCTGCTTTCTCCTGTCCGTCGACGTCGGTGCCCACCTTGCGTTCCAGGGCGCGCAGCCGGCGGCTCATCTCCTCCAGGCGGTTGAGCAGCACGATCTGGCGTTTCCAGCGGCGCAGCTCGACCGCTGGAATGCCGGCCACCTTGCCGCCCGCCGGAACCGGCCCGAGAGCCGCGGACTTCGCCGCCACCTGGGCGCCCTTGCCCAGCTCGATGTGTCCGGAGACCCCCGCCTGCCCGGCGAGCACGACGTAATCGCCGAGATGGGCGCTGCCTGCGATGCCGGCCTGCCCGCAAAGGATACAGTGCTTGCCGACCTGCACGTTGTGCCCGACCTGGACCAGATTGTCGATCTTGCTGCCGGCGCCGATGCGGGTCTCGCCGAGGGTGGCGCGGTCGAGGGTCGAGTTGGCGCCGATCTCGACGTCGCCCTCCACCACCACCCGGCCGAGCTGCGGCACTTTGTGGTGCACGCCGCGATGGGTCGCATAGCCGAAGCCGTCGCTGCCCAGCACGGCGCCGGCGTGGACGACGCTGCCGGGGCCGACCTCGGTGCGGTCGTAGAGCACGGCGTGCGGATGGAGCACCGCCCCATCGCCGACCACGCAGTCGCGCCCCACCACCACCAGGGCGTGGACCGCCGCCGCGGCGCCGATCCGGCTGCCGGCGCCGAGCACCGCGTAGGGTCCGACGTGCGCGGTGGGATCGACCGAGCAACCGGGCGCCACGACCGCCGTCGGATGCACGCCGGGCTCCAGCGGCTCGGCCGCCGGCCCGAGGCGCTCCATCAGCCGCGCCAGGGCGAGCGCCGGCTCGTCGGCCACCAGCAGGTGGCGCCGGGGGGGACCGCCCGCATCTCCAGACCTCAGCTCGGGCGGAAAATCACGCCCGACCAGCAACGCTCCCGCCGCGCTGGCGAGCGCCTGCGCGCGGTACCGCGGATGAGTGAGGAACGAGAGGTCTCGGGGTCCGGCGGCGTCCAGCGTCCGGATCGCCTCCACGACGTGCTCCGGATCGCCTTCGATCCGGCCCCCGACCAGCTCGGCAAGCTCCGCCAGCCGGTATGCCACGTCGTTATTTGCCCATTGCGTCCAGCCGCTGGATGATCGAATCGGTGATGTCGATCGCCTCGTCGGCGTAGATCAGGCCGCTCTCGAACTTGCGGAAGATCAGCGTGTAGCCGAGCTGCTTGCCGGCCTGGTTGATCACCGGCATGACCTGCTGATCGATCTGGCCGAGCACGTCGTCGCGCTTCTTGGTGAGGTCGCGCTGGGCGTCGTCCTGCAGGCGGCGCAGGGCGATCACCTTGTCCTCGAGCTGCTTCTGCATGTCTTCGAGCTTGTCCTGGGCGAGCGACAGGCGGCCGTCGGAGAGCTTGGCCTGGAGATCCTTGATCTCCTGCTGGCGGGCGCCGAGGTCCTTCTCCTTGGCGTCCTGCACTTTCTTCAGCTCGGCCAGCGCCTTCTTGCCGGCGACCGAGTTCATGAGGATCTTCTCGGTGTCGATCACCGCGATCTTGATGACTCCCGGCTGGGCCGGGGCAGCGGGCTGGGCGGCCGCCACGACGGGGACGGCGAGCGCCAGCCCGAGGGTCAGCCCGAAACAGGCCCGGGAACAACGATTGAAAATGGACGCCATGGATCTCATCTCCTTGGTTATTTAGAAGCTGGTGCCGATGCTGAACTGGAAGCTCTCGAAGCTGTCGCCCGGCTGGGGGTTCATGTTGTGAGCATAGATGAAGCGCAGAGGAGCCCCGAACACTGGGAGCAGGACCCGCAGCTCCAGGCCCGACGTGTACCGGAGACGCGACAGATCGAAGTTCTGCCCCTGCCCGTAGACGTTGCCGCCGTCGACGAAGGCGAGCAGACGGAAGGGGCCGCCCAGGAGGAAATGGTATTCGACGTTGAACTGATCGTACTTGTCGCCGCCGAGAATGGTCCCGGTGAGAGGATCCTTCACCGGGTTCCCCTTGTTGTCGCGCAGGAAGATCGAGCGGAAGCGGTGGCCGCGGATGCTGTTCTCACCGCCCAGATAGAAACGCTCGAGGATCGGGATCGACTTCCCTTCGTTGGGGTGGATCCAGCCGGCTTCGACGTTGATCGCGAACACCTGCTTCACCGGGTTGTTGAAGGTCGGCAGGAAGAGGCTGTAGGACCCTTCCGGCCTCCAGAAGTAGTTGTCGCCGCCCAGGAAGCCGCCGGCGTATTCCACCGACAGGCTGAGCTTCTGGCCCTGCGTCGGCTCGAACGGGTTGTCGCGGCTGTCGAAGCCCCACACCGGACGCAGCGACGAGTTGTTGATCCGCGTGTGCGTGGTCACCGTCGTCCCCGGCTGCGGCTGGTCGGCCGGCGGCGGCGGCGTGGTCTCCGGCACCACGAAGCTCGTCTGGTCGTCATAGTCCGAGCGGTTGTAGCTGATGCTCGCCGACTGGAACAGCCTGAAGTTGCGACCGTAGGTCAGGATGGCGCCCTTGCTGTTGCGGATCAACTGCTGGTTGTAGGTGTCGAACCCGTAGTCGATGTACTGCTTGAAGGCGCGGATGCCGACGCTCTGCGGCTTGTCGAGGAACCAGGGGACCGAGTACGACAGATCGAAGTAGTCGCGGTAGGTGCCGTTCTGGTAGGTGATGCCGGCCTGCTCACCGCGGCCGAGGAAGTTCTTCGTGCTCACCGCGAACTGGCCGAAGAAGCCGTCGAGCTCGCTCCAGCCGCCGCCGAACTGGATCTCGGTGCGGTCGGACTCCGCGCCTTTGAACGTGAGGTTGACCTGTTTCTTCTCGCTGTTGGTGGCGATCTCGACCGGATCTTCCTCGTTCAGCTTGAAGTAGCCGAGCTGGTTGACCTTGAGGACGCTGTTGCGGATCGCCCCGATGTTCACCAGGCCGCCTTCCCACAGACGGAGCTCGCGGCGCAGCACCTTGTCCATGGTCCGCGAGTTGCCTTCGAACTCGATGCGCCCGACGCGGAACTGGTCTCCCTCGACGACGTGGATGACCACGTCGGCCACCCGGTTCGGCTTCTCCACCAGCTCCGGCTCCACCTGGGCGTAGATGTAACCCGTGTTGTGGTAGAGGTCGGAGATCTGCTTGACGCCGTCGTCGATCAGCTTCTGGCGCAGCCAGGAGCCCTGGCTGTGGGTGAAGACGTGGGTCAGCGCCCGCTCGGGGTAGATCTTGTTGCCGTCGATCGTGACCGCGCCGAACTTCCAGCGTTCCCCCTCTTCGATGGGGATGGTGAGGAACATGCGGCGGTTCTGGTCCTTGATCGTCTTGGCGTCGGGGTGCAGCGCCTTGACCGCGATCTTGGGATCGCCGATCACCACGTTCTTGTAGCCGGCGGCCTTGTACAGCTTGCGGATCTTGTCCAGGTCCTCCTGCAGCTTCGCCGGATCGTAGATGTCCTTCTTGAGGATGCGGGTGATCAGCCCGCTCTTCTTCGTGTTGGTCATCACGAAGCGCAGGTGGATGTTGTTGTAGACCGTGTTGCCTTCGAAGTCGATGTCCTGAATGCGGACGCGGTTCCCCTCGTCGACCGAGAAGCTGACCTTCTTCTCATTGTTCGCGAGGTCCGACACCGTGTAGCGCGCCTGGGCGAAGCGGTAGCCCTTTTCGGCATAGAGCTGCTCGATCAGCGTCTTGACCCGCTGCAGCTCGCCGAGGCTCATCGGCTCGCCTTCGCGCACGTGGATGCGCTGCGTCGACATCTTGTCCTGGAGGTCGGTCTTCGAGATCCGCTTGAGGCTGTCGTACGAGACCGAGCGGAGGATCGGCCGCTCTTTCACCGTGATGGTCAGCTTGACGCCGCCGCTCGTCGCCGGCTCGGCGTCGACGCGGATGTCGTCCACCAGCGAACGGTCCCACAGCTCCTTGATCTTGCGATTGAGCTGCGCCTCGTCGAGCGGCTTGCCGATCTGGATGCCCAGGTAGAAGAGCAGCGTCTCCTCGGCCAGGGCCTTGGTGCCATGGAACTCGACGGCCTGCACGAGGCGGCCCGCATTGGCTTCGACGCTGGGACCTGCTGTCGGAGCGAGGGGCGCGGGGGGAGCCGCCGCCGGGACCGGAGCTTGGGCCTGGGCCAGGGGAATGCCGAGGGTAACCAGAAAGGGGGGGAGCCACAGCACCAGGAAGCGGCGCAGAGCTTTGATACCGATCCGGCGGAAGCCGCCCGACCGGCGAGGCTCTTGCCGACTGACGATCCGATCAGCCTTCATTCTCGTGTGTCCTCGCTTTCGGCGGCCCGGCCGCCGGAAAACAGACCTGTCTTCGGAAGTGGTTGCTGCTCCGGATGGTCAGCGCTGGGGAACGACGATCTCCTGGGCGTGGGGATTGAACGTGAGCGCGTCATTCTCCAGATCCACATAGATCCGGTCGATCGCCTCTCCATGTCCATGTTGGTTGATCAGGATCTCCGACACGGCGTCCTGGACATGACGTTGGATGGTGCGACGCAGGGGGCGGGCTCCGGTCGACGGCTCGATGTCGGCCTTGTGCAACAGCCACTCCCTCGCCTCCGGTGTCACTTCCACCCGCAGTCCGCGCTCCGCAAGGGTCTCGTTGACATCCTCGAGAAGGATGTCGACGATCCTGCGCAGCTCGCTCTCTCCCAAAGGATTGAACACGATCACTTCATCGATGCGGTTGATGAACTCGGGGCTGAACGACCGCCGCAGCTCGCCCAGGATCTCTTCCTCGAGACGCTGGAAGCTCTCCTGCGCGCTGCCCTCGCCGAAGCCCATGCGGCCGCCGCGCAACACCAGCTTGCTGCCGATATTCGAGGTCATCAGGATCAGGGTGTTCTTGAAGTCAACCTGGTTGCCGTAGGCGTCGGTCAGCGTGCCGTCCTCGAGGATCTGGAGGAGCAGGTTGGCGACGTCCGGGTGCGCCTTCTCGATCTCGTCGAACAGGATCAGCGAAGACGGCTGGCGGCGCACCCGCTCGGTGAGCTGCCCTCCCTCTTCGTGGCCGACGTAGCCCGGCGGCGAGCCGATGAGCTTGGAGACGGCGTGCTTCTCCATGTACTCGCTCATGTCGAAGCGGACCAGCGCCCGCTGGTTGCCGAACAGGAATTGCGAAAGCTGGCGCGCCACCTCGGTCTTGCCGACCCCCGAGGGGCCCAGGAAGATGAACGAGCCCACCGGCCGCTGCGGGTTGCTGACCCCCAGGCGCGAGCGCCGGATGGCGCGGCTGATGGCCGAAATCGAGCGGTCCTGGCCGATGACGCGCTGCTTGAGGATCTCCTCCATGCGCAGCAGCCGCTCCGCCTCCTCGCTCTGCAAGGCCGCCACCGGGATGCCGGTCCACGACGAGATGACCTCCTCGATGTCGTGGCGGGTCACCTCCAGCACGCCCGTCTCGTCCGCCGCGATCGACATCCTCTCCAGGTCTTCGCGCAGCTCGATCTCCCGCTCACGCAGGTAGACGGCGCGCTCGAAGTCCTTGTCGGAGATCGCGACCTTCATCTCCTTGACCACCTGGCGGATCTCCTGCTCCAGCCGGCGCAGGTTCTGCGTGTCGCGCACCCGCCGCAGCTTCACCCGCGCGCCGGCCTCGTCGATGACGTCGATCGCCTTGTCGGGAAGGTGGCGGTCCGGGATGTAGCGGCTGGACTGGTAGATCGCGGTGCGCAGCGCTTCCGCGCGGTAGCGCACCTTGTGGAACGATTCGTAGCGGTCCTTGACCCCCTCCAGGATCTCCTGCGTCTGCTCGGGCGTCGGCGGGTTGACCTGGATGGCCTGGAAGCGGCGGAGGAGGGAGCGGTCCTTCTCGATGTACTTGCGGTATTCCTTGAGCGTCGTCGCGCCGATGCAGGAAATCTCGCCGCGCGACAGCGCCGGTTTGAGGATGTTGGCCGCGTCGAGCGACCCCTCGGCCGAGCCGGCGCCGATCAGGGAGTGGATCTCGTCGATGAAGACGATCAGCTCCTTGCTCTCCTTGAGCTCCTTCAGGATCCCCTTCAGGCGCTCCTCGAACTGGCCGCGGTATTTGGTGCCGGCGACGATGAGCGACAGGTCGAGCGCGACGATCCGCTTGTTGGCGAGGAAGATCGGCACCCGCCCCTCGACGATGCGCTGCGCCAGGCCCTCGACGATCGCGGTCTTGCCGACGCCGGGCTCGCCGAGCAGGATGGGGTTGTTCTTGGTACGGCGGGAGAGGATCTGGACGATGCGGTCGACCTCCTCATCGCGGCCGATGAGCGGATCGAACGACTGCTCGGAGGCGAGGGACGTCAAGTCCCGTCCGTACTCCGAGAGAAAGGGGAGCTCCTTCTTCTGCTGCGACGCCTCGCGCTCCTTGGCGATGGCGAGAACCTCCTCGCGCACCGTATACACGTCGAAGCTGTGCTGGGAGAGGATGCGCATCGCCGTGCACCCCTCGACCCGCAGGAGGCCGATCAGCAGATGCTCCGAGCCGACCGTGGCGTGCAGCATGCTCTCCGCTTCGTGGGAGGCGTAGGCGAGGATCTTCTTGGACTCCTCGGACAGGGGGAGCTCGGCGGTCGAGGAGATGCGCTCGACGAAGACGCGCTCCCCCTCGATCTCGCGGCGGATGTCCTCCGGCTTCACCTGGAAGCGGCGGAAGATCTCGCTGACCGTCTCCTCCCCCTCGCGGAGGATGCCCAACAGAATGTGTTCGGATTCGATGACGCGGCTGCCCAACTTGCTGGCTTCGTAGCGGGCGAAGAAGAGAGCTCGGCGGGCCTTCTCATTATACTTCTCAAACATGCGATTCCTCTCGGTCCCTCAGTACGCCAGCGTGCCATCCCCCCGGGCTCGTGAACGCACTACACCCCGGCGCGCGAGCTTTCAGGCGCGGGGATTTTACCACACTGCCGTTACCACTCAGGCCGCTCTTTGGGACGCCGCGCCGCGAACCCCCACGGCCCTTCCAGATCTTACAGGGTGAAGCATACCCGATCTGGACAAAATTCCCATGCGGGGGGCAAGGGCGGCAAGCCAAGTCGAGAAGGACGACAGGGCATCGAGGACCGGAGCGACGAGACTGGGCTTTGCAGTCTTGACTGCTGGTTCCCTCCGAGGTGTGACCTCGCCGAGATCAAGACACCGGGATGACCCAGCGGCAGGTTCTCCGGAGGAGGAGTCGCACCTCGACGTCTTTCTTGCCAAAGACGTCGGTATGTGCACGGTTGTCGGGGAGAGGCATGTGCTCCACGACCAGGTCCGGAATCGCGCGGACGTGCCCGACGAGCATCTCGACCACTCCGTTGTCCTCGGGCTTGCGCGCCCTCCCCAAGGTGTCCTCGGGGATCGAGTACCTGGACCAGTCGGTCGACATCCCCGGCCGCTCTCCGCCGGGCGGTTGATCCCGGAAGGCGCCGGGTGCGAGCGCCCCGTTCACTTGGTTATTGCGGTGAACCCGCATGTACAGTCGATCGTGGTCAGGGATGTCTTCTTTGGGCCAAGCGTTCAATCCGTCGCTGTCAGCCACGTCAAGAGGTCCAGGTCGGGCGCACCCTCTTCGATCTGGCCTTTCCTCTTGTCCTGGCCATAATCGTCGCCGTAGAAGGTGATGGGCGCGTCGTTGTCAGAAGGGATGTTGAGCAGAAGCTCACGCCGCGAGCCCTGCCAGTGGATGTCGATGCTCGACTCAGGGCCAGGAAGGATCTGTGGGACGGGCAGGACGCTGCTCTCACGGTCCCAGAGCGCCGACGCGCAGCGGCGGAGGAAATCAGCCGCCCGCAGCCATGTAGCCTCCGCAAACGCGGGGCTGCCTTCACTGTCCCAATCGTCTGGCAGGTCGAGGATACGCCGCGACTCCTCGATCGCGCCATAGACATCGTCCAGTGCAGTATCGTCCGGCGGGATCTGGAGCTTGGCAGGCATGCCCATGATCGTCGAGGTTCCTTGAGAACGGTCCCGTGGCAGGCATCTGCGGGGGACGTTGTGCTTCGAGATCATACACCCTCCGACGGGGACCGGGGAACAGCCGGAGCGGTGAAGCATCCAGAACAGCTAGGGTCTGTCCGGTCGGCGCCGCGGACCCTGATGGCCCTGGTCCGCTCCGCCGTGGGCCTGGTCCAGATCCGTTCGTGCCTGGAAAAGGTCCGTCCGTGCCGAGGACACATTCGATCTGCCCCGCTGCAAGCTCAATCTGTCCCGGGCCACGTTCAATCCGCCCCAGCCTAGGTCGTGTCCTACTTCGGTGTGGGCGGTGGGGAGGCGTAAGGTGTGCAGTAACTTCCTCGGGGTGCCGCCGCCCCTCTCCGCCAGTATCAGAATCCAGTTTCTGATTAGGTAGATCAGAATCCAGTTTCTGTTAAGGTATCGGCCTTTCGTCCTCTCCGGAATCTCTCCGGTCGCCGAACCTGTACCGTATTGACACCTGCCGTCCATCTCTGCAAAGATACCCAACTGGCAAGAAGAAGTCCCTTCTTTCCAGCTACTTACGGACCGGGATGCTTGGGACGGGAGTAGCTGGACGGGAGAGACACACACAAAACGAAGAGCCTCGAAACCGGTCTCACTCGCCAAAGTTGACCCGGTTTAGAGGCCCAACAGACGTTCCCGTGTAAGGGGCGCCCGTGCATCCACCATAACACGGGATCTCTTGCGCGGGACACGTCAAAGAGGAGACGTGTCCTCATGCGGCAGAATTATGCCAAGTGGGGCGGCGGGATTGGGCGATGGTGGGAGATGTTGCGGTCCACCCGGCCCCGGTCCCGCATAGCCCCGGGCGTCAGGGGGAGGGGCGTTTGCCTTTCCCCTTCGCTCCCTCTTCTTCCCCAAGCTCAGCCTTCGCGGCGCGCAGTAGACGGTCCCTGATCCAGTTGGACAGGGGCCGGCCGTCCTGCTCTGCTGCCTTTTGAAACAGCTCTTTCTCGGTCCTGGAGACACGCATGTCGAGCCGGATGTCTTTGGTCTCACTCATACAGACAGTGTACAGCAGACTTCCGCACATTTCCACGCGTGGACCGCTTGACCTGGTCAGACGTTGTCTGTACAATGTCCCTGTAAGTCAGAGAAGAGCCCATGACCGCCACGACCTCCACCCCGACCGCCCCAGCCTGCCGCACTTGCGGCGGTCCGTCGATTGGATGGGGCAAGGACGCCCACGGCAACCCGCGCCGGTTCTGCAAGGCGTGCAAGAAGTCGTTCGGCATCATCCCGCCCCGGCCGCTGGGCAAGATGCGCCTCGACATGGAGAAGGCCGCCCTCTGCATCTCCCTCCTCTCAGAGGGCTCCTCGATCCGGAGCACGGAGCGGGTAACCGGTGTCCACCGCGACACGATTTGCTCCCTCCTCCTGGTGGTGGGTGACAAGTGCGCCGCGCTGCTCGGTCGGATGGTGCGGGACGTGAAGGTTGAAGATGTGCAGTGTGACGAGCTGTGGTCCTACGTGGCGATGAAGGAGAAGACCAAGGTGCGCAAACAGCTTACGGACGCCGAGCTGGGCGATGCGTACACGTTCCTCGGGATCGAGCGCACCTCCAAGCTCATCCTGGCTCACCACGTCGGCCGGCGCACTTCCGAGGACGCGCTCACGTTCGCGGCAAAGCTCTCCGCGGCGGTGAGCGCCGATCGATTCCAGATCTCGACAGACGGTTTCGACGGATACCCGGCCGCCCTGGAAACCTACTTCGGCGGACAGATCGATTACGGGATGTTGATCAAAACCTACTCCGGCAACGGTTTGGACTCAGAGCGGCGGTACTCTCCGCCGTCCATAATATCGGCTGAGAAGCGCGTCATCTCCGGCACCCCGGAGGAGTCCAAGGTCTGCACCTCGCACGTGGAGCGGCTCAACCTTCATGTGCGGATGATGTCTCGCCGGTTCACCCGGTTGACCACGGGCTTCTCGAAGAAGCGGGACAACCTCAAGGCGGCGGTGAACCTGTTCGCGGCGAGCTACAACCTCTGCTGGTCTCACCGCACGCTGAAGGGTTGCACCCCGGCCATGGTGGCGGGGATCACCCGGAAGCCTTGGAAGGTGGCGGAGTTGCTGACGGCGTAGATAACGAAGTCATCTCCAAGCGGGTGGTTCAAAAGGAGGCCAGCGCGGACTTCCAGGATCTGGGATGATGTCTGGCGGCATCGGTGGCGTCCGCCTTGGAGGCGGCTCCGGGCCGGTCCGCGGGGGTCGGGGTGGTGGCTCCGGCGGTGCTGTTGGCGGTGGCGGATAGACTCGCGGGCGGTCAGCTAGATCGTAGCCGTCGTTCTCTCTCTGAGAGTTGCTTCCCAACAGGCAAGGCGCAATTTGTTGAACTGAGATGCCGGAAACGTTTGCGTCGCCTTGCTGTTCAATGTCTTTGCTTCCAAAGACAGTTTTTCCCAATGCGCTAGAACGTCCTCTTCCCTCATGTTTTCTAATCGCGCCCAGAGTAGCTCTAGCTGCCGATGCAAATCTGACCAGCCGTCTTGCAGTTGAACAGCCGTGCTGCTCGATCGAGATAGCTTCTGTGTCAAGAGAATCCCGCTGATGGCCGCTGCTGCAAAGGCCGCAAGCTGTTTCCATATCGGCGATACCCCCGTCAACAGCGTCACAAGCGCACCAGAACTGAGCAGGAACTGCGCGGCCTGAAGTTGTCTCTCGCGTGCTGATACCTTAGCACAAACTTCCTGATAGTAGCGTTCGCCGAAATCGCTCTCCACGAGAGAATCCCATATCCTCTTTCTCGTTGAGTCGGTTACGGGGAGGCCAACGGATTGAGTCTCCATGGTCCAATACTAGCACGGGCATAAAAAGGGCCGGCCCCTTCCGGAGCCGGCCCCGTGTTCTACTTCGCCTCCCTGACGTGGCGGTCAACGATCGGCCCCGCCCGCGTGTCGGTCTCCTCCCCGCCGCTCCGTGCCCAGACGCCCGCCAGCTCGGCGGCGAGCGCCCGGCAGTGGCCCGCGGTCCGGAACGTCGCCACAATCCGCCGGGCCGGCAGGTAGACCAGGCTGTAGAGGTGTGTCGAGCCCTGCGGGATTGGCCCCTCTGGCGAGCCGTGGAAGATCCCGAAGGGCAGAGAGACCCATCCCCGCAGCTCGGGCTCCGTGCCGTCCTCCAGGCGGACGAAGAGCCGCCCATGGCGCCACGCCAGCGGCAACGGCATCCCCGCCTTGGCCCTCACCTTCAGATAGGCATCCGCAGCACAGGCGAGCCACGTTCCGGCGCTCCTGTGCCCCTCAGCTTCTGCCGCGCGGTTCCAGCGGAGCGCCTGGTCTGTAGAGGCGCGGACCGTGAAGCTTGCCGTCTTCAAGGCTCCTCCCCGGTCCATGCCTTCATGGCGTCGCGGCTGAGCCCGGAGGGCGGTTTGATCCGGAGCAGAAGGTTGCGCATCTCCTGGAGATCGGGGCCGATGACCTCCTCGGGAATGCAGGTCCACCAGTTGAGATCCAGGGCGGCGAACCGCTCCGCAGCTTCCTTGCAGGATGCCTGCATCGGGAGGTCAAGAATCCGGCCTTGTGAGGGTAGATGGATGAGGACGAACGGCTCGCCGGTCGCGTTGTACGCCCGGCCTGCGGCGTAGATGGCGAAGGGACCGGCGACGATGCCCAGGACCGCCACGGCGGTGCTCTGGTCCACCAGGCCGCGCTGTTCCAGGACGGCGAAGCTCCGGCGCTTCCATCGGAGAGGGGTAGGCACGCGCGACATGGCCTACTCCTCCCCCCGCCAGTTGCCCAGCTCGCTTTCCAGGACGGCGGCGATCTCGCCGACCTGACCGGACAGCCGCAGGGCCACCCGTGCGAGGTGTCCATCGTGGCCAGCGCGGGCGCACTCCATGGGACGGCCGAGCATTCCGAGGAAGCCCTGCATAAAGCGGAGATCCGCGACAGCGGCGCGAAGCTGGTGGCGCGGGCTCCCCTCCGGCTCGGCTGGCCAGTCGTTGTCACCTTCGCTGGCCATGGTGAAGAGCAGCCGGCCGGTGGCGCGGAGAGCGGCGTTGTGCTCCGGATCGGTGAAGAGGGACAGGGTTGTCTCCCTGAACCCCTCGAAGTCGTGGAAGTCTTCCGGGTCAACGACTGGCGGGACGGCGACAAGTTGGATGTCGGCGCTCATCGCGTCGCCCCCATCGGCCCGAGAGCGGTTTCCAGGGCGTCGGCGACCGCCCGCAGATCGGGCACTAACTTTCCGCAGACCTCGGAAACCCGCTCCTCATGATCGGACAGCGATGCTTCCGCCCGTTGCGTGTCGAGGTGGGCAAGGTAGCCTTCGAGGTGCCGGACGTCGGCGACCGCCGCCCGCACCTGGTGGTAGAACGCGCCGTCCGGCTCGACGGGCCAGTGCTGCGTGTACTCCAGGGCCATCGTGTAGAGCAGATCGCCGAGACCT
>DATARD010000406.1:0-24165 GCA_036264355.1 Thermoanaerobaculia bacterium
GTGCAGCACGAGCTGTCGCTGATCATCGAGCGGTACGGGATGCCGGAGGCGCTGCGCCGGGGCGGCGCGATCGAGATCGGCAGGCGGGCGATCCGGATCGCCGCGGGTGCGTCGCATCAGCAGATCGGCAGGGAGATCGCCCAGGGGATCGCGGGCGATTGGTATGGAGCCCCTTTGGGGAAGCGAGGTGAACGATGAGCAATGCAAATCCGACGGCGCCTTCGAGCTCGGACGTGGTGGCGCCCTCTTCGGACGTCCTGTCGACGACCGCGACGCCGTCGCCGCCCTGGTCGACGCCGTGGATTTCGGGAGCGCTGGTGCGGATCAACCCGTCCAGCGTGCTCGACAAGTCGCTGGTGGTGTTCCAATACAATCCCGAGACGCTGACCCGTTCGCTCAAGCCGAATTACTACGCCAAGGACAGCCGGGACCTGCTGGCCGGGCCGGCGAAGCAGACGATCACTCTCACGATCCAACTGGAGGGCTCGGACAAGGCGTGGAACTCGCTGGTCGGTGTGCTCCCCACGCTGGCGGGGTTGGAGATGATGGTCAACCCGTCGGTCCTCGATCTGGGGAAATACGAGACGAACATGACCACCGGCAAAATGCAGGCGATACCGCCACCGGCGCCGCGCATCATTTTCGTCTGGGGCGCGGGCCGGATTCTGCCGGTGTTCGTCGAATCGCTCACGATCAAGGAGAAGATGTTCAATTCCCTGTTGACACCGATGATGGCCGAGGCCGATCTCACGTTGGAAGTCTGTCCCTTCGACGAGGCGGGCGACACGGATCTTACGCTGCTGACGGTCAATCTCGGGGTCGTCCAGGCGCTGTCGGTCCTCAACACGGCCGAAGCGCTGCTGTCGCTCGGCTCGCAGATCGCGTCGGCGGTGCAGGCGCTCACCTAGGAACAACGAAAATGTTCGGCAAAACGAGTCGCTATTTCGAGCTTCCCGAGCACGTATGGGTCGGCCCCGACGGACGGGAGGTGACCTACAAGAGCCGCCGGTTCCTGCCGCGTGACGTGCGCCTCGGAGGTGTCACCGCGGTGGCGCAGAGCGAGCGTCTGGACCTGGTGGCGTTCCGTGTCCTGCGCCAGCCGGACCAGTTCTGGCGCCTGTGCGACGCCAATGCGGCGATGAGCCCTTTCGATCTGGTGGAGCCGAGCGGTCAGGTGCTGCGGCTTCCGGAGACTTGAGCGCGTGGCAGATCCCGTCCAGACGTTCGTCCAGCTTCTGATGGGCAGTCCGACGCCGTCGTCGGCGCCGCTGGCGCTGCGCAAGTTGCTGCGCACCATCGAGGTCATCCAGAGCAGCCGTTGCCCTTCCGGGTTCCGGATGACCTTCAGCGCCCCGCGCTACGATGCGACCGATCTGACCGGCACCGAATACCCCGCGCTCGACACCGATCTGCTGGACCCTTTCGTCCGTGTCCAGGTGACGGTGCAGCCATCGACCAGCACCACGGCGACCGTGTTGATGGACGGCTTCATCACCCGTCAGGAAGTGGTGGTGGGGCAGGAGGGGACGACGGTCACGGTGATCGGCGAAGACGTGAGCGTCATGATGGATCTCATCGAGATTTCCGCCCAGTTCCAGAACACGGCGGACTCGGCCATCGTGAAGCAGATCCTCGGCAACTACAGCTCGCTGGGCGTCACGCTGAGCGTGACGGTGCCGACGGGGGAGTCGGCGCCGGCGAACTGGGTGCCGCAGCAGAACTGCACCGACCGGTATCTGATCCAGATGCTCGCCGCGCGGCACGGCTTCCTTTTTTATGTCCTGCCGGGCTCCTCGGCCGGCACGAATACGGCCTACTGGGGACCGCCGGTGACGACCGGCACCTCGCAGAAGGCGCTCACCATCAACATGAGCCGGGCCGACAACCTGACCTCGCTCACCATGACCTATGACGCGCTGGCTCCGACGATCACATACGGCAGTGTGCTCGACCTGACGAAGAACCCGGCCGCCGCGGTGCCGATCGCCGTCGGCAGCGCCAACCCGCTCCTGAACCTCGCCCAGACCGGCCCCATCCCGTCGGCGGTGAGCAGCGTGGCGACGACGCCGTCGACCTTCACCACGCAGCTTTCCACGCTGACCACTCGTGGCACGCTCTTCCTGCACCCCGGATTGAGCGCCATCGATGCGCAAAACCTGGCGCAGGCGAAGACCAACCGCTCGGCGCAGGAGGTGGTGGTGATCGAAGGCGAGGTCGAGACCGCCCAGTACGGCGCGATTCTCCAGACGGCCGGATTGGTCGACCTCCGCGGTGTCGGCACCCGGTACGACGGCACCTATTTCGTCAAGCAGGTCAATCACAACTTCACCTTTGAAAAGAACGGCCTGCGCTACCTCCAGAAATTTGTGCTGGTCCGTGAGGGGTTCGACTCCAAGATTCAAGCAGTGACCGACTACTGACGAGGAATGAGACGGCAATGATCAGAGATCCGCTGGACACGATGAACGACCCTGCACGGCGCCATGAGGGGCGCTACTTTGGCAAGTACCGCGGTCTGGTGAAGGACAACAAGGACCCCTTGAAGATCGGCCGCGTGCAGGCGACGGTGCCGTCGGTGCCCGGCATGACGCTCAACTGGGCCCTCCCCTGCGTGCCGTATGCCGGCCAACAGGTGGGTTTCTACACCATCCCGCCGATCGGCGCCCTGGTGTGGATCGAGTTCGAGGGCGGCGATCCGACCTATCCGATCTGGAGCGGCTGCTTCTGGAACCCCGGCTCCCCAAGCGACGTGCCGACGGAAGTGGGCACCAACAACGAAGATCCGTCGCAGGTGAAGGTGTTCAAGACGCGCGTCGTGAGCCTGTGGGTGGACGACACGAACCAGAAGGGCCAGGTGCAGATGATCTACAAGGATCCCACGCTGTCGGACCCGATCACGGTGACGGTGGTCATGAGCTCGGCGGGCCTCGCCGTGTCGGTCAACGGGAGCAAGGGGACGAGCACGTTCAACATGACGCCCCAGGCCATCAACACCAGCAGCGAAACGCTGGGGACCACGACGACCAAGGACACCACCATCACGGCACAGGGTCAGCTCACCGCCACCATCACCAACGACATCGCGGTGACGTCGAGCAGCGGCAAGCTCACCGGCTCGGCGAGCGGCGACATCAGCCTGACCTCGTCGACCGGCGGTTTCAGCGTCACCGCGAGCGCCGGCGACGCCTCGTTCACGGTGAAGGGCGCATCGGTCACCGCCTCCACGAGCTTTTCGGTGACCGCCGGCAGCTCCGCTTCGATCACCGGGACGTCGAGCGTGTCGATCACCTCGGTGTCGACCAAGGTGTCGGGCGCGACGTCGCTCTCCCTGGGCGGGGCTTCGATCAGTTTCATGCCGGCCTGAGCCGATTGGAGACAGCGAGGAGACCATGGCGTCGCGAGCGCAGAACCAAGAGGCCATCGAGGTCGGCTTTCCGTTCAAGATCAACAGCTACGGACGGATCGCCGACCCCGACTACGACCTGCACGTCCAGCAGATGATCGAGCTGGTGCTGTTCACCGAGCCCGGCGAGCGGGTGAACCGTCCCGAATTCGGCTGCGGTCTCCTGCGGATCCTCTATGGTCCCGACACCCAGAACGTGGCGGGCGCGGTGCAGCTCCTGGTCAAGACCGCGCTGCAGCGCTGGATGAGCGACGTGATCCGGGTCACCAAGGTCGACGTCGAGGCGCGGGAGGACGGCGCGCTCAAGGTGAGCCTCACCTATCTCCTCGTGCGCGACAGCGAGATTCGTGTGGCGGTGTTCGAGCCGCCCGGAGCGCCATGGCGACGCTGACTCCGGTGGCAACGCGGAACCGCGATCAGCGCCGCAAGGTGCTGATGCGGAGCCCGCGTCTCAAGGGTCTCGACTACGTGACCGTGGAGCGGCTGCCGCGGCAGGGCTCGTCGGGCGGGCAGCTCTGGCGCCTCCACCTGCATTTCGTCCCCTCGGCGGCGGGGGCGAAGAGCGCCGTGCCCGCCGGGATCAACGCGTCGCGCATCCGCATCCTCCTCGACGGCAAGCCGGCGCCGTTCGTCCATGTGCTGGACGCCCACGCACCGAGCCTCGACGGCGACCCCGGCGCCGTCGAGGTCACGGTGGAGACCCAGGCCCAGGAAGCCTACGCCCACGATCCGCCGGTGCATACGCTGGAGCTGGTGGAGATGCCGGACGTCGATCCGGTCTTCTCGTCCGCTCCCGTGGCCTTTCGCTCCGACGAGCCGGCGGCGCGCATGGTGCCGCGATTCTTCCGCGACGCCGTACCGCGGGAGCGTACCGAGATCGACTATCTGGCGAAGGACTTCGAGAGCTTTCGCCAATTGATGCTGGAGCGGATGGCGTTCTACATCCCGCAGTGGCAGGAGCGCAATCCGGCGGACCTCGGGGTCACCGTCGTCGAGGTGCTGGCCTATGCGGCCGACTATCTGAGCTACTACCAGGACGCCGTCGCCACCGAGGCCTATCTCGACACGTCGCGGCGCCGGATCTCGGTGCGCCGGCACACCCGCCTGCTCGACTTCCGTCTCGACGAAGGGACCAACGCCCGCGTCTGGGTGCACGTCCAGGTCGCCTACGCGGCGGGCGCCGAGGCCGGCTTCGGCGAGACCGAGGGCCCGCCGCCCGGCTTCGTGCTGCCGGCGGGGACGCAGCTCTTCACCGTGGCGTCGCGCGTGCCGGCCTGTGTCCTGGCCGGATCGCGGGAGCATCTGCGGGCCCTGGAGCAGGACCCGATGATCTTTCAGACCATGGTGCCGGTGGTGATCTATCCGGAGCACAACGAGCTCGACGTCTACACCTGGGGAGCGGAGGACTACACGCTGGCGCGCGGCGCCACGTCGGCGTCGCTGCGCGGCCATTTCGGGCAGCTCGCGGCGGGCGACGTGCTGGTGATCGAAAAACGCGTCGGACCGGGAGCGGGCGGTGCGGGGGGACGGGCCACCGATCCGCGCGAACGCCAGGCGGTGCGCCTGTCGCGTCCCCCGGTCCTCTCCCGCGATCCGCTGACCCGGGAGATCGTCACCGAGATCGCCTGGTTCGACGAGGACGCCCTGCGCGCCGACTTCCCGATCTCGCGCACCGTCGGCCGGGTGCGCCAGGAACGGCTCAGCCTGGTGATCGGCAACATCGTGCTGGCGGACCATGGGGTGACCATCGAGGATCTCCTGCCGGCGGTGCCCGTGCGCGGCGCCTACGATCCGGTCCTGCCACATGCCGGGCTCACCTTTCGCGTGCCGTTCGACGCCGTGGCGGCGCGCCGTGAAGCGGCGGTCCGCGCCGTGCAGCAGGATGGGTGGGAGGCGGCGCCGGACGTCGAGCTCTTCGAGGTCCCGGCGCACCTGGCGGCCGGCTCGGTCGAGGAGGCGCGCGCGCGCATCGAGCCGTGGCATCCGCGCTGGCGGCCGCAGTACGACCTGCTCAACAGCAGCCGTTTCGCCCGCGACTTCGCCGTCGAGGTGGACGATCACGGCCGCGCCCACCTGCGCTTCGGCAACGGCGAGGCCGGCCGCCGCCCGGCGCCCGGCTCGCGCTTCCTGGCGCGCTACCGGATCGGTCTGGGGCCCGGCGGGAACGTCGGTCCGAGCTCCGTGGGGCATATCGTCCTCGCCGCGGAGACCCTGCAACAGCTTGCCGAGCGGGACCTGGTGATCGCCGGCGTGCGCAACTATCTGCCCGGCATGGGTGGCAACCGCCAGACGCCGGCCGCGTCCGCGCAGATCTACGCCCCGGATATCGTCGCCTCCAGGGCCTTTCAGCTCCGCTGCGTCACCGACGAGGACTGCGCGGAGCTCGCGGTGCGCCATCCGGAGGTGCTGCGCGCCGTGTCGCGCCGCCGCTGGGCGGGGAGCGCTCACGTCATCCTGCTGTATGTGCAGCGGCGTGGCGGTCTGCCGCTCGACGCCGCGTTCGAGGCCCGGCTGCGCCGCTACCTGGAGCCCTGCCTGCTCGCCGGCTGGGATCTGGTGATCCGCGAGCCGCTGTACGTGCCGCTCGACATCCAGATGACCGTCGTCCTCCAGCCGGGGCTCAAGACGGAGACCGCCTACCAGCGGTTCTTCCAGGAGATCCTGCAGCCGGGGAAGCGGCTGTTCGATCCCGACGACCTGACCTTCGGCGAGTCGGTCTACGTGAGCAAGATCACGGCGCTGATCATGAGCGTTCCCGGAGTGGCCGATGTGAAGGCCGACGTCTTCCAGCGCTGGGGGCAGCCGCCCGGTGACGAGATGGCGGCCGGTCGCATCGCCATCGGGCCGCTGGAGATCGCGCGGCTCGACAACGATCCGGCGGCGCCGCAGCACGGCACCTTCAAAGTCAGGATCGAGGAGGGCTGATGGCCCGATTCGCGCGGCCGGTGAACCGCCCCGGGCGGCAGAGCCTGAGCTATCGGGCGGGGACCTACGACGGGTTCGTGCGCGAGATGCTGGACCGGCTGGTCCTGAGCATGCAGTCCGCCCCCCGCGAGGTGTCCTCCGAGGTCGAGGACCGGCTGAAGCGGGTCATCCGCATCAACGTCGCCAGCCCGGACGATTGGCTGGTGGCGCTCGTCAAGTCGTGGGCCACGGTGGCCGACGTGCTGACCTTCTACCAGGAGCGGATCATCCAGGAGGGCTACCTGCGGACCGCTCTCGAAGACCGGTCCGTACACGAGCTGGTGCAGATGATCGGCTACCGCCCGCGCCCCGGCGTCGCCGGCAGCGCCGATCTGGCGATCAACGTCACCCAGGTGAAGGGGCTGCCGGACGAGATCGAGATGCCGCCCCGGCTGGTGGTGCGCAGCGTGCCGCCGCCCGGCGCCGAGCCGCAGATCTTCGAGACCATCGAGGGGCTGCGCGCCCGGGCTTCCTGGAACCTCCTGCGGCCGCCGCTGCAGTCCGTGGAGCAGACGCCGGAGCTGACCGGCGCCGCCACCAGCCTCAAGCTCCTGGGCACCGGCAACGGCCTCTCGACGGGCAGCGCCATCCTCGTGCTGGGCAATCTGGCAGGGCAGCCGGTGCGCATCTTCCGGCTCCTCACCGGCGTCAAGATCCAGCCCGGCGCTTCCGGCTCGGCGCCGTACACGGAGATCGCCTGGAGTCTGCCGCTCGCCGCCGATCTGCCGCAGGAGGCGATCAAGGAGCTGGAGGTGCTCGCCTTCCGCCAGCAGTACGGTCTGTTCGGGCAGAACGCGCCGGTGTGGGGAGAGCTGCCGGCGGAGATGCGGCAGCAGGTGCAGACCGTCGACGGCGGCGTGCTGCTCTCCGGTGACGCCGGCTGGGAGCCGCGCAACCGCGGGCTGCCGGCGAACGCGGTGATTCAATGCCTGGCGGTCGATGCGGAGGGCAACCTGTTCGCCGGCACGGCGGGCGACGGCATCTACCGTTCGGTGGATGGGGGAGCGACCTGGAAGGCGTCCCGCCGCGGCTTGCAACAGCTCGACGTGCAGACGGTGATCCCCGGCCCGCACGGCGTCCTTTTTGCCGGCACGCCGGCCGGCGGCGTCTACCGCTCCACCGACCAGGGGGAGATCTGGGAGGTGACCTCGTCGCCGGTGGTGATCCATCCCCGCCGCCGCCTGTTCCGCAGCAAGAAGGCGCAGCCGGGGCCGCTGCCGGCGACCACGGTGCGCACCCTGGCCGCGGTGCGCTGGGGGGACGTCCCGATGCTTTTCGCGGGCACCGACAGCGGCGTCTTCCGGTCGGCCGACGCCGGCCGGAGCTGGCTGGCCGCCAACCGGGGCCTGCCCGACACCGACGCGGACACCGGCCTCACCGACGTCGTGGTGAGCGCATTGGCGCCGCTGCCGGAGAAGAACCTGATCTACGCCGGCACGGCGCGCGGCGTCTTCCAATCGACCAACGGCGGCCGCCGCTGGCATCCGGTGAACCGCGGTATCCCGGCCACCGATCCGTTCACCGGCGTGAGCCTGACGCCGGTCCATCCGCTGGTGGCCTACCGGGAGCGCCAGCACGACACGCTCAACCTCTTCGCCGGCACGGCGCGCGGCCTGTTCCGCTCGACCGACGGCGGCGACCACTGGCAGCGGGCGGCGCTGCCGGTGGTGGGAGGTAGCGGCGGCATGCCCGAGATCCTCTCCCTGGCGGTCATCGACGACAAGGCCGCCCTGGTGACGCGGGTGTACGCCGGCCTGCCCGACGGGCTGTGGAGCTCGATCGATCATGGCGTGACCTGGTCTCCCGTCCATCTCGGCGGCGCGCGGCGGGTGGTCGCGGTGGCCGGCGGACCGGACGGCGCGGCGGTCGTCGCGACGCCGTTCACCGGTTTTTCCCGCGACTGGCCGGACTTCCGCATCCGCGGCCATGAGATCGATCTCGACGGCATCGTGCCCAATCTCGCCGCGGGGAGCTGGATCGCGCTCCGCCCGGGAGAGGCATCGGGTGCGACGGCGGTGGGCGTCTACCGCATCCGCCGGGTCTACACCGTGCTGCGCCGCGACTTTTCGCTCACCGCCACGGTGACGCGCGTCGAGGTCGCCGATCCCGATCCGCTGCTCGCCTCGTTCGACTTGCGGCAGACCCGTGCCTCTGTGCAGAGCGAGGCTCTCGGCCTGCGCCCGAACATCGTCTTCGCGGTCGTGGCGGCGGTGGGCGTCCTGCGGGCCGAGCTCCTGACCCTGGGCAGCCGGCGCAAGGTGATCGTCATGGGCCGGACCCTGCCGGAGGCCTTCTCGGGAATCTCGGAGCCGGCCAATCTCGTCGGCGCCCGGCTCGGCCGCTTGCGCGATCAGCTCTCGGAGGTGAATCCGGCCTCCGAGGTCACCATCCGGTTCTGGCTCGGCGCCCGCGGCGACCGGCTGCCCGACGTGCAGGAGCGGATGCCCGCCGCCAAGCTGCAGGAGGTCCTCTCGGCGCTCATCGCGCAGGCGCAGTCCGACCACGCGCTCGGCGTGGCGCACACCGAGACCGGCACCTCCGGCGCCGGCCGGCTGGCGGCGACCCTGGGCTCGTCGAAGCTGTGGAATTCGACCCTCCGGGTCACCCTGGAGATCGAGGTCGCGGGTGATTTCACCGGCATGACCCTGCTCGCCGCCGAGCTGGCCGACTGCCTGTCCGTACCCGAGAACGTCAGCCCGCCGGGCGAAGAGCACCCGATCTACGTCGTCCGCCTGCCGCGGCCGGGCACCCACCCGCTGGTCCTCGACGCCTCGACGCTCCAGGTGTGTGGCAACGTCGTCGCCGCCACCGAGGGGGTCACGGTGGGGCAGGAGGTGCTCGGCGACGGCGACGCGGCGGCAGCCAACCAGATGTTCGGCCTGGCCCAGCCGCCGGCCTTCGTGCGCGGCGCCGGCGGCCCGCGGTCGACCCTCGCGGTCTATGCCCAGCGCCAGCTCTGGGAAGAGGTCGGCGCGCTCCACCGGCGGGACGGCGAGAGCCGCGTCTACCGGGTCGACCTCGATCATCTCGGCCGTGCCACGCTGATCTTCGGCGACGGGGTGAGCGGCGCGCGCCTGCCGAGCGGCCGCGACAACGTGGTGGCCACCTACCGCACCGGCATGTCGTCCCGCACGGTGGTGGCGGGCGGCCTGAGCCTGCTCGCCACCCGGCCGCTCGGGCTCGACACGGTCGCCAATCCGTTGCCGTCCTCCCCGGGAGCGCCGGCGGAGAGCCGCGAGGAGATCCGCTACCGCGCGCCGCGCAAGCTGTACACCCTCGGCCGGATCGTGTCGCTCAAGGACTTCGAGGACTTCGCCCTGGAATACCCCGGAGTCGAAAAAGCGGGTGCCTGGGGGATCATCGCCGGTGGCAGCCGGGCGGTGCAGATCACCCTCGCCGCTCCCGGCGGCGTGCCCATCCCCGCGGGGAGCGCGCTGATCCGCGATCTCCTCGGCGCCATCCAGAGCAACCGCGCTTTCGACAGCCCGGTCACCGTCCAGAGCTACCGGCCGGTGCGGGTGCTCGTCGCGGCGAGCATCCAGGTGGCGCCGGGGTTCCTGTGGGACGACGTGCGCAAGGACGTCCTGGCCGCGGTGGCGGACCAGTTCGGCTTCGTGCGCGCGAGCTTCGAAGGCAGCATCAGCGCGGCGGCAGTGGTCAGCGCCATGCAAGGCGTGCGCGGTGTCCGCGCGGTGGACCTCGACCGCTTCTCCTGGGCCGGCCGCGGCGCCGACGGAGCCGATGGCGACGGCTCCGGCGGAGACGGCGAGCCCCGCGAGCGCCGGGCGGCGCCGCCGTCTCTCGACCCGGTGACGCAGGAGATCCTGCCCGCCGAGCTGGTCCTGCTCGATCCGCCGGACCTCACGGGGCTCGCGCCATGAGCACCGCGCGTCCCCGTCTCTACGACCTGCTGCCGGCCTACATCCGGTACCGCGACGCCTACGAGGGCGAGCCGCTGCGCACCCTCATGGCGGCGCTCGAATTTCCGTTCGGGGTGATCCTCGAAGACCTCGATGCTCTCTATCGCGGCTGGTTCATCGAAACCTGCGAAGACTGGCAGGTGCCTTACATCGGCGACCTGGTCGGTGTGCGCGGCCTGGAGCACGCGCGCCAGCCGCTGCCCAGCCAGCGCACCGGGGTGGCGAACGCCCTCGCCTACCGCCGCAGCAAGGGCACTCCGGCGGCTTTGGAACGGGCCGCGGCCGATGCCACCGGATGGGCGTGCCACGCCGTCGACTACCGCCGGGCGCTCGCCGCCACGGCCTCCTTCCTCGATCCGGCCGGCACGGTGGCGGCAGGCGGCACGGCCGACCTGCGACGGATCGGCGGCCTGGACGGCCTCGGCGGCCCGTTCAACCTCCTCGCCCACAGCGCCGATCTGCGGCCCTCCGATCCGTCCAATCCTCCCCTGGGCGACCGCGGCGGCTTCCACCTGCTCAACCTCGGGCTGGCCTTCTGGCGCCTGGAGAGCTTCCCGGTGTCCGGCGGCACGCCGCACGAGGTGGTCGCGGGCGCCGGCTACACGTTCCACCCCTTCGGCATCGACGTCCCGCTGTTCAACCCGCCGCAGACCGCCGTCCCTTCGGTCTACACTACCACCGAGCGGCAGTTGCCGGCGCCGTTGCGCCGCGCGGCTCTCGCCGCCGACCTCGCGGCCCGCCGCCGCGGCGAGCCGGAAGCCTTTGGCGGCAACGGATTCTTCTCCGAGGATCCGGCCTTCCGGATCCTGGTCAGCGCGGCCGGCGAGACGGGCTTCGCTCCGCTCCCTCCGGCCGCCCTGGAGATCTGCGATCTCAAGGACTGGACGGCACCGGCCGAGGTGGACGCCGCGGCCCGGGTCGCCGTCGATCCGGAGCGCGGCCGCTTGCTTTTTCTCACCGCCGAGCCCGGGCGGCGGGTGCGGGTGGACTACAGCTACGGCCTGAGCATGGATCTCGGCGGCGGCCCCTACGCCCGGCAGGCGGGAGACGAATCGTCCAATTCATCGACAGAAACCGCCGAGCCCCCCGTGCCGGCCTGGCGAGCCCTGGTGGCACAGGACTGCGTGCCGCGCTATGACGCGGTCGAGAAGGTGCACTACTTCCCCACCCTGGGAGCCGCCCTCCAGGCGTGGAGCGCCGGCCGGCCGCTGCCCATTCCGCCGCCCAACCGCAGCGTGGTGACGCCGCGCAGCGGCCTCATCCTGATCTGCGACAGCGGCACCTATGAAGTGGGCCAGCCGGTGAACGTCAAAGGGCGGTGGCTGGCGATCCAGGCTGCCGCGGGCTGCTGTCCGGCGGTGCGCGGCGATCTGGAGGTCGTGGGCTCGCCGGCCCGCATGCTGGAGGCGGCGGAGCCGGTCCCCGACAGCCTGGTGCCGCGCACCGGCGAGAGCCCGGCGGACTCCGTATTCCGCCAGAGCCAGCTCGTCCTCGGCGGCTTGTGGGTCGAGGGTGGCGTGCAGGTCACGGGGAGCGCCTCGCTGGTCCTGGAGCACTGCACCATCGCGCCGGTGATCCCCGGCCGGACGGCGTTCGCGGTCCGCTACGTCGCCGAGGAGGAGCGCGCCGAGACGATCGCCGGCGTGCAGGCGGCGGAGCGCACCGTCGTGCGGGCGGTCCGCTGCATCCTGGGCGGCCTCGATCTCGCGGCACGGTCGGTGGAGCTCGACCTGGTGGACTGTCTCGTCGACGGTGGCGGCGGCAAGGCGATCGACGGCTCCCACGCCGCCGCCCGGCTCGTCCGCTGCACGGTCTTCGGCGAGGTCGTCCTGAGCCGTCTCTCTTTCGCCACCGACGTCCTCTTCGAGCGGCGCCTGCGCGTCAACGTGCCGAGTGAGGGAACGATCCGTTTCAGCTATCTTCCGTCCGGATCGCGGACACCGCCCCAGGAGCGCTGCATCGGCGGTGGAGCGCAGGTCAAGGAGCCGGGCACCGGCCTGGCGGCGCCGGTGTTCACCGCGCGGGCGTTCGGCAATCCGGCCTACGCCCAGCTCAGCCCGGACGCCTCCTTCGAGCTTCGCCACGGCGGCGAGGACGGCAATGAGATCGGCGTCTACAACAGTTTGCGGCAGAGCGACCGGCTGGCCAGCCTGGCGACGGTGCTCGACGAGCTCCTGCCCTGGGGCATGAACGCTCGCGTCTCGTTCGTCACCTGAACGAGCGCTTCGAGGAGAGTAATGAAAGGAACCCTGCAGGGCGATTTCAGCCGATTCCCCTTCCACCGCCGGAAGCGCTACAGCGCCGTGCGGATGCAGCAGGGGAGGGTGCAGCTCGACTCCGACTGGAACGAGCAGGCCGACATCCTGGAGCAGCGTATCCGTGCCGCGGCGGCCGACCTGATCGGACCCGCCGGCGCGCCGGTGCCGGGCGGCTTCGAGATGACCGCGGGGCGCCACGGCCTGGAGCTCGGTGCGGAGCAGCACTTCGTGCAGATCGGCGAGCCCGGCTTCAAGGGCTTCCTGCTGCCGGAAGGAGCGGGCGGCGAGCACGGCTCGACCCTCGAGATCCAGGTGCTGCCGCGGCTCCCCGGGCAGATCGTCGGCTGCTGGACGCGGCGCGAGGGCGAGGTCAAATGGAAGCCGGTCTACTCCCTGCACCTCGACGGCGGCGTGCTGCGCCTCCTGCGCATGAACCTCTCCGCTCTGAGCGCCTCCGAGCGCTGGGACCTGACCGACCGTCTGCGCCACATCGCGCTGACCTGGGGACCCGAGGGGACCAGCATCCTGCTCGACGGCGAGACCGTGGCGAGCGACGGCATCGGCTTCGGCGTTCCTTCCGGCCGCACCCTGCTCATCGTGGGCTCCAACCAGAAACCGTTCTTCGCCGGCACCTTCTGTGAGCTCCGCCTCTGGCGGGGGAGCCGCACGGCGGCGGAGCTGGAGCATCACCGCGACCGCCGGCTGGACGGCGACGAGCCCGGCCTGGTCGGACTCTGGCGCTTCGACGAGGCGGAAAACGGCGTCATCCAGGACCGCAGCCCGTCCGGCAACGACGCGCACATCACCGGCTCCGGCCGGCCGCCGCGCCGCCTCCCGGTCGATTTCCAGGTCGGCGCCGGCCGCTATTACGTCGACGGCGTCCTCTGCGAGAGCGCGCAGGCCGAGCGGCTCACCGCGCAGCCCGATCTTCCCTCCGGTGGACCGGCCGGCAGCTCAGACAGCGCCGTACCGCAGCCGCGCGGCACCGAGCGCGAGCACCACATCTTCTATCTCGACGTCTGGGAGCGCTCCATCTCCGCGGTCGAAGATCCCGACATCCGGGAGACCGCGCTGGGCGGAGCCGACACCGCGACGCGCAGCCGGGTGGTGTCCCAGGTCCGTTCCGCTCTGGTGACCACCGCGTGGTCGCAGAGCCCGAGCGTGCCGGAGATCCACGAAGAGTGGCACCGGCTGATCGCTCCGGAGCTGGAACGCGGGCGCCTGCAGGCCCGGCGCCGGCCGCTCGCACCGCAGAAGCTCGACAATCTGCTCTACCGGATCGAGGTGCACGACGGCGGCGACGGCCGCGACGCCGCGGTCAAGCCCCTCGGACCGGGCGACGGCAAGGTGGTCACCCTGGAGCAGTGGGACGGCGGCTGGCGCCGCGGCCAGGCGGTCGAGATCTTCCAGGACGGCGCCGCGCCGCAAGACCCGCCGCGCCACACGGCTCTCGTCACCGCCCTCGATCCCGAACAGCAGACCCTGACCCTCGACAGCGCCCCGGGGGCGGCCCTGCGCACCAAGGTCGAGCTGCGCATCCGGCGCATCGCCACCTTCAAATGGTCGCGCAACAACGCTTCCGTGATCTTCCCGGTCCAGAAGATGGATGCCGCGAGCGGCGTCGTGCGGCTCCTCCCGTCGCCCCGCGGCACCCAGGACCTCAAAGAGAAGGATTGGGTGGAAGTGGTCGACGACCACCTCGCCCTCCGCCAGGGCGCCGCGCCGCTCTGCCGCGTCGACCGCGTCGATCCGCTGATCCACCAGGTCGTCCTGCGGCCGACGCCGCCCCCCGGGGTCGGCGCCGAGCCCTCACGCCATCCGCTCATCCGCCTGTGGGATCAGCGCGGCGAGGGGACCCCTGGAATCACCGCCTGGGGCGTCGTGCCGGCCACCGGCGGCGACTGGCAGGAGATCGAGGCCGGCATCCAGGTGCGCTTCGCCTACGACGCGCCCTACCGCAGCGGCGACTATTGGTGGATCACCGCCCGCACCCTGTCGCAGGATCAGCAGATCGACTGGCCGCGCGACAGCCAGGGAACGCCGCGGGTGCTGCCGCCGCACGGCGTCGAGCGCCGCCTTTCACCGCTCGCGCTCCTCACCTACGAGCCGGACGGCTACCAGCTCCTCGACCTGCGCCGGGTCTTCCAGCCGCTCAGCGAAGGGGCGGTCAGCAAGGCCGGCGACTCGATGCACGGCGACCTCGACATCCGCGCCAACCTGCGGGTGAGCGGCGATCTGGAAGTCAAGGGGCGCTCCGACCTGGGCGCGATCTACGGCACCCTGCACAGCCGCGACGCCGTCCACACGGCGCAGATCGCGGACCGCTCGGTGACCCCGGAGAAGCTCTCCACCACGGTCGGTGTGGTGCCGGTGGAGCACTCCATCCTCGGTCCCACCGCCGAGCCGCCGGAGGGCTACACCTACAGCCGCTGGGCGATGACCCTGATCCACGAAGAGCCCTGCTGGGTGGACCGCCGGCAGATGCCGGGCGGCCCGCCCGGTCCGCTGGTCAGCGCGGCGCTCGGCAGCAAGGTTTACATCCTGCTCGAATCCGGAGTGCTCTGGGCCTATGAGCCGCGGAGCAACGGTTGGCAGCGGCGCAAAGACCTGCCGGCCGCCGTGCGCGGCTGCTCTCTGGCGGCTCTCGCCGGCAAGCTCCATGTGGTGGGAGGCGTCGATCCCACCGGCCGGTGCAGCGCCCGGCATTTCGAATACGATCCGGCGGCCGACGACTGGACCGAGCGGGGAGGGCTGGCGACCGCGCGCACCGCCTTCGCGCTGGCCGCCTGCCGCGACCGCCTGCACGCCCTCGGCGGCCTGCGCGAATCCGCCACCGGCAAGTGCGTCACCGCCCGCCACGAATCCTGGGAGCCGATGACCGGCATCTGGAGCCCGCGGCAACCGCTGCCGAACCGCGTCTCCGGCCTGGGAGCGGCCACGGTGGGCGATCGCATCCACATCGTGGGAGGCGAGCACCGCTCCATTCAAGGAAGAGGCCGGCATTTGCTCACCGGCGAGCACCACCAATACCACCCGGCGACCGACCGTTGGATCCTCGGCAAAGCGCCGCTGCCGGCCCCACGGCGCAACGTCCGTCTCGTCGCGGTCTACGGCCGTCTCTACGCCGTGGGAGGAGAAGGGGATCTGGGCTGGCTCTCCGATTTCGACGTCTACGATCCCGCCACCGACGGCTGGCTGGCCTACCCGCCGCTGCACGAGCCGGTCAATCATCCCGGAGTCGCCGCCCTCGACGGCGCGGTCTACGTGGTCGGCGCCCTGCGCGCCGGCGCCGCTCTGGTCGAAGAGTGCGAGGTCGCCCTCCGCCTCTACCTCCACCGCCGCGGTGCGGACCGCTCCGCCGCCACGGTGCAGCCTGCTCCGGAGAGGCCGGCCGCCGCCCAGCCGGAGGACGGGACGCCCTGGGAGGAGCTGGACCTGGGGTAAAGGACACAAAGGACACAAAGGACTTAAAGGACAAGAACCGTCTCGCGGTCGCCGTTCTTGCAGTCCTTTATGTCTTTTAGGTCCTTTAGGTCCTTTTGTCCTTTTTCTCCTGCCCCCCTACACGATCATCAGCCGCTCGGCTTCTTCGCGCAGGCGGCTTTCGATGTCGGGCTTCGCCGGCCCGTCTCAACCTTGGAAGGCCGTGGCAGAACCGATTGCCGGCAACAGTCCAGCCGCGTTCCACAACCGCTGAGACGTCCCGACCGGCCGTGGACGCCGATACTTGGTCGGACAAGGTCCGGGACGTCTCTACGCACCGTTTTGCCAGATTGCAATCCTGGCGACCTGGCAGAACCTCGGGGCGCAGGTTTCTCGGTCACTTACCTGGCCTGCCACGTCGCCTCAGCGTCGAGAAGAGCGGCAGGACGATAGTGGCCGGTGGTTGTGCTGCCGACCAACTCATAGGTCTGGACCGCTCCGAGCGTGTTGAGGAGCTGACCGATCATCATCGCGATTCCTGCCGGGACGGCCAGGAAGAGATGAATCCGTTCGATCTCGGGATAGCCCCGCCGCGCCTCTTTGATGTTTTCGATCGCCGTGCGCGCGACGTCCGCGGCTTGGCCCGGCGAGAGAATCGAATGCGGAGGCTTCCCCTCTTTGGTGACGCGGCAGACCGCGCGGAACGGCGGCAGGTCCGGCAGCGATCGCTGGAAGGCCCCGTCCACGGTCTCCGCGACCGAGACGAGAACCGCCAGATCGCCGGCGCGGACGTTGCCGGGCGTCGTCCGGCCCGCGAAACCGGACGCCTCGCGAGCCGCCCGGAGATTCCAGAGCTGGGTCGTGCCATCGGCCGCCATGCGCTGCTTCCAGGAGAGAGCGATTCCGCGCGTCAAAAGAAAGGCGCACCCGAGAGCGGCGACGGCGGGCAGAGTGGCCAGCCCTTCGGCTTCCACAGCCCGGGCATGGGTCTGCGCAGCGATCTCGACGGCCACTCTTCGCAGAGCCGGCAGGAGATGATCTTCCCAGACGCCCGGCCGTGCCTCCCGGCCGGCGAAACGGCCCGACCAGTCGAGGCTGAGCGCGATCTGGCTGGGCCGGAACGGTGCACGCTCGCGCGTGGAAAGCGCAAGGCGGATCGGCTCGTCGGCCGGAAGACGATGGAGCGCCTGCAGACGGCCGCGGAGGATCTTCTCGGCGATCTGAGCCGCCTCCCGCGGCCCGATCGGACCGGGCGGAAACGAGCACAGATTCCAACCGCTGAGGTCTTCGGCGGAATAGGGAGGTCCGAGAAGCTCGCCGGCTTTCGCATAGGCCAGACCGCGCGCGGCCACCGGAACGACGAAAAAGCCGTCCTGCCGGAGCGCCCGTTCGAGGATCAGCCGTCCCTCGGTCCGGCGGATCATCGGCGAGTCTTCCACGTCCTCGGTGAGCCAGAGGATGGCGCTCGCGGTCTGCGGGTCCGCCAAAACCCGCCGGATCTCCTCCTCGGTCGGAGCCCCCGGCAGATCATCCACATCGCGCCAGGTTGGAATCCCATGATCCCGCTGTGCCGCGACCAGGAGATCGGCGTCGTCCAGGCAACTGCGGCGATAGCTGAGGAAGGAACGGCCGGTGGGATCGGTCATTGAAATTTGTCTCCAACGCCTCTACTTCTTGCCGCCCTTTTCCTTGTCCTCGAGCTGCTGCTTGATTTGCTCGAGAGCGCTCCTCGATTTCGCGTCCCAGGACCCCAGCCGCTCCTGGGGCTTCTTCTGGACCTTGGTGGGGGGAGTCTGAGGTTTTGGGCCGCGCGTCTCGGCGGGCCGGGCTTCGCGCTGCGTCTCCGGGGTTTCGTCCTGCCGGTTGCGGAGGAGCCGGGCCGTCCAGCCAAAGAGGCTTTTCAGATCCTGATCGCTGAAATCATCGTCGAGCACGCCGGCAACTACCTGGGCGGCGAGGCGGAGCTGGTCGCCGTAGCCGCCGCCCCGGCTCGCGTGGCCGCCGCTGCCGGCTTGGACGAGCTGCAGGAGACGGCGGAGCTGGTCTCGGTCGGGATGGGGCGTGCTCACGAAGTCGGCGACGAGAGCCAGGAGCACGTTCTTGCCCACTTTCACCGAGCCGCCGTCCAGGTTGGCGGCGAGGCGTTCGGCCTGGCGGACGATGGCGAGTTGGGATTCCGGCATGGCGGGCTCTTCCTCTCAATCCATGGCCTGGAGAGCGGCGGCGAGGTCTTCGAGCACCGGCCAGAAAGCGATTCCCCACGCGGACTGCTGTGCGTTACGCATCCAGCGTTCGCAGCGCTCCGCGCACTCGGCGCCGCGGAGCGTTTGAGCCTTTGGAGTCACCAGGCGGATCTCTTCCGGCGTCACCTTGACTCCTCCCTGTCCGTCGTATTTGACGCCGCCCAGGCGGAGATCGAACCGCACCGCCTCGTCCGTCCCCAACCCCATGGCGAAGAGGAGCCGGCCGAGCTCCTCCGAGGTCGCGTTCCAGAAAACCAGCCGCATCCTCAGCTCGCCGGTGAGCACCTCGCGGGCCAGCTCCTTGGGACGCGGCAGCCACACGTCGCGCTCCTTGTCGTGCATCGTCGCCTCTCGCTGGTCGTAGAGGCGGAAGTCGCCGCCGGTCTTGGCGGGGTCCGGCTTCCACGGCGTAGGCACCTTGCGGACCTCCACCCGGACGGCGCCGTCATGCGCCGGCACGGCGTCGCTGAACGACACACGGCCGCTCCAACCGGCGATTCCGAAAAGGGAGCAGGTGGGGCAGCACTCCGTCGCAGAGCACCCCTTGGAGAACGGGTCACATGAGAACGTCAGCAGCTCGAACAGGGTGCGAACGGCACCTTTGATGCCGCTGCCGGGGACGACCGGCATGCCGGCCCGGCGGGCGACCTGCTGCGCGGCGATCTCCTCGGCTCCCGCTCCCGAAACGCCGAGCCGGCCGCTGCCCGGAGAGAGGAAGCGGCCGGGGAGGGTGGCGAGGAGGAACGACGCGGAGCCGGTGAGGCGATCCTTGTCCCATTGGTCGTGGGGAGGCGGCTGGTGCCGCTCGATCGAGCCCGGGGGGCGCGAAAGGCCGTGCCGTGCCATGCGTCAGATCTTCCCGCCGAGGTAGCGTTGCAGCGGTCCCTGGATCAGGGCGTCCGCCAGCGCGGCGAGCGGCTCGTTCTCGTAGGTGAGCGTCTGGAAGAGCCCGTGGCGGGCGGCGAGGCCGCCGGGCGGCGCAGCGATGGTGTCGTTCTCCGGCAGCCGGTAGGGATTCCCTTGGCCCTCGCGTTTCGCGCCGGCGATGGTGCCCTCCGGCGCGAAGAGAGAGCCGAGCACGAGCTTCATGTCTTGCACGCGCACGCTGCCCATGCCGCGCGCCTTGCCGCCACCGATCCGCACGAGCCCGGCATCGAGGTGCCGCAACGCCTCCAGCACGAGGCCGAGCTGCCAGAGCGGAAAGCTCTCCCCCTGGATCGTGGCGCGGAACCCGCCGGCGACCACGACTTCGGTGTCGTAGAGCGCGCTCGTCTTCGCCGCCTGGGACTGGCGGTCGATGCCGACGCTGGTGCGCACCTCGGTGGCATTGGTGGCCGCTTCCAGCTCCGGCGGCGGAAACGCGTCGCCGATGCGGAAACGGCCGGCCAGCTTGAGCGAGCCGAAGGTGAAGCAGGCGGCGCAGTTGCCCTGGTGCGGATAGTGGCCGGCCGGATCTGCAGCGTCTTTCTTGCGTGTTCCACACGTGGTCGGGTCGTCCTTCGTGTGCGTCGGATCGCAGGCGAAGCGGTTCGCCGCGCGGAGGATGCGCTCGCTGTGCGCCCGCAGCACTCCCTTGAGGCCGGAGCCGGCGAGGAAGACCGTGCTCTTGCCGTCGCGCCGGGTGCGCTGGAATTCCATGTCGGCGATGCCCGGGTCGAGGCCGACGGACTGGGCACGGACGAGGACTGGACCATCCGGCACGAGGGTCATTTCGAGGGTCACGGTGTTCTGGAGCGTCTGAAACATGATCGGTTCCTCAGGCTCGCGCCGCGGCGGCCTGCTCCGCCAGCTCCTGGAGAGCCGCGAGCTCGTCCCCCAGGTGGTCTTCCACCGTTCCGAAGCCGCTTGCCGCCGCGCGCGGCACGCGCTTCAGGATCGTCTCCGCGTCGAGCCGCCGCGGCGCGGTGACCTCGACCTGCATCCAGCCCAGACCGCGGGCCGATTTCCCGCCCAGGAGCAGCAGCCCCTGGTCGAGCATCCACAACGCCTGGGCCAGGAGACCGATCTCATGGCCGGCGGGATTCTTGAACCGTACATGGCCGTCGAACGCGGTGCCGGCCGGAACGACCTCGAGGTCGAACTTGACGCCGCCCGCGGCGGTGCGCGTGTCGCGGTCGATTCCCACGCCGTCGCGCAGCTCGACGGCGACATCGTCGCACGCCAGGGCGTCCGAGATCTGCAAACGCGATCCGTAGGAAAAACCGCCCGGTTTGTCCGCCGCCGCGCCGAACAGGCGCTCGGCCAGCTTCAGCCCGCGCCACCCGGTGGCAAACGCCGCCGAAACCGCCTCCGCCTCGTCCGTCTGCCCGGTGTCGTGTTGCAGCACCGCGTCGAGGTCGAGCGCCTTGCAGAACGACTCGACGCCGGAGCGGAGAATGCCGCGCAGCGACGAGCCGGGGACGAGCGGCTGGCCCTTCGCGTCCCGCAGCACCGGCAGATCGCTGCCGGCGAGATCGGCGCTCTTGCCCGCGCCGATGTGCAGGCCGGTGCGGCAGGTGAGCCGGTAGTCGAAGAGGACGATGGTTTCCAGGGCGGCATGATGCCGGGCACGCAGATCGACCGGGCTCATCAGTGCGTTTCCTTGAGGTAGACGTAATGGCGCACCAGATAGCCGAAGAAGCTCTGGATCGCGAGCTTTCGAGCCGCCTGCTCCGGATGTCGGCTCTCGATTGCTTCCAGCTCACGGATCACGCTTTCGTGGATCGGCCTCCAGAAGGCTTTCGTCGCTCGCCGGCCCGTCTGGTAATGAATGAAGTTTTTGAGCACCGGCACCTCGGATTCCTGCTGGGCGATCTGCACCAGGTTGCGAAGCTGCGACGCCTGCTCCCAGAACGACTTTTCCAATTTTGTTTTCGCCACCTTGTCCAGGATGTCTTCCGCGGCCTTCACCAACGTCCGCTTTTCGTCGGCTGTGAGTTGCTCGCTCATCGTCTACTCCTCGGCTCTCTGCTCGAACAGGGTGAATCGTCCGCAGCCGTGCTCCGTCTGCCGGCCGACGCCGCGGCGCAGGCGGGGGAGGGCGTCGCGCAGCCATTCGGTCAACGCGCCGGCATTGATCTCATAGATGTAGACGCTGCCGGCTCCCGGGCCGGTGACGAGATCTCGAAGGCTGCCGGCGTGCCGCTGGTCGTAGCCGCCGGTCGCCGCGGTGTGGAGGTACCGGCGCACCGGGCCCTCGGCGGCTTCGGTCCCGGCGAGCACGGCCATCTCCGGCTCGGCGAGCGGGTGGGGTGCGGCGGCGTCTGTCGGCACGTAGTCGGATTGAGCCACCAGGGCGACCGGGACGGTTGCAGCGCCTGAAGCGGTCCACGCCAGGCCGGCGCGGGCCGCCAGGCCGGCGGCCAGCGTTTCGATCCGGGCGGCGAGAGCGTGGACGTGCGCGGCGGCGCCGGCCGGGTCCGGATCGGTGGCGAAGTAGACCGTCAGCTCGGCGCGCCCCATGCCGTGGTTGCGGCCGGCGCCGAGCAGGACCGGGAGGTCCGCGGCGCGGTGGAGGAGCGCGGCTCCTTCCTTCTCCAGCCCCTCCACCCAGGCGGCGAACAGCGTCCGGCGCGGCGGCGAGCCGGCCCGCCAGGGCTCGATCTGCTCGATCGAAAAGAGCCGTCCGTCGGCGGCGGTGCCGGTCGCGCGGTCGATCGACACCCGGGTGCGCGTGCGGCGCACGACGTCATACACCGGCCGTGCCGGCGCCGGATCGAAACGCTGGTCTCCGTCGTCCGTCCGCAGGTAGAGGCCGCTCCCGGCCAGCCGGGCGTTCACGCGGTCGCGGGCGAGCTCGGCGGCGAGAACGTCGTGCACCGTCTTCGCGCCGCGCAGCTCGCGCTCGGTGGCCGGACGGACGGCGGGATCGGCCGTGGGCTCCGGCACCGGCAGCGCATCGCCGAAGCGGGCCGGCTCGCGCACGAAGAGGCGCTGAAACCCCTCGCCCTCGGGATCGACGCCAGCACGCACGAGCGCCCAGGCGACGGCGCCGCGCACGGTGGCTCCGGGGACGTAGCTCCGCGTCCCCTGGTGGTTCCCCTGCGGCCCGCCGTCGCCGAAATTGGCCGGCTCGTGCAGGGTGAAAAGGAGCTTTGCGCGCGTGGCCGCCGCGGCATCGCCATGCACGGCGCCCGCCTCCCGGGGCTCGCCGTCGATCCACTCGATGGCGACCGCGCCGCCACCCTTCGACTTGCCGGCGCCGAGGGCGTCCGTGGTCTCGACCGCGGCCCGCAGCAGATCGAGATCGTCCTCCCGGGCCTTGCCGGTGTCGAGGACGGCTTCGAAGAGCAGCGGCTCGGCCGAGATCTCGGCGACTTCGCGAAAGAAGAGCTTTTGATCCGCCGCCGCGGCGGTCGCGTCGTCGAGCTCCACACCCGGCCGCACGCGCAGCGCCCGTCGCGCCCGATCGGCGTCGGCCGGCAGGGCGTCGCCGAAGCGCAGGCAGCCTTCGTGCGCGCCGTTGCGCCGGCCCTTCGGCCCCGAAAAACCGAACAGGCGGGCCACCGGGTTGTCCTTGTGGTCTTCGGCTCGGCGGCCCGGCGCCTCTTCGAGAACGTATGGTCCCACCACCGGCCGCCTGGCTCCGGCGAGGAGCGTCTCCAACTGAATGCGCACGGCGCCGCGCAAGGCCGTCGCCGGAATGTAGGGCGTCCAGCCCGTGCCGTCAAAGCGTTGCGCCGTGGCGAGGTCGACGCCGTGCGGCGACGACTGGCCTCCCGCGATCAGGAGCGGTCCGGTGAGCGCGATCCGCAGCCGCGGCATCAGCGGGTCTCCTTCAGCGTGGCGAGCTCGAGCGCGGCGAGCTGGGTGAGAAAGGGGAGGAGCTGCAGGGCGTCGCCGAGCCAGGTGCCGCTCCCGCCGTCCGGCCGGCCGGCGATGAAGAACCGTTCGAGACCGGCGGCATCGGCGGCGCTCTGCCCGCAGCGCTCGAGCCAGGGGCCGTAGGAGTCCAGACCGCGGGCGATCTGATAGCGCAAGTAGTTGAGGAACACCTTCCGCCCCTCCCCGGCGCCGGTCTGCAATGCATAGAGCTGCGTCGCGGCGACGTGCTCGCGGGCCGTCCGCAGGCGGTCGAGCAGAGTGCCGAATCCCGCGGCGTCATACGGCCGGCAGGTGCGCCAGAAATCCTCTTCGTCCGTCCGCCAGGCCATCTCCCGGGCCACCTTCGGCTCCTCGCTCAAGGGCGAGGAGTCGGTCAGCAGCTCGAAGTCCAGCGAGGAGCGTACCGTGCCGGGTTGCGCGCCGTGGAACATCCCCTTCGCGCTCTTGAGCAGCGCCTTGGCCAGGTCATATTGGTAGCGCACCGGATATCCAGACTGGCAGAGCACCAGGCCGGCGCCGGCCGTGAGCCCGGGCACTCCGGCCGCGCGGGTCTCTTCGTCGATCCAGCCCGAGAGCTTCCCGGCCACCTGCACCGCGAGAGCGCCGGGAAGGATCCAGATCGCTTCGTCCCCGCCGCCGAGGTAGCTGAGAAAGAGCCGGTCCTGCGCCGCGACCTTGGGAAGAAGCGGCCTGACCTCCTCGTCGGTCCGCGCCTCGACGTTCTCGAACACCTTAGACACCGCCCGGCTGGTGAAAGCGATCTCCGGCAGCGTGGCGAGCCGGCCGAAGAGGTTGCCCATCGCATTGCCGTCGACATAGAGAAAGCCGAGATACCGCGCCTTCGCACCCAGCGCCGGATATGCTTCGCTGAGCCGGCCGACCAGGTAGTCGAAGGAGACCCCCTCGATCGTTGCCTGGCCTACTCTCCAGCGCGTAAAGCACGGGGTGCACAGGAGGCCTTCCGCCCCCTTGCGCGGAATGGGATGCCCGTCCTCCCGGCGGTCGCGGCAGGAGGCGCAACGTTCCGCTCCGCCCGGGACAGGCGGCCGCAATAGCGGCTTCTCGTCCTTGCAGCGCCGGGCCATGTCGCGCAGGCGGCAGAGCACGGCCTGCGTCCCCGAGACGAGCCGGGCTCCCGCCGCGGCCTCTTC
>DATARD010000011.1:0-6065 GCA_036264355.1 Thermoanaerobaculia bacterium
AACGGCTTGGTGAGGTAGTCGTCGGCCCCGGCCTCGAAGCCGCGCAGCTTGTCGTCCAACTGGTCGCGGGCGGTGAGGATGAGCACCGGCGCCGCGACCCCCTCCGCGCGCCACGCGGTCAGCAGATCGAACCCCGAGGCGTCGGGCAGCATGAGGTCGAGGATGATGAGGTCGTAGACGGCGCCCTGGACGAGGTCGCGCGCCGCGTGCGCGGTGGCGGCGTGGTCCACGGCGAAGGCTTCCTCCTGCAATCCTTTGCGGAGGCGGCGGGCGAGGAGGGCTTCATCTTCGACGAGGAGGAGCCGCATGGGCGTATCTTACCGGCGGATTTCGGGAGAGAATGCAGCCGCGGAATCTGAAGGAGTCAGGATGTCGTTTCAGCAGTCTCATCGAACCACACGCCAGCTCATCCTCTCATCCCTTGTCAGCCTTTTCTTTTGCGCCCTGACGCCGGCGGTCCGCGCGGATGACCCCGCGCCTCTGCCGTCGTCCGCGGAGCTGGAGACGAGCGGCGCGGTCATCGGCCAGGTCATCATCCGAGTGAAGAACATCTTCGATCTGGAAGACCCCGCGGAGGACCGCCGGCTCTACCGTTGGGCCAACCACCTGCACCTGATGACCCGGCAGCGGGTGATCGCGGACCAACTCCTGTTCAAGACCGGAGACCGGTTCTCGCAGCACGCTCTCGACGAGTCGGCCCGCCTGCTGCGCACCAACCGCTACCTCTACGATGCGCAGATCCGGCCGGTGCGGTATGTCAGAGGCAATGTCAGAGACAATGCCGGTGACAAGGTCGACGTGGAGGTGGTGACGCACGACGTCTGGACGCTCAACGCCGGGATCGGGCTCGGCCGCAGCGGCGGGTCCAACACCACCCGCTTCCTGCTCCAGGACACGAATTTTCTCGGCACCGGCAAGGCGGTGACGTTTCAGCGCGAGACCAACGTCGACCGCACCACGTCGCTCGTGCGCTATGACGACAAGGCGCTCTTCGGCACGCACGGTATCCTGTCCGCCGCCTTCGCCGACAACAGCGACGGCAAGGAGCGGAGCTTCGATCTCGAGGAGCCGTTCTATGCTCTCGACACGCGCTGGGCCGCCGGCGTCTCCGCGACGCTGGACGACCGGGTGGACAGCCTCTACTCGCTGGGCCATGCGATCGACTACTTCCATCGCCAGAGCGACTCCTTCGAGCTCCACGGCGGCCTCTCCAACGGCTTGGTGAACGGCTGGGTGCGGCGCTGGACGGCGGGCTTTGCCTACGACCACGAGCGGTTCGGCCCGGCCGGCCAGGACCGGGTGACGATCCTGATCCCGGAAAACCGCACGCTGTCCTATCCCTGGGTCTCCTTCGACCTGGTGCAGGACCGCTACAGCGAGGCGCGGAACCTCGATCAGATCCTGCGCACGGAGGATCTCCACCTCGGCAGCCAGGCGCACTTCTCCCTCGGCTTTTCATCCACCGCCTTCGGAGGAGACCGTAACGCCGCGATCTTCGACGTCGCGCTCAACACCGGGCTCAAGCCGGGGGTGGGGCAGACGCTGCTGTTCGGCTCGGACCTCTCCGGGAGGTGGGGGAGCGGCGGCGGCGAGAACGTGGTGCTCCTCACCAACGCCCGCTACTACTGGCGCGACTTCGGCGAGCACCTCTTTTTCGTCACCGTGGAGGCGGGCGCCGCGCACCATCTCGACGTCGACAATCAACTGCTCCTCGGCGGCGACACCGGTCTGCGCGGCTATCCGCTGCGCTACCAGGACGGCGACCGGCGCGCCCTGATCACCCTGGAGCAGCGCTTCTTCACCAACTACTATCCCTTCCGTCTCCTCCGTATCGGCGCCGCCGTCTTCTTCGACGCCGGCCGCACCTGGAGCGGCGAATCGGCCCGGGCGCCCAACCTCGGCCTGCTCAAGGACGCCGGCGTCGGCCTGCGCCTGAGCCCGAGCCGCTCCGGTCTCGGCAACGTGGTGCACCTCGACCTCGCCTTCCCGCTCGACGGCGATTCATCGATCAAGCGGGTGCAGTGGCTGGTGCGGACGAAGGCGAGCTTTTAGGGGCCGCCCGCCTCCGTCACGCGAAGATTTGAGCCTACGGGAAGAAGGGGCAGTGGCCCCTGAAGGGCTGGAAGCAGGCGTACGTGTCGCAACCGGCATAGCCGCACGCGAGGCAGCACAACTCGCCGGTCGGGCACTGGTCATTGCTGGTGCAGCCGGAGAGGGCGATGGGAGCGGGCGCCTGGAGCGTGCCGGTGCCGGTCACGGGAGCGGCGGCGAGGGAGGCCAGGAAGTCACCTGTGCTCTGGACGGAGGGGAGCTGTTGCGGGCTGTCGGCCGCCTTGGCCATGCTGCCCGGAGCGGCCAGCAGCGCGCAGATGGCGACGAGCAGGAGAACACGGTGGAACCAGGAGCTGAAGTTGGCTGATGTGCGCATCTCGATCCTCCTCAAGGACTTGTGTGAGGACTGCCTGGGACAGATGGGGCCAGGCAGACGACCGGCCGGGCCTCCATAGCCTGTCATCAATAAGGGTGCCTTGGGAGAGGTGATAGGGGACACCATAGAGCTTGGCCCCCGCAGGCGGCCCATCATATAGTCGCTCTTCAATATACACTTTCCCTGGATTGTGCTTCTTCTGGAGATCGACTGATGGCTGTTGCTCGTCACCCTTCCAAAGCCTCGCGTGCCGGGGCCCTCGCGTCTCCAGCACCTGGATCTGGACGTCGCCGGAAGGGCAGCAGACCGAATTCACCGGGCCTGTCTCCTCGACGATCGCTCCCGACGAAGCGCTGGTGGACAAGGTCACCGAGCTCAACGGCTATGCGGTGACGATCGCGCGAGGCTCCACGGGCCTGGCGACGACGCTCACCGACAGCTTCGGACGCACGGCGGCGCTCCACCGCCGGTTATTTCGCCAAAGCCAACGTCAGCGCGGGTCCGTTCAACCTCGAGATGCAGGCCAATCTCGGAACGAACGGCTTCAACATTGAAGGGCCTGCGCTCCCTCTCACGGTGAACAAGATACCCCAGGTGTTCAAGGGGTTGAGATTCGGGGCGGAGGTCTCCGCCGGCTCTCAGGTGACCCTGGTCGGGAATTAGGGGGTCGCGTCGCAAAAACCCTGAGCCTGGGCCGCGGCGCTGTGCCGCGGCCCGGCGACACCATGGGGGCGGATCTCAGGGCTGGCGTCATCAAGCCTATCGAGCGGCATGGCCGCAGTTTGCGATTCGCCAGACGCGTCTGGCGAATCTGGCGCACCGGGTCAAATCTGACAGACGCCGCTCTCCGACTGTGGAGCGACCTACCTGCACCTACCAGGAATTATCGATTTCGGTCCGTCCTCTTCATTGTGAGGTTTCACTATGAAACGGGAGGCCGACAATGAACGAGAACAAGGACGCACAGCAGGAGGTGATCCCTGGCGATGGACCGGGTAGGGGGTATGTCAGTAAGACAGGGATCGGGGTGATCATGGGCTTGTTCTGCCTTCTCGCCCTCGGACTCCTCAGTCTCCTCGTCTGGTCTTGGCCCGACCCCGAACCGACGCCGGCTTCGACGTCGATCTCTGCCGTCAAAGCGTCTGCAGCGGGGAAGCCGTCACCTGGGAACGCAGCGTCAACCAACCCTGCGGACACTACGCCTGCTGACAAGACCACCAAGTCTGGCGGCGACGCGGCCCCTCCCGACATTGAGCTCAAGATCACCGGCATTTCGCCGTCCTCGAGCGATCTGAATGGCGGTCCTCTCGCTCTCATCTCTGGCAGCGGATTCGCCGATCCGGTTACGGTCAAATTTGGCGAAATCCAGGCCACCGACGTCGCGGTCGTCAGCAAAGAGCTGATCCGCGTCAAGGTCCCCGCCCATGCTGTGGGTCCCGTGGATGTGTCGGTGAAGGCCGATGGGAAGACGACAGAGCTTTCCCAAGGCTTCGCCTACCGTGAAAGTCTGAAGCCGCGCGCCGTCCTTCTGCTCGTCCTGCTGGCCGGGGCCTTGGGAGGCACGTTGTACTCGCTCATCTCCTTGTCTTGGTACATCGGCAACCGGGAGCTTAAGTGGAGTTGGGTGCCTTCCTACCTCGTCCGTCCATTGACCGCCGCGGCCCTGGCCAGCATTTTCTTCCTCACTCTCGTGACCGGCGTCTGGCCGGATCAGACCGGGAAGGGCCAGCTCTGGATTGTCGGCGTCTCGGCACTCGTCGGGCTGTTCAGTAAACAGGGTTATGAGAAGCTCAAGACGATCTTCGAGGCCGTGCTCGCCCCGGCTCCCAAGGGCGCGGACACTCCGAAGACAGCGCCTGTCGGCGGCCTCGCGCTCGACAAGAACTCCGGTCCTTTTGCCGGAGGAGGGATCGTCCAGATCACCGGCAGCGGCTTCACCTCGGCAACCACGGTGCAATTCGGAGCCGTTGCCGCGACCTCAGTGCGGGTCGACAGCCCGACCATCCTCCACGTCGTTGTCCCATCCCAAGCGGCGCCAGGGCAAGTCAACGTCACCGTGACGAACCCTGGGAATCCTCCTGTGATCCGGACGGTGCAGTACACCTATATCTAAGAATGCCCGCCCGCGCACCCTCACTCCCGGCATCTCTCCTGGCTCCCACAGGAGAAGAAAGAGGCCGGGGGTGAGGGCGCAGCTCACCCCAGGCTGACGCGGCACGGCCCAGGAGCAGCGATCAGCCCTTCTCACACGATTGAGTTGTCAATGAACCCGGAGAGTCTCTCGGCGGAGGCCAGGCCGTTCCCGTTGCCGCGGACCGCCATATCCTCCGTCCGGAGACTCTCTTGACCGGCCGAATGACTCTCTGAGCCGTCCGGCAACACATTCCCGCCGCCAAGACGCTTTCCGAGCCACCCGCCAAGTCATTTTCTGCTTCCGGAGCGGCTCTCCAATGCTCAGAGACTCTCTTCTCCGGTTTGAGTCTTAGTTCTGCTCTTCAGTCCATCTCTCTGGCATTCCAGTCTAGACAAATAGCGGAAAGCGTGCGTATAGTACCGATGTCTTCGGAGAAAAGCCAGGCGTCGCTGGCTGACGGGTAAGCGGTTGGAACTGACGGATCATCCGTCAGGGCTGACGGGTAAACGGTTGGGGCTGACGGGTCATCGGTCAGGAGCTGATGGATGACCCGTCGAGGCTGGCGGATCATCCGTCGAGGTTGACGGATGACCGGTGGCCGGGGGGGCGGGAGAGTTCATTGACACTTGAAACAGGAACGGGCGGACAGGCAGGGCACCTCTCCGCCCGCCCTCCACTCCTCCGCGGAGATCCGAGCTCCTTCGGATCTCCGCCATGGGGAGATCTCGTTCAACGAGCCGGCATCGCTGTCCGCAACGGCTCTGGCTCCGCACAGCGTCGCTGCATCCCCCGCTGAACCCACATGGTACGATCGCCCTTGTTATGCGACCAGATCCGCCAGATGACGTAGTCTCGATTTCAGACGGTGAGGTGAGGGCTTGGATTGATGGTGGTTTACACCTCAAGGCCGTCACGTCTTATGGTGACCCCGTCGAGTTGAGCCAGAAAGAGCTACGTGAGCTCATCGCCGGCCTTTCCGAGCTACTGAGAAAACTCGAATGAGAACAGAGCACGACGGTGGTGCCGTAGGTGAATCCGCGGTGCCAACCATGAGAGCGCTCTGAGGGCTGGACCATGCATTTCAGTGACACCAGAATGTCGGACGGGTCCCGCCACTTCGTGTCTCTGCCCGAGACCCGGTCTCCGGACGCTCTGCGGGATCACCTTACGGGATTGCCGGGTGCTGTCGTCACGGGCTTCGTTTTTGACGGCATCGTCGAGGCTTGGATCGACTTTCGGTATGGCGGACACGAGTTTTCCGTCAACAATCAGCTTGGGGAGTATTGGTTTTTCGTTCAAGACCCGGCTTGCCCCGATACGACACTGCAAGACGTCGCCGCGTACTGCGCGACCGCGAGCCGAAGTGAGCATTCTCTCGCAGGCCTGAATCTCGCGACGGATGGGATGAAGGATGTCATCTCTCGTTTCGGGAACCCTGTTCTTCGCGACATAGCTCCAAGTCATCCTGGTTCTGGGGACAGGGCGGTCTCTCACTCTGAGTGG
>DATARD010000029.1:0-17947 GCA_036264355.1 Thermoanaerobaculia bacterium
CGCTTAAGCCGAACTGGCCGGGCGTGAAGTCGTAGTAGTGCCAGGAGTTGGCGGCGAGACCCGCCTGCCCGTGGGCGACCGCGACGCGCACGCCGCTGGAGATGGGGCTCGCGCCATTGTTGACGTATTGCAGATACCAGAAGACCAGGTTCCGGCTGGAATCCTGCGCCACCCGCTGGTCGCAGCAGAAGCCGCCGGTGAAGTCGGGCGGCGTGTTGGGGAAGGTGTCGTAGGGGCTGATGTAGGAGTACGTCGCGCCGTTGTTGGTGGAGATGTCGGCATACCAGTTGTGGGTGGTGAAGATGGCGTCACCCTGGCCGCCGACGTTCGGCTCGTTGACGCTGCTGCTGTAGCCGGAGGGCGGTGTCAGGGCCGAGTCGCGCACGATGGTGAAGGTGCCCGGCGCCTGGGTCACGTTGAGGAGATCGCCCCCGGTTTCGGCGGTGCGGGACGGCGGAATGACGATGCGGTCGACGATCATCGGCGCCGCCGGCTGCGTCTCTTCGTTCTCCGCCAGGTCCACCGGCGGCGGTGGCGGCGGCTGGGTGTGGACCGGCCCCTGGGCGGTCCGCGCCGGGATGCCGTCGAGGACCATCACCCGCTCGCTCGCGGAGACGGCCTGGCTGGAGACGATGCGCGGGCCGGCCGGCGAAGCTGGTGGCTGTTGGGCCGCGAGCCGCGAGCCCAAAGCCGGCAGGATCAGCAGGGAGATCAGGGAGGACGAGAGAACCCGGGGGATGGACAAAGTTGCACCTCTCGATGAATGACGGGCGTCCGCTGTGGACACTCATGCAGCCTTGGCGATGTACCAATGATGAGATTCTAGCATATTGAAATCGCGGAGCCGCTCCGCTGCCTGGCCGGTCCCATTCTGTGGAATGATTTGGCAGTCTCCGCCCGGCGGTCGTCGATCCCCCGGGGCGGAGCTCGACTGGAGAGCATCATGCCCGTGAGCGGCCCCACCACCACCACCGCACCCATCCGCCGCCGCAGCGTCGGTCCGCGGCTGCTTCTGTTCACCCTGGTCGTCTTCGCCCTGGCCGTGGGGGCGTTCGCTCTCTTTGCCTGGGGCGCTCTGCGCTTCAGCTACTCGGACGGCGACCGGGCGGGCTATGTGCAGAAGTTCTCCCGCCGGGGCTGGATCTGCAAGACCTGGGAGGGCGAGCTCGCCATGGTCAACCTTCCCGGCACCATGCCGCAAATCTTCAACTTCTCCGTGCGCGACCCCAAGATCGCCCAGACCCTCAACCAGACCATCGGGCAGCGGGTGGCCATCCACTACGAGCAGCACAAGGGGATTCCGACCGACTGCTTCGGCGAGACGGAGTACTTCATCACCCAGGTGCGCGTGCTGGAGGGACTGCCGGCCGCCCCTGTCCAGACGCCGGTGGCGCCGCCGTCGAAGGGGAACGTTTAGCCACTTCCCGGCAGGCCCAAATGCTCGCGAGTCTCCCCGTCCCCGATCTCCGGACCGGCAGGTCCGACGATCTCCTGGCCAACCCGGCCCAGGTCGTCGTTCTCGGGATGCACCGCTCGGGCACCTCGGCGGTCACCCGGGTGCTCAATCTGATGGGCTGCTGGGCAGGCCCGGAGGGCGCCTTTGCGCCCGCCGACGAGGCGAATCCCACCGGCTACTGGGAGCACGGCGAGGTCTGGACCCTGGATGAGGCGGTGCTGCAAGCCCTGGGCTCCACCTGGTGCCAGACCAACGGTTTCGACCTCGCGCGCCTCGACGCGGAGTCCCGCGCCGGTTTCGCGGAGCGCGTCCGCGGTTTCGCGGCGGAGATGGACCGCAGCGGGCCGTGGGTGATCAAGGATCCCCGGCTCTGCCTCCTGTTCCCGCTCTGGCGTCCAGCCCTGGAGCGGCCGGTCTGCGTCCTCGTGCACCGCGATCCGCTCCCGGTCGCCCGCTCGCTGGAGAGCCGCGACGGGTTGCCGATCCTGCATGGGATCGCGCTCTGGGAGCTGTACAACCGGGAGGCCCTGGCGGCGACCCGCGGCCTGCCGCGCCTCCTGGTCTCCTACCGCGACCTGCTGGAGGCGCCGATGGCGACGGTCCGGCGGCTCTACGCTCAGATGCTCTCTTTCGCCGGTGGACGGTTGCATCTGCCGGACGAGCGGGAGCTGAGCGCCTTCGTGCAGCCGCCGCTGGATCATCATCCGCCCGATCCCGATCTCGAACGCGGTTATCTCAATCTCTCCCAGAGCGAGCTCCTGCGCGCCTTCGCGACCGGCACCGCGCTGGATCTCGATCCCGTGCCGCCTCTCTCCGCCGGCGCGCGCGACCTCCTCGCCTCCGCCATCCTCGCCGAGAGCGCCGCCCTGCGTTCCCGTCTCGGTGCCGACCTCCACCGCGCGGACGGCTGGATCACGGAGATGGACGGCCTCATCGACGCCATCTTCGCCTCGCGCTCCTGGAAGATAGGTGATGCCCTGGCGCGAGGGTTCCGCAAGCTGCTGGCCCGCAAGCCCGAGACCACCGCGGCGGAGCGCCGCCGCCGGCTGATGGACGAGGTGCGGCGGTGGCGCAGCGGTGGCCGGGCTCCTTGACAAAATAGAACGATCGTTCGTACCATGACCCTCATGAGCAGGGCCATGAGCAAGGGCGCCGAGACCCGCGACCGCATCCTGGAGCAGGCGGTGCGCATCGCCAGCCGGGAGGGGCTGGAAGGGTTGACGATCGGCACTTTGTCGTCCGAGCTCGGGCTCTCGAAGAGCGGCCTCTTCGCCCACTTCGGCTCCAAGGAGGAGCTGCAGTGCCAGGTCCTGCAGACGGCGGCGGCGCTCTTTCAGGAGAACGTCATCCGCCCGGCGTTGACCGCTCCCCGCGGCGAGCCGCGCGTCCGCTCCCTGTTCGACCACTGGCTCGCCTGGGCCAACAACTCCGACATGCCGGGCGGCTGCGTGCTCATCGCGGCGTCCATCGAGCTCGACGACCGGCCCGGACCGCAGCGCGACTACCTGCTGCTGGCTCACCGCGGACGCGTCGCCGCGCTCGCCAAGGCCTGCCGGCTCGCCATCGAGGCCGGGCATTTTCGCGCCGACCTCGATCCCGAGCAGTTTGCGTTCGACTTCTATTCCATCACCCTCGGCTACCACGACCACAACCGGTTGCTGCGCGATCCCAAGTCCGAGGACCGCGCGCGCCACGCGTTCGAGCGCCTGCTCGCTTCCTGCCGGGCCTGAAGCGATGCGTGGAGACCGCACAGGAGCCGTGGTGCCATCCCAAAAGAGCACGATCGTTCGTACGGGAGATATGTCATGGCGAATGCGTACGTTCTCGACGCCGTCCGGACGCCCCGCGGCCGCGGCAAGGCCGGCAAGGGCGCCCTTTCCAACCTTCACCCCCAGGAGCTCCTGGCGCAGACTCTCGAAGGGCTCGCCGAGCGCACCGGCATCGACCGCGCGGAGGTCGACGACGTGGTCGCCGGCTGCGTTTCCCAGGCCGGCGAGCAGGGCGCGAACATCGCGCGCAACGCCGTCCTCGCAGCCGGCTGGCCGATCGAGGTGACGGGGGTCAGCCTCAACCGCTTCTGCGGCTCCGGTCTCCAGGCGGTCAATTTCGGCGCCCTCGGCGTCATGGCCGGCGTGCAGCGCTTGGTCGTGGCCGGCGGCGTCGAGAGCATGTCGCGCCAGCCGATCGGCTCCGACGGCGCCGGCCAGGATGGCGGCAACGTCCGCCTGCGTGGGCGGTATTTCCAGGTGCCGCAGGGGATCAGCGCCGATCTGATCGCGACACTGGAGGGCTTCTCGCGCGAGGAGATCGACGCCTTCGCCCTGGCGTCGCAGTGGAAAGCGGGCGCGGCGCAGCGCGACGGCCGGTTCCAGCACGGCATCGTGCCTGTGCGCGATCCCGAGACCGGGACGGTCGTCCTCGCCGACGAGCATCCGCGGCCGGACACCACGGCCGAGGGTCTCGCCGCGCTCAAGCCGGCTTTCGAAGCGCAGGGCGCCGCGCCGCTCGGGCCGGACGGCGAGACCTACGACCAGGTGGCGCTGCGCGGCTATCCGCAGGTGCACCGCATCTATCACGTGCACACCGCCGGCAGCTCCAGCGGCGTGGTGGACGGCGCGGCGGCCGTCCTCCTCGCCTCCGAAGACTACGTCAAGGCGCACGGCGTCCGGCCGCGCGCTCGCATCCGCGCCATGGCGACCACCGGCAGCGAGCCGGTGATCATGCTGACCGCGCCCACCCCGGCGTCGCGCAAGGCGCTGGCGCAGGCCGGCATGCAGGCGGCCGACATCGATCTCTGGGAGATCAACGAAGCCTTCGCGGCGGTCCCCCTCCAAACCATCCGCAACCTGGGGATCGATCCCGAGAAGGTGAACGTCAACGGCGGCGCCATCGCCCTCGGCCATCCGCTGGGCGCCACCGGCGCCATGCTCCTCGGCACCGCTCTCGACGAGCTCGAACGGCGCGGCCTGGCGACGGCTCTCATCACGCTCTGCATCGGCGGCGGTCAGGGGATCGCCACTATCCTTGAACGGCTCTGATCCAGACACCGCCCTGAATCATTGCTTAAGAAATCCTGAGATTCTCTTGCCTTCCAGGACTCCTGTCGTGCTAAAATAAATAGCATTCACGAAAGGAGTTCTGTATGTCGATCAGCGCTTTCCAGGCAGCTCTGCTGTCGGAGCAGTCGCCCCTCTTCTCGGCCTTGCGCAAACTGCGCTGCACCGAGACGATCGTTCTCAGCTCTGGAGGTGATTGGCCGAAATGGGATGGAGCCCCGTTCGCAGCCGGATGAGAGCCGCTTGATCCATTGGATTCTGATTCAGGGTGATCGATGCGGGTATGGTCCACGATCAGCTCGCGCCCGAGGGATCGTGGACCTGCCTGCAGGAGCGCCGGAAGAACCCCGGAGCGGGAGCGGTTTGGTGTAGCATTCCCACGCCATGCATCCCAACGCTCACCGTGTCCAATCCGCTTTAACCGCCCTCGGCGCCTCCGCTGAGGTCCGCGAGCTCGCGGCCAGCACGCGTACGGCGGCCGAGGCCGCCGCCGCTCTAGACGCTAAAGTCGCACAGATCGCGAAAAGTCTGCTTTTCGTCGCCGGAGAAGACCCGGTGCTGGTGATCGCCTCGGGGCGCAACCAGGTTTCTACCGCCAAGCTCACCGCCCACCTCGGCCGTCCGGTCGGCCGCGCCGATGCGGACGCGGTCCGCCGCCTCACCGGCTTCCCCATCGGCGGCGTCCCTCCCGTCGGCCACGCCGCTCCGGTGCGCGTGCTGATCGACCGCGACCTCCTCGCTCATAAGGAAGTCTGGGCCGCCGCGGGCACGCCCCGCGCCGTCTTCCGCACCACTCCAGACGAGCTGGTGCGAATCACCGGCGGCGCGGTTCTCGACGTGCGGGAGGACTGAGGAGCCCCCTCAACAATCCACCACTCGTCGTGTCTATGCCTCCAGGGAGGCCGACACGATGGGAAGGATTCTGGACTTCGAGGAGATCGCGCTCCGCATCCAGCCCGCGGGGCCCGGCGGGCTGTGCGCCGTGCAGGTCACCCAGTCGTCCTACGGCAGCCAAGCGAGCTGCCAGGCGGACTTCGCGGCCTGGTCGCGCCACGACGACCGGTTGTTCCGGACCCTGGAGTCCTCTGTGCGGGGCAGTGGGCGCCGGAACCTCAGTGGCGCATCTGACGACGAGCCCGCCACCGCCTCGCCCCAGTCTGTCGGCGACCGCCTGTTTCGGACCCTGTTTGCCGGGCCCGTGCTCGACACCTTCCTCCTCAGCCTGGGGCGCGTGGAGACCCGGCCCGACACCGGGCTGCGCATCCGCCTGCTCTTCGATCCGTCACTCCCCGATCTGCCGGAGATCAGCGCTCTGCCCTGGGAGCTTCTCTACCGCTCCGAGACCCGCGATTTCCTGGCGCGCAATCCGCTGACGCCGCTCGTTCGCTATCTCGAGGTGCCACGCCTCACCGCGCCGGCCCCTCTCGCCGCATCCTTGCGCATCCTCGTCGTCCGCTCCAGTCCTCGCGACCTCGACCGCCTGGATCTGGAGAGTGAACGCGACCGCCTGAAAGAAGCCTGGGGTGACCAGCAGAGAGTCGTCATCGATTTTCTCGACCAGCCGACGCTCCTCGCTCTCCGCCGCAAATTGATCAGCGAGCCTTTTCACGTCCTGCACTTCATGGGCCATGGCGACTTCGACGCGGAGACCGGGGAAGGCGTGCTGGTCTTCGAGAATGCGATGGGCGCCGGCGTTCCGGTGAGCGGCCGGGTGCTGGCCGAGGCGCTCAAGGACAGCCGCTGGTTGCGCCTGGTCTGCCTCAACGCCTGTGACACCGCCCAACTCCCCCGCCGCCGGGGACAGGACCCATTCTCAGGGGTCGCCTCGGCCCTGATCCTGGCCGGCCTGCCCGCCGTCATTGCCATGCAGCTCCCGATCTCCGACGAGGCGGCCCTGGTCTTCAGCCAGCAGTTCTATACCGCGCTCGCGGCGGGATTTCCGGTGGACGCAGCCGCCGCGGAAGCACGCCTCGCCATCCACCTGTCCTTCCCGACCTCCTGGGAATGGGCCACGCCGGCCCTCTTCATGAGCGTGCCGGACGGGCGGATCCTGTTGCCGGAAGGAGCCGAGCCCGAGCGCGCCAAGCCGGCAGCCCAGGTTCCTCCCCCACCCCCTTCGGGCAGCGGCGCACCGACGTTCAACATTGGCAGCGTCGGCGACGGCAGCCGGATCGGCCAGACGGTGAACGTCGGAGCCGGCAATACCGGACACATCGGCGATGTGATCCATCACACCACCAACGTCACGACACTGGCCGAGCTCGACCAGATGGATCCGGCGAAGAAGCGTGATCTTCTCGCCCGCTATCAGCGCCAGGTGCGCGACTTCCCGGATCGAGCGCAGGTCCACTTCGCCCTCGGCCTGAGCTACCTCGATCTGCGCCTCTACGATCAGGCTCTCGCCTCTCTCAAGCAGGCGCTCGGCAAAGGCTCGCAGGAGGCGGGTCTGTATTTCTACATCGCTCTCGCCAGTCTCGGCGGCAAGCAACCCCGCGTGCTCAATTTCACAAAGATCAAGGAGATCGAGAGCTACCTCGAAGCCGCGGTCCGCTCCGGCGCCGGACCGGAGGCACAGCTCCTCTGGGCGATCATCAAATACGACTACTACCGCGCGAATGGGCTCCGGGTCCCGTCGCCATCGATCGAAGATCTGTTGACGGAGGCCCGCCGCGGCACCTCCAACGAAGTCTCTCTGATCGCTAAACACATCACGATCCCGACGCCACTGCGCGAGGTGATCGTGGGCTGAGTGGAAAGGAGATTCCAATGCTCATCAAAAGGCTGGGACAGAACTTTCAGGAAGAAGCTCTCCGCAAATACTTCGCAAGGATAGAACGCGGGAAACGCCTCCCTGGCCTCATCCTGATCGGCCTCGGGTCCTTGCTCCTGGTCACCCTGATGTCAACCATCGACGCGACAGGCATAAACCTTTCCTGGTCAAACTGGCTGGGCCTTCTCCTGATCATCCTGGGCATCGTCCAGATCGCCGGCGTGGAGATTTTGTACTTCATCCGCACCCGGGAGGCCCAGCCCAAGCCGCCTGATAGTCAGGTTCAGCAATGGCTTGACGAAGGGACTCGCAGCGTCATCCTCCACTCGCGGTTCGCCCTCAATCTGGCCGAGGAAGAGAGCTCGATCTCGGATCCCCTCGTCATCATCACTCCCCGCCTGAACACGGCCGGCCGGTCCGACCAGGACTGGACCCTGTGGAAATTGGGCGACGACGGACAGTTGCGCTTCGGCTACTACAAGATGATCGTCATTCGTCTGACCGAGCGCCATCTGGGGGCATACGTCTGTGACTACGACTTCGTCCGGGACGTTGCCTTGAACGAGGCGACCCACGAGCTTCACTACTGCGACATCGTCTCGGTGTTCACCCAGGAGCAGTCCGATCCTTACAATCTGCCGACCGGCAAAAAGCTGCGGACGCAGCAGGAGTTCGTACTGAGCGTGGCGAGTGGCGAGACGATCCGCGTCTCGGTCGATACCGCGCAGATACGGCAGATCACCGGAGTGGAAGCGCCTCCGGAGTTGGGCGCCGAGAGCGCTGTGGCGCAAATCCGTTCCGCGCTTCGGGGTTACAAGGCGTTGTCCGCAGCCGCGTGATCGACTGACAAGCACGGAGGAGGTCGATCGCATATCCTTTCGACATGAGCCATGAGGCAGCCTCATCCGACCCCCACGCCACCCACACCGTCTTCAACCAACCCCCGCCTCTCGCGGACTACAACGTCGCGGCGTCTGACCCGACCTTGATGGAGGCGCTCCGGCGTGAGGGAGCGGGATGGGCGGAGGAGCGGGTGACGGCGTTGGGGGCGCTGGCCGGACGGGCGGAGACGATCGCCTGGGGATTCCAGGCGAATGAGAACCGGCCGGTGCTGCACAGCCACGACCGCACCGGGGTGCGGATCGACGCGGTCGAGTTCCATCCGGCCTGGCACTCTCTGCTGGCGCTCGGTGTCGCGCACGGCTTGCACGCCCTCCCCTGGCGCGAGCCGCGGTCGGGGGCGCATGTGGCGCGGGCGGCGCTGTTCATGACTCTCGCCCAGGTCGAGGCCGGGGTCGGATGCCCGCTGTCGATGACGTACTCGGCGGTGCCGGCGCTACGTCTCGAGCCCGCGGTCGCGGCGGCGTGGGAGCCGCGCCTCACCTCTCTGTCCTACGATCCGCGCCTGGTTCCGGCCGAGACGAAGACGGGCTCCTTGTGCGGCATGGCGATGACCGAGAAACAGGGCGGATCGGACGTGCGGGCCAATACGACGGTGGCCCGGCCGGTGGTGGGCAGCCCAGGCACGTACGAGCTGACCGGGCACAAGTGGTTCTGCTCGGCGCCGATGTGCGACGTCTTCCTGGTTCTCGCGCAGGCGCCGGGCGGGCTGTCGTGCTTCCTCCTCCCCCGTTTCCTGCCCGATGGCGAACGCAACCGGTTCCACATCCAGCGGCTCAAGGACAAGCTCGGCAACCGCTCGAACGCCTCCAGCGAGATCGAGCTCCGCGCCGCCCGCGGGTTCCTCCTCGGCGCCGAGGGGCGCGGCGTGCCCACCATTCTGGAGATGGTGATGCACACCCGCCTCGACTGCGTCATCGGCGCCGCCGCCTCACTCCGCCAGGGGACGGTCCAGGCCATCCATCATGCCCGCCACCGCCACGCCTTCGGCCGGCTCCTCTTCGCTCAGCCGCTGATGCGCAACGTGCTCGCCGACCTCGCCGTGGAGTCCGCGGCGGCCACCCTGGGAATGATGCGGCTCGCCCACGCTTTCGATGCGGCGGTCGCCGGCGACGCGGCGGCGGTCCTGTTCAAACGGCTGGCCACGGCGGTGCTCAAATACTGGACGTGCAAGCGGGCGCCGGTGCACGCCGCCGAGGCGCTGGAGTGCCTGGGCGGCAACGGCTACGTCGAGGAGTGGCCGCTCGCCCGCCTCTACCGCGAGGCACCGCTCAACTCGCTCTGGGAGGGCTCGGGGAACGTGCAGTGCCTGGACGTGCTGCGCGCGCTGCGCAAGGCTCCCGAATCGCTCGACGCTCTCACCGCCGAGATCGGCGAGGCGCGCGGCGGCGACACCCGGCTGGACGCCTTTGCCGCCACCCTCCGGGACGACTTCGCCCGGCTGCAGGAGGCGGACGTCGAAGGCCAGGCACGCCGCTTCGTCGAGCGCCTGGCCCTCGCTCTCCAGGGATCGCTTCTGGTCCGCCACGCACCACCCGCGGTGGCGGACGCCTTCTGCGCCAGCCGCCTCGGCAGCGACGGCGGGCGCGCCTTCGGCACTCTCCCCGTGGGTGTCGATGCGGGCGGAATCCTCAACGCAATTTCCTGAGAACGAGGGCTGAAAGCGAAGGCTTTTCAGCCCGGAAGTGCCCCTGACGCCGATTCGCGGTAAAATATGAGGCCGGTTTGACGACAGCCCGGCCGTTGGCCTTTCTCCTGCTGACCACCCTTTGCGCGGTCCCACGGTCCGCCGATGCCGGAGCGCGCCTCGCCGCCCCATCGCCGGCCGTGGTCCGACCCGGTCCTCGGTCGCTGCCGATCGAGCCGGGCCGCTGGCTGCCGCTCCGCGTTTTCCCCTGGCAGGGTGACCTCAAGCCGACCGCCACCGGCATGATGATCGACTCCCTGGGCTACTTCTGGGCTGCCACGCCGAACGGGGCGATCCGCTACAACGGGCAGACCTGGAACGCCTTCCCGATCCCGCATACCGGGCCGCCCGTCGCCGTCTGGTCCGTGGTGACCGCGCGCGACGGCAGCTACTGGTTCGGCACCGAAGAGCACGGCGTGCTGCATTGGAAGGACGGCCGCTGGACCCGGTTCGGCCGCCGCTCCGGGATCACCGACGACAAGGCTCGCCTGGTGGCGGAGACCACGCATACGGGACACAGCACGATCTGGGCCGGCACCAACCTCGGATTGTCGCGCTGCACGGACGCCGGTTGCACCGTCATCGAGGCGATGAGCAGCCTCTCCGTCCGCTCCGTGCTTCCGACCCGGTCGGAGGACGGGCGTCCGGCCCTCTGGGTCGGCACGAACCGGGGTCTCCTGCGTCTCGACGATCTTTCGGCTCCGCAGCCTGTGTTCGCCTCGCTTCTCTTCGATCACCACAACGGGCTGCCCGACGATTCCGTCCGTTGTCTCGCCGAAACGGTCTCCCGCGACGGCACGCGATCCCTGTGGGTGGGGACGGACCACGGTCTCTCCCGCCGCCGGGGCAGCGTCTGGGTACGCTACGATGCCTCGTCCGGCTTTCCCGACGTCGTCGTCACCTCCCTGGCGGCGAGCCATGCGGCCTCCGGCGACGCCTTGCTGTGGGCCGGGACCTACCGCTCCGGCCTCGCCCGCTTCGAGGACGACGGCCGCTGGCAGATCTTCGACGCCGACTCGGGACTGCCGGCGAGCCAGATCTTCGCGCTGCTCGAGACCGAGAACGCCAACCGCGAGCCCACCCTCTGGCTGTCCACCGGCGGCGGCATCGCCCGCCTCGACCGCGAACGCTGGCGTGCCATCGGATCGCGCGAGGGGCTCCCTCACGACACCGTGGTCGGCGTCGGCGAGATGACGCTTCCGAACGGCGTTCGCAGCTATTGGGCGGGGACGCTCGCCGGCATGGCCCGCCTCGGAAAGCGCGGCTGGGAACGCTTCGCGCCCGATCCCGCTCTCGAGCCGATGGTCGTCCGGCAGGTCGCGAACACGACGGAGGACGACGGGACGACAGCTCTCTGGCTGGGCACGGTCACCGGCCTCCGGCGCTTCGCCAAGGGGCGGTGGACGGTGTTCGACACCAGGAGCTCGCTCCTGCCCAGCGATATCGTGGCCACCCTGCTCCCGGTCTCCTGGCAGGGCCATGACGCCCTCTGGGTGGGAACGCACAGGGGCCTGGTGAAGATCGAAGGGGACCGCTGGACGGTCTTCCGCCAAGGCTCCGGCCTGCCCAGCGATGCGGTGAACACCCTGCTCACGACGCCCTCCCGCAACGGCCCGCCGACGCTCTGGGTCGGAACGGAAAAGGGGCTGTCCCGGTACGATACATCCGGCCGATGGACTGAAATCACCCTGCCGTGCCCGTTTCGTTCCGAGGTCCTCGCCCTGCAATGGGGCGCCGAGGCCGGCGACGGCAACGGCTGGCTATGGATCGGGAGCCGGGGCAACCTCTCCCGTGTCCGGCTCGCCGGCGGCGAGCTCCAGCCCGCCACCTGCGAAGCGCTCACCACCGACAAGGCCAGCTCGCCCTTTCCCGAAGCCGGCGTGATCCAGCTCGACCAGACCGGACGGATCTATCTGTTCAACAGCTCCGGCGTGGCTCGTCTCACCCTGTCAGCCGGAAAAGGGCTGGCCGCCTCCCGGATCGAGCTCTTCGACCGCGACGATGGCCTGCCATCGACGCTGTTCAGCAGCCGTTCCTTCAAGGATCAGTTCGGGCGCCTGTGGGTCGGCACGACGAGCGGGCTGGCCATCCTCGATCCGTCCAACGACATTCCAAGCGGCAGGCCCGGCAATCCCGCGCCCCTCTACCTGGAGCACATCCGCGTCAACGGCAAGGAGCGCGCGCTCCCGGAGGGAACGCGCCTGCACCACGACGAGAACAGTCTCGAGCTCGACTTCTCCCTGCTCAGGTTCCACCGTGAGCACGTCACGAGCTACCGCACCCAACTCGCGGATCTGGAGCGGCAGCCGTCGGCGTGGAGCAACACCGCGCGGGGGGTCTACACACGGCTGCCGCCGGGCGACTACACCTTCCGCGTCTGGGGCAAGGGAGACGACGACGTGGTCTCCGGCCCGCTGGCGCTGCGCTTCACGATCGAACGCGCTCCCTGGTTGCGCACCTGGGCGGTCGCCCTCTACGCCCTGGTCCTCATGGGGCTCGGCTACGGCCTCAACCTGCTTCGCCTGCGCAGTGTCGCCCGCCGCGCCTGGGCCCTCGAAGCGCTGGTCGCCGAACGCACCCGCGAGCTCGCCGAGGCGAACGCCAAGCTGGAGCTGGCGTCCCTCACCGATCCGCTCACCGGCCTCAGCAACCGGCGCTTCGTCACCCTCAACATCGAGCCGGACCTGCGCCTCGCCGAACGCAATCACCAGGGCTCGCACCGCACCGAACGCAACCTCGATCTGTTGATCTACCTGCTGGACATCGACCGCTTCAAGGACTTCAACGATCGCGCCGGCCATCCGGCGGGCGATGCGGTGCTGGCGGAGCTCGCCCAACGTCTGCGCACGGTGGCGCGCGCCTCGGACGCGGTGGTCCGCTGGGGCGGCGAGGAGTTCCTGCTGATCAGCCGCTGGACGGACCGCGCCTCGGGAGACATCCTGGCGGCACGGATCCTGGCCGCGGTGGGGGGCACTCCCTTCACGTTGGGTCCGGACCGGACCGAAACCGTCACCTGCTCGGTCGGCTGGGCGCCCTATCCCTGGCACCCCGACCACCCCGAGGCGGTCTCTTTCGCGCAGGTGGTGAGCCTGGCCGACCGCGCCCTCTATCTGGCCAAACGTGAGGGGCGCGACCGCGCCGTGGGCGTCCGCCCTGGACCGCTGGTGACGCCGCAGGTCCCCGACGACGGTCCGCTGGAGCCGATGGAAGGGACCCTGGTCGAGCTGACCCGGACCGTGCGCGGGAGCCGCGAGACAACGCCTTCATTCGTTACGGCGTGAGAGGAGCACCATGCCCGAGACCGTCGTCGATGTTCTGGAAGCGACCGCCCGCGCGCACCCCGAGAAACCCGCGATGCGGGTCAAGCTCCAGGGGCAGTGGCAGACCACCACCTGGCAGGAGTACCGCGACCAGGCGTTTCTCGCCGCCCGCGGCTTCCTGAAGCTCGGCCTCGCCGCCGGGGAGGGGGTGGTGATCCTGGGCTACAACCGGCCCGAGTGGTTCCTCGCCGACATGGCGGCCATCGCGGCCGGCGGCCTGCCGGCGGGGATCTACACCAACAGCACCCCCGAGCAGTGCCACTACATCGCCGAGCACGCCGAGGCGGCCATCGCCGTGGTCGAGAATGAAACGCATCTGGCGACCTTCCTCGCCCTGCGCGACCGGCTGCCGAAGCTGCGCGCCATCGTGCTAATGACGGGGACCTCCACCGCCCCGGGCGTCTATACCTGGCAGCAGCTCCTGGACCTGGGAGCCGGCGTCCCCGCGGCCGACCTCGCGGCGCGGATCGCGGCGCAGAAGCCGGAGGACGTCTGCACGCTGATCTACACCTCGGGGACGACCGGGCCGCCCAAGGCGGTGGCACTCACCCACCGCAACATCGTCTGGACCACCGCCCGCCTCGTCGAGGCCTACCAGGTCACGGCCGACGACGAGATGTTGAGCTACCTCCCCTTGAGCCACATCGCCGAGCAGGTGGTGTCGCTGCACTCGCCGATGGTGGTGGGCGGGTGCAGTTGGTTCGCCGAGAGCCTGGAGAAGCTGCGCGACAACCTTCTCGAGGTGAGGCCGAACATCTTTTTTGCCGTGCCGCGGGTGTGGGAAAAAATGCAGGCGGCGATCCAGGCGGCCGGAGCGCAGAACAGCGGTCTCAAGAAGAAGATCGCCGCCTGGGCGCGCGGCGTGGGGGCCGCGGCCGGTCACGCCCGGCAGGCCGGCCGAGCCCGGCCGCTGCTCTATCCGCTCGCCGACAAGCTGGTCTTCTCCAAGGTCCGGCAGCGGCTGGGCCTGGACCGCGCCCGCGTGCTCGCCACCTCGACGGCGCCCATTTCGGTCGAGACGCTGGGCTTCTTCCTGAGCCTCGGCCTGCCCATCCTGGAGGTCTACGGGATGAGCGAGTGCACCGGCCCCACCACGTGCTCGACGCCCGAACGCTATCGCCACGGCACGGTCGGCTTTGCCATCCCCGGCAGTGAGATGCGCATCGCCGAAAACGGCGAGGTGCTCCTGCGCGGCCCCCACGTCTTCGCGGGGTATTACAAAAACCCCGAGGCGACCCGCGAGACGATCGACGGCGACGGCTGGCTGCACACCGGCGATGTCGGGGAGATCAGCGGGGAGATCGACGGCGACGGATTCCTGCGCATCACCGACCGCATCAAGGAGCTGCTGATCACCTCCGGCGGCAAGAACATCGGTCCCCAGATCCTGGAAGGCAAGCTGCGGCAGATCCCCGCCATCTCCCAGGCGGTGGTGATCGGCGACCGCCGCAACTATCTCGCCGCCCTGCTCACTCTCGATCCGCAGCGGGCGCCGCAGGAGGCCGAGATCGCCGGCAGCCCCTTCCGCACGCCGCGGGAGCTCGCCGCCTGCGCCATCTTCCACCGCCACCTCGAAAGCCAGGTCGAGGCGGTGAACGCCACGTTGGCGCGCTATGAAACGATCAAGAAGTACGCGATCCTCCCCGCCGAGCTCTCCATCGAGGAGGGCGAGCTCACTCCGACGATGAAGCTCAAACGGCGGGTGGTCTACCAGAAGTACGCGGCGGAGATCGAAAATCTGTACCGGTAGGGGAAAACAACCACGCCCGCCGGGCCTTCGAGGCGCGGCGGGCGGGCCGGAGGGGCAAGCCGGTGCGGCGGTGGATCAGACCACCGGAGCGGCGGCCAGCTCGGGCACCGAGAGGGCTCTCTGGTCGTAGGCCATCCGTCCGCGCTGGTAGAGGACCTCGTCGGCGCTGCGGCCCTTCTGGGCGCGCACGTGGGTGAGGTACTCGTACTGCGACGGCAGGGTGGCCACCAGGTGCTCGGTCCGCTGCTTGATGCGGCGGAACATCTCCTGGGCGTTGCGGTCGTCGAGGAAGTCGAGGACCGGCAGGCTCGCCGACGGCTCATAGTTGAGGCCGAGGAGCATCACGGAGTAGGAGTAGGACTCGAAGCCGTGATAGTCGGTGTTGATGTTCTTCGCGTTCGGCAGGCGGCGGCTCCACAGCTTCAGGCGCTCGGCGAGCGAATCCGGCACGGCGACCTGCTTGGTGGCACGCCAGAACTCGGTGTCCTGACGGTCGGAGGCGACGTAGTGGAGGACCAGGAACTCGCGGACGCCGTCGATGCACTGGCCGACGACCCGGTTGTAGCTCTTCACCATCTCCTCGTCGATGGCGCCGTTCGGGAAGTGGTGGACCAGCTCCTCGATGCCGTGCTGGATGAAGAAGATGCCGGTCGACTCGAGAGGCTCGACGAAGCCGCTCGACAGGCCGATCGCCACGCAGTTCTTGACCCAGGAGTTGCGGCTGCGGCCGATCCGCATGCGGATGTGGTTCGCCGTGCAGCCGTCGGCGGCAGGGCCGAGGTGGCGGCGGAACTCCGCCTCCGCCTCATCCTTCGAGATGAAGCTCGAGGAGTAGACGTAGCCGGTGCCGACGCGGCCGTAGAGCGGAATGTTCCAGCTCCAGCCGGAGCTCATCGCGGTCGCCGTGGTGCAGGGATCCATGCCAGCCGTCTTGATGTCGACCGGGATCTGCAGGGCCACCGCGCTGTCGCAGAGCAGTGAATCGTTGAAGGAGATGAACGGCTCGCTCAGCGCCTTGTTGATCAGCAGTCCGCGGAAGCCGGTGCAGTCGATGAAGAGATCGCCGGAGACCGCGCCGTGGTCGCGGGTCTGGAGATAGTCGATCGAGCCGTCGTCCTTGAGGACGACGTCGAGCACCTCGTCATGGATCTGCTCGACGCCCCGCTGCTTGCCCCACCCTTCGAGGAAACGGGCGAGCAGGCCGGCGTCGAAATGGTATGCGTAAGGGATTTGCGCCTTGTGGTCGGCCAGGAAAGCGTTCTTGGTGCCCATGCCGTCCGTGAACAGGTCCTGCGCCTTGTCGTCGAACACCCGGCCGTCGAGGTAGCGCGGCGAACGCTTGGCGTCGCACATCGCCGGGATCGCGAAGCATGAGTAATCGAACGCCTCATCGTCCCGCTTCAGCTTCATCCACCACTCGGCCATGTTGTAGCCGTCGACCATTTCATAACGTTGGAAGGGGTGATAGAAGTGCTTGCCATCGGCGCGCCAGTTGGAAAATCGGATCGCCAACTTGTAGGCCGCGTTACAGCTCGGCATCCATTCGTGCTCGGCGAGGCCGAGGAAGTCGAAGAAGAGCTTGACCGTGCTGAAGGTCGCTTCGCCGACGCCGATGGTCTTGATGTGGGGGGCTTCGAGGACGGTGATGCTGATCGAGCGGTCCAGAGCTTTGCGCATGTAGCTGGCTGTCATCCAGCCCGAGGTACCACCGCCGACAATAACGACGTTCTTGGCCATGACCAGTTCCCTCCAAAAGAAAAAACAGTAGAACTTCTACAAAACCTTTGGGTCCGACATTCGAGGCCAAAAGGCTGTATACGCTCACTTCAAAGCTTCATCCCACCACCGCTGTTCCAGACCCGCGCGAAGGGTGAAACAGCGCTTGGTCGCAGGTAGAGTGCGCCTGAGAGCTGAAACCGGGACAACCCCCCGGAAAAAAAATTCAGACCGGTGGGTGCGCCTGGGTGAGGACCTGGCGCAGGGAGTCGAGGTCGACCGGCTTCATCAGGTACTTGTCGAAGCCGGCCTCCCGCGCCTCGCGCTGATGCCCCTCGCTGCGGAAGGCGGTGACCGCCACGATGAGCACCGAGTCGCCGCCACCGGGCAGGCGGCGCACCGACCGGGCGACCTCGAAGCCGTCCATGCCGGGCAGACCGAGATCGAGGAGGATGACGTCCGGCATCGCCTCCCGCACCGCCGCCAGGGCGGCCGGGCCGGCTTCGGTCAGAACGGTCTCGTAGCCCCAGATGCCCAGGAGCGTGCCCATCATCTCCAGGCTCTCGGGGTCGTCCTCGACCACCAGGATGCGCGTTGCCGATGCCGCAGATGCCGCCAAAGAATTCACCCTCCCCACTCATTCTATTGAGAAAAGCCCCGCGGTGCTACTCTTTGCGGACGTGAAACCCGTTCCGATCCATCGCTGCACGTTCGAGGCGACTCCCATGCAGAGAGACCGTTGTGCCGTCTTGTCCAGCCTGATCTTCTTCCTGGCCCTCACCTGGATGGCGTTCTCCGCCGACGCCGACGCTCCGGCGCCTCCCCCGCTGACGCTCGAGCAGATCATGGCCCGCGACTGGATCGGCACCTCCCCGGAGAGCCCCTACTGGGCCGACGACGGCAGCGCGATCTACTACGAGCTGCGGCGCCCGGGCAGCGAGCTCCATGACCTCTACAAGGTGCCGCTGACCGGCGGCGAGCCGGTGCTCGTCCCCCTCGCCCAGCGGGGAGCCGTCGACGCCCCGGACGGCGACATCAGCCACGACCGGAAGTGGAAAGCCTACTCGCGGGCGGGCGACCTCTTCCTCAAGAACCTGGCGACCGGCGCCGTCCGCCAGATCACCCGCACCGCGGAGCCGGAGATCAACCCCCGCTTCCTGGTGGGCGATCAGCGCATCGCCTTCCAGCGCGGCCCCACGGTCTTCATCTATGACCTGGCCTCCGGCCTCATCGCGCAGCCGGCCGAGCTCCGCGCGGAAAAAGATCCCGCCGAGGAGAAGGCCGACGAGTAC
>DATARD010000056.1:0-27297 GCA_036264355.1 Thermoanaerobaculia bacterium
AACGGCTTCCTGGCCACCAAGATCTCGTTCATCAACGAGGTCGCCCAGCTCTGCGAAGCCTGGGGCGCCAACGTCGAGGTGGTCTCCAATGGGATGGGGCTCGACAACCGCATCGGCCCGAAATTCCTCTCCGCCGGCCCCGGCTTCGGCGGCTCCTGCTTCCCCAAGGACACCCGCGCCGTGGCGCAGATCGCCCGTGAGCAGGGGCTCCGCTTCCGCATCATCGAGGCGGTCCTGGAGGTCAACGAGGAGCTGAAGGAACGGATGCTGAGCAAGATCGACAGCGCGCTCGGCGGCATCGCCGGCCGCACGGTGGCGGTGCTCGGCCTCTCCTTCAAGCCGAACACCGACGACATCCGCGAGTCGCCGGCCCTGCCCATCGTGCAGGGCCTGGTCGACCGCGGCGCGTCGGTCCGCGCCTTCGATCCGGAGGCGATGGACGGCTGCCGGCCGATCTTTCCGACCGTCAAATTCTGTGAGAACCCTTACGAGACGGCGGAAGGCGCGGATGCCCTCCTCATCGTCACCGAGTGGAACCAGTTCCGCAAGCTGGAGCTCGACCGCCTGCACGAGTTGCTGCGCCGGCCGCTGGTCATCGACCTGCGCAATCTCTACGAGCCCGACAAGATGGCCGCCGCCGGCTTCGACTATGTCTCGATCGGCCGCCCGGCCACGCATCCCCATTCCCAGGCGGCGGCGACGTCGGCGACGTCGGCGGTGAAGGCATGAGCCGCGCGGTGATCACCGGCGGCGCCGGGTTCCTCGGCTCCCACCTCTGCGAACGGCTGCTCGCCGAAGGGCACGAGGTCATCTGCGTCGACAACCTGCTGACCGGGCGGACGGAGAACATCGCGCATCTGCTGGACCGCAAGGACTTCCGCCACCTCCATCACGATGTCACGGTGCCATTCGAGATCGAAGGGCCGGTGGACTACGTCCTCCACTTCGCCTCGCCGGCGAGCCCGGTCGACTATCTGGAGCTGCCGATCCAGACGCTGAAAGTCGGCTCGCTCGGCACCCACAACACCCTCGGCCTCGCCAAGGCGAAAAGAGCGCGCTACCTCCTCGCCTCGACCTCCGAGGTCTACGGCGACCCGCTGGAGCATCCGCAGAAGGAGAGCTACTGGGGGAACGTCAACCCGGTCGGCCCGCGCGGCGTCTACGACGAAGCGAAGCGCTTCGCCGAAGCGATGGCCATGGCCTACCACCGCGCCCACGGCCTCGAAGCACGCATCGTCCGCATCTTCAACACCTACGGCCCGCGCATGCGCCTGCGCGACGGTCGCGTGGTGCCGGCGTTCATTCAGCAAGCCCTCACCGGCGAGCCGATGACCGTCTTCGGCGAGGGGCAGCAGACCCGCTCGTTCTGCTACGTGAGCGACCTGGTGGAAGGGATCTACCGGCTCTTGCAGAGCGACCTCACCGAGCCCTGCAACATCGGCAACCCGCACGAGATGACCATCCTCGAATTCGCCGAGACCATCCGCGACGCCGTGGGAAGCAAGAGCGAGATCCTCTTCAAACCCCTCCCCGTCGACGATCCGCGCACCCGCCAGCCCGACATCACCCGCGCCCGGTTGAGGCTGGGCTGGGAGCCCAAGGTGACGCTGGCTGAAGGGCTGGAGAGCACGATCGCGTACTTCAGGAAGGCGATGGCGGAGCGGTAGGGGAGGCGCTGCGGCGCCGGTCTCCGGAACCCGCGACCACCTGTCGTAAGATGCGGCGATGGCGCGCTCGCTCTTCGACGACCAGGAGCCCACGGAAAGCCGGCCGGCACGGACGGAAGACACTGCCGCTTCGGCGTCGGCCGCCTCGCCGTTGCCCGAGCGGATGCGTCCGCGCAGCCTCGACGAGGTCGTGGGGCATGCCAAGCTGCTCGGCCGCGACGGCTTCCTGCGCCGGGCGATCGCCGCGGATCGCGTACCGTCTCTGATCTTCTGGGGACCGCCGGGCTCAGGGAAGACGACTCTCGCCCGGCTGATCGCGACGGAGACCAAATCCCATTTCGTGCCGTTTTCCGCCGTCACCTCCGGCATCAAGGAGGTCAAGGAGGTGATGGCCGAGGCGGTGCGGCTGCGCAAGGCCCAGGGGCGGCGCACTCTCCTGTTCGTGGATGAGATCCACCGTTTCAACCGGGCGCAGCAGGACGCCTTTCTGCCGTATGTGGAGCGCGGCGACGTGGTGCTGGTGGGCGCGACGACGGAGAACCCGTCGTTCGAGCTCAACGCGGCGCTCCTCTCGCGCTGCCGGGTGGTGGTGCTGGAAGCGCTGACGCCGGCGGATCTGGTCGAGCTGATGCGCCACGCCCTGGCCGATGCGGAGCGCGGCCTCGGAGCGTCCGGCGTGGCGGTGGATGACGAGGCGCTGGAGTCGCTCGCGCAGCTCGCGTCGGGCGACGCCCGCAAGGCGCTCAATCTGCTGGAGCTGGCGGTGGCCGACGCGGTCGAGTCCGGCGTGTCGGTCGTGGACCCGGCGGCGGTGCAGCGCCTCGCCCAGCGCAAGATCCTGCTCTACGACAAGTCGGGGGAGGAGCACTTCAACCTCATCTCCGCCCTCCACAAGTCGCTGCGCGAGAGCGACGCCGACGCCTCTCTCTACTGGCTGGCGCGCATGCTGGCGTCGGGGGAGGACCCGCTCTACGTGGCCCGGCGGATGATCCGCTTTGCCAGCGAGGACGTGGGGCTGGCCGATCCGCAGGCGCTCGTCCAGGCTTTGGCCGCCCGCGAGTCCTACCACATCCTCGGCTCACCGGAGGGTGAGCTGGCCCTCGCCCAAGCGGCCGTCTATCTCGCGATGGCGCCGAAGAGCGTCGCCGTGTATGAGGGCTACGGGACTGCGCGCCGCACCGTCGAAGAGCGTCCGGCCGATCCGGTTCCCAAGGTGATCCGCAACGCGACGACGAAGCTGATGAAACAGGTCGGCTATGGCGAAGGCTACGTCTACGCGCCGCATACCGAAGAAGGGGTCGGCGGTATCGACTGCCTGCCGGAGTCACTCCAAGGAACGCGTTTCTACGAGCCGAAGGGGAACGGCTTCGAGGCCGAGCTCAAGGCGCGGCTGGAGCGCTGGCGGGGGCTCCGGGAGACGGTGAAGCGGCGGGAGTGAGCCGTCTTTAGCTCAATCAGCGCGCCGCCATTTTCGCCGCTGTCGCCTCGACCTCCGACACCAACGTCTCCTTGTTCAGCAGCTCGCTGAAGACGTGCGGCGGATTGCCCGGCCGATAGAGTGCATAGAAGGGGATGCCGTAGCGGCCGTGGTCGGCGAGGAAGGTGCCGATGCGATCGTCGCGGTTCGTCCAGTCGGCGCGCATGGCGATCACGTTGTGGCGCTGGAAGGCGCCGGCCACCTCGGGGGTCTCCAGGACCAGCTTCTCGTTCACCTTGCAGGTGAAACACCAGTCGGCGGTGACATCGACGAAGACGAGCTTGCCGTCGGCGGCCAACGATTCGGCCTTGGCGCGGTCGAAGGGGACCCAGGCGATCAATCCCCCTACGCCGTTCCTCCCTTCCGCTGCCTGGGCCGTCGCTCCTCCTCCGGAGCTGATCGCGAGCACCAGAATGAGGACGACCGCTGCCGCCATGCCCACGCCCGCCAGCCGTTGCAGCGCCGGACCGCGGAGACCGCGGTGGCGCATCCAGGTGAAGAGTGCGAGGGCGAGGAGACCGAGCTGGATGAAGGCCACCCGCTCCGGGCTCATCTGGGCGGAGAGGACGTAGAACAGCCAGACCGCCGCGGCGGCGAGGAGGAAGCCCATGGCGCCGCGCACCGTGTCCATCCAGGCGCCGGGCCGGGGGAAGAAGCGCGCCGCTCCCGGCGCCGCCGCGAGCAGCAGGTAGGGGAGCGCCATGCCGAAACCCACGGCGGTGAAGATGCCGAGGATGAGCCCGGCTTTCTGCCCCAGGGCGAAGCCGATCGCGGTGCCCAGGAACGGCGCCGAGCACGGCGTCGCCATCAGGGTGGCGAAGAGGCCGGAGAAGAAATGGCCGGCGACGCCTTCCCGCGGGCCGGTGCCGCCGACCCGCGACGCCCACTGCGGCAGCGGGATCTCGAACAGGCCCCAGAGGTTGAGGCAGAAGAGCACCACCACCACGGTGAGGAAGGCGACGAAGCCGGGGCGCTGGAACTGCACACCCCAACCCACCGCGGCGCCGGCGGCACGCGCCGCCACGGCAGCCAAGGCCAGCGCCCAGAACGACACCAGGATGCCGGCCGCGGTGGCCAGCGCGCCGCGCACCACCTCGGCGCGCCCATGGCCGGCGCTCCGCACCAGGCCGAACACCTTGAGCGAGAACACCGGCAGCACGCAGGGCATGGCGTTCAGGATCAAGCCGCCGAGCACGGCGAGGCCCAGGATGAAGAACACGCTCGGCGGCACCACCGCCGCGGTCTTGACCGCCGGCTCCGCTCCGCCGCCGGCCGTGCTCGAAAACAGCGGGCTCTCGATCGGCGTGCCCCTCGGACCGACGGTCAGCGTCACCTCGGTCTTGGTGGTGACCGGCGGCAGGCACTCCTTCCGGTTGCACGACTGATAGTGCAGCGCGACGTGCACCGGGAACGCTCCCGCCGCCGTGCCGGCCGGAATCCGCACCTCGGCGAGGATCGCCACGTCGCCTTCGTAGACCGCGAGCGGCTTGTCCGCGAAGGCGAACGCCTGCACCTTGTCCTTGGGATACCGTGTCGACTCTTTCGGCCAGCCGGCCGGCAGCTCGAGCGTCAGCTCGGTCGGGATGAGGTAGTCGAAGGTCGGCTTGTGGCTGTTGACGTGCCATTCCGGCTCGATCGACACACGAGCGCCCACGCGGGCGGTCGTGCCGGCCTCGTACGCCGTGCGGTCGGTGAGGACGGAGAGCTTGGCTTTCTCGGGCCGCAGCATCTGCGCCTGCGCTCCGGAAGCGAGCGGCAGGACGCCCAGGGCCAGAAGAACGGCGCACCGGATCGAGGCGAAAACAGGTCGGGTCATGGGGGTGTAACCTCTCATGGCGTCTCCGCCTCACAACAGAGGCGGGGAGACTTTTATGCCGCTCGGAACGCGCAGCCGGCATCAGACTAGCATGGCACCTGAGGGGCGGTTGCGGCGGTGAAGACGCGCAACTTGACGTCCGGCGTCTTCTTTTCCGCCTCCGGGAGCACCTATATGATGAAGTCTTCGATAGTAAGGTGTTTGGAAGGTCCCGGGAGCTGAAAGGAGAGAAGGAAGATGAGCAAGAAGGCGGTTCTCTGGCTCACTGTGCTGTCAGTGCTGGTGCCGCTCGCCGTGACAGCCCAGGCGGGCGATCCCTACACCCTCCAAGTCATCGGCGCGGCCAACGGCGTCCTCAAGGCGCAGTGGATGGACATGCGGGTGGAGCAGGTGACGGTCCTCACGGTCGGCCAAGCCAAGGCCACTACACGGTTGCACAGCCAGGGCTACGGCTGGGTGCCCAACGACAGCCGCCGTGCCGCCGACGGCACCAACCTCACCTATCTGATCAGCGGCGACCGCGGCTCTCCGAGCAACGCCGGTTTTTCCGCGGGACAGGCCGAAGAGGCCGTCGACCGTGCTGTGGCCACCTGGGGCGGCGATTCCTGCCTGAAGCAGCTCCAGCTCGAGAAGCGGCCGTACACCGGAGCGGATGTCACGATCTTCGACGCCCAGCTCGGCTTCGGCGGCCAGGGAAACTGGCGTGCCGCCGACGTGGTCCTCGGTGGCTTCATGCCGCCGGCGTTTTTCGACGCCGTGGTTCCCGATGGCGGAAAATCGGTCCTCGCCCTCTCGGTCACCTTCGTCTTCATCGGCGCCGACGGCCAGCCCACCGACATCGACGGCGACGGCCACCTGGACACCGCCGCCAGTGAGATCTATTTCAACGACGGCTTCTCCTGGACGGTCAACGGCGGCACCGGCTTCGACGTCCAGACGGTTGCGCTGCACGAGCTCGGCCACTCGCTCGAGCTCGGCCACTTCGTGCCGCCTCCGGCGGCGGTGATGAACCCGGTCTATGCCGGTCCGCGTCCTGCTCTGATGCAGGTGGATCATGCGGCGCTGTGCTCCGCCTGGGGGGCGTGGCCGCATTGACCGCGCCTCTGATAGCATCCGTCGGCGTGAAGCTCTCAAAACGGGTATCCCGCATCGGCGAGTCGGCGACGCTGCGCGTCTCGCGCCTGGCCAACGACCTGAAGCGCGCCGGCGTCTCGGTGGTCGACTTCGGAGCCGGCGAGCCGGATTTCCCCTCGCCGCCGGTGGCGGTGGAGGCCGCCCGCCGGGCGCTGGCTGAAGGATTCACCAAGTACACCCCCGGCAGCGGCATCCCCGAGCTGCGCGCCGCGGTCGCGGAGCTCTACCGCCGCGACTTCGGCGCTCCGTGGACCGCCGCGCAGTCGGTCATCACCGTCGGCGGCAAGGCGGCGCTGTTCGAGGTCGCGCTCGCCGTGTTCGACGACGGGCAGGAAGTCGTCCTCCCGTCGCCCTCCTGGGTCAGCCTGCCGGAACAGATCCGTTTCGCCGGCGCCGTCCCGGTCGACGTGCAGACCACGGGAGCGGACGGTTTCCGCATCCACGCCGACGCGGTCCTCGCCGCGGTGACCGAACGCACCCGCGCCATCCTGCTCAACACGCCCTGCAATCCCACCGGCGGCGTGGTGAGCGCCGAGGATCTGCGCCACATCGTCGAATTCGCCGCCTCCCGCGACCTGCTGGTGATCTCGGACGAGACCTACGTGCGCTTCGTCTATGGCGGGCTGCCCGCGGTGAGCGCCGCGTCGCTCGCCGCCGAGTTCCCGGAGACGGTGGTGGTGGTGGGATCGTTCTCCAAGACCTACGCCATGACCGGCTGGCGCATCGGCTATCTGCTCGGCCCGCCGGAAGTGGTGAAGGCGGTCGAGGTGATCCAGAGCCACGCCACCTCGAACCCGACCTCCTTCGCCATGGTCGGCGCGCTCGAAGCGTTGCTTCACGCCGAGCCGTCGGCGGTGGAGATGATCGCCGAATACGCCGCGCGCCGCGAGATGCTCATCCCGCGCCTCAACCAGATCCCCGGTTTCGCCTGCCGGCCGCCGGACGGCGCCTTCTACGCGTTCCCCAACGTCGCCGCCTGCTACCGCCCCGGCCGCCAGGGCTCCGTCGCCTTCTCCGAGTTCCTCCTCGACAAGGCGCGCGTCGCCGTCGTGCCCGGCGCCGCCTTCGGCTCCGACGACCACATCCGCATCTCCTTCGCCTGCTCGCGGGAGACCCTCGCCGAGGGATTGGAACGGATGACGGCGGTGCTGGCGGATTAGAAGGCTCAAGATGCAACTGATCCTCGCCACCACGATCCTCCTGGCTCTCGCGGGCGCGGCCGGGGCGCAGCCGGCTCCGCCGAAGCCGGGGAGCCCGCCGGCTGACCGGTTGCGGCGGGCGCTGCTCTGCGAGGGCGAGCCTCTCGAGACGGTCCGCTCGCTGGCAACGGCGCGCGCGCCGGGGCTGAGCGCGAAGCGCACCGGCGAGGAGGAGGACGAGACGATCGTCCTCACCTTGCCGAAAGAGATGGTCATCGAGGGCGCCAGGACCAGCGCCGTGACGATGTCGTTCGCCGCGCCGCGGAAGGATTTTCTGGGCTTGGTCTTCGCCGAGATGAGCGGTGATCCGGCGCCTCTGATCAAAGCGTTCGGCTTGAAGAAGGCCGCCCGCGGCGCCGAGCTCCCGATCGGCCAGTACGTCAAGCCGGTCCCCGGGTCTGAGCCGGGCGAGGTCTGCCCGAAGACGATCGCTTTGACCCCGCTCGGATCAGGCCGCTTCTTGTTCGGCTGCGGCTGGTGTAACGGCTAGCCGAGCGCTCCCTGCAGCGTCGCAATGATGCTTTTCCAGGTGACGGCCTGGGGCTGGTTGTCGCCGATGCCGAACGATTGGACCAGCGGCAGGGCAGCGGCCAGCTTGCCGTTCTCGATGTCCTCCGCCGCCTCCTCCTTGAGCGCCGCCTGCTTATGCGGCAGGAGCAGGCTCCGCACCTGAGCGGCGAGCGCCGGCAGGCCGGCCGGGGTCGGCACCGTGCCGGGACCATGGATCGGCACGGGATCCGCTACCGGCGTCGAGTCGCCGACGATGACCGGGTTTCCGTTCGGAGGCGTGAAGTCGCTGAGATCCTTGGCGGCCTGCCGGATCGTTCCGGACGGGTCGACGCTCAGCCAGGCGCACGGCTCAAAGAGCTGCACGCTGGCAAATTGTTCCGCGGCGAATGCGGCGGTGAAGCTGCCGTCGCCGTTCGTCCAGAGCCGGATCGGCACGGCGAGCTTGAGCGTCGTGGAATTGGACGCCGTGGCGATTGCGTCGAAGGTCCCCGGGAAGCCCGAGTTGCAGGCGAGCAGGATGGGGAGCGCCCGTGAGACCGCGTGGGGCAGGCCGGCGGTGGGTTTCCCGAGGATATTGGCAAAGGCGATGCTGTCCACCGTCCAATTCGGGAGGAGGGGCTGACCGGGAACGGGCTTCGCGCGGGCACAGGGAATCCGCTCTCCCAACTCCGTCCAGAAGGGCCGGATCATCGCGACATGGTCGGCGAAATAGCCGATCGCCGAATTGCTGAGGTCCGGGATGTTTTGCAACAGGGACTCTCTCAGAATGGTCGCCATCGCCCCCAGCCAAAGCTCCGAGTGCGGATCCGGGGCTCCTTCCTCACAACCATGGGGCAGCCCGACCGTCTGATGCCCGAAGGACGCCATGTCGGCGAAGAGGCTATTCGTCTGCGCCACGGCGGTGGCCTTGGTCATGGGCGGTGGCTGCCCGTTGCTCTGCCGTGCCCACGACAGCGCAATGGCGCAGGCGAGAGCCCTCTGGTTCGGGGTCTTATGATCAGGATCCATCAAATCGTGATTGAAACCGGCCGCGGCCGACCCTTGGAAGAGCGCGACGATCAAGTCCATCTGGGCATGTTCGATGCCTGGCATTGGCACTGCCTCCTTCTCTGGTGAAAGCCGTATAGGGACGGGGAGTCCTCCAAAAAAGACAGTTGCAGTCGGAATTCAACAGGCTTGCAGAAGTTATCTTACCACGCCGAGCAGAGGGATTGGGCCGCGGAGCCGCTATACTCACCCACGCCTTGTAGACCCTGCGCGGCTGCCTCCGGGCCGCACTTCCCTTGGAGGATTCTCGAATGACGCGTTTTTCCTTTGGATTCCGCCTGCTGGCCCGGCTCACGGCGTGTACCGTCGCGGCGGGTTCGTTCCTGCTCCTGTCGGCAGGTTCCGCCGCCGCCCAGCAGCCCACCGTCGACGACGCCAAGAAGCTCATCGCGGACGCCGAGGCGCGGCTGTCCGTCCTCAACGAAGAGACCCAGCGCGCGCAGTGGGTGCAGTCCAACTTCATCACCGTTGACACCGAGGCCATGGCGGCCCGGGCCAACGAGGTCATCACCGCGGAGACCGTCAAGCTGGCCACCGAGGCCGCCCGGTTCGACAGCGTCAAGCTGCCGGGCGACGTGCGCCGCCGCCTCGACATGCTCAAGCGCAGCCTGACGCTGGCGGCGCCCAAAGACCCGCAGAAAGGCGCCGAGCTGTCGCGCCTCGCCGCCGGCCTCGAAGGCGCCTACGGCGCCGGCAAGTACTGCCGGCCCGACGGCACCTGCCTGGACTCCGAGCAGCTCGCCCACATCATGGACACCAGCCGCGATCCCAAGGAGCTGCTCGATGCGTGGACCGGCTGGCACTCCGTCGCCATCCCCATGCGCAAGGACTATGCGCGCGTCGTGGAGCTCGCCAACGAAGGCGCCCGCGAGCTGGGCTACAAAGACACCGGAGCCATGTGGCGCTCCAAGTACGACATGCCGCCCGACGCCTTCGCGACCGAGGTCGACCGGCTGTGGAGCCAGGTGAAGCCGCTCTACGACTCCCTGCACTGCCACGTGCGCGCGAAGCTCAGCGAGAAGTACGGCAGCCAGCTCGTGCCGCTCGACAAGCCGATCCCGGCGCACCTGCTCGGCAACATGTGGGCGCAGACCTGGGACAACGTCTACGACCTCGTGGCGCCGCCGAACGCCGACCCCGGCTACGACCTGACCCAGCGCCTGAACGAGAAGAAGGTCGATGCCAAGGGGATGGCGAAATACGCCGAGAACTTTTTCGTCTCGCTCGGTTTCGCGCCGTTGCCGGCCACTTTCTGGGAGCGCTCGCTGTTCACCAAGCCGAAGGACCGCGACGTGGTCTGCCACGCCAGCGCCTGGGACATCGACTCGAAGGACGACCTGCGCATCAAGATGTGCATCCAGATCACCGACGAGGACTTCCGCACCCTCCACCATGAGGAAGGCCACAACTTCTACCAGCGCGCCTACAGCAAGCAGCCTCTGCTCTATCAGGACAGCGCGCACGACGGCGTCCACGAGGCGGTGGGCGACACCATCGCGCTCTCCGTCACGCCCGACTACCTGAAGAAGGTGGGGCTGATCGACAAGGTGCCGGACGAGTCGAAAGATCTCGGCCTGCTGATGCGCCAGGCGCTCGACAAGATCGCCTTCCTTCCCTTCGGCCTGCTCATCGACCAGTGGCGCTGGAAGGTCTTCTCCGGCGAGATCAAGCCGGCCGACTACAACGCCTCGTGGTGGGAGCTGCGCCGCAAGTACCAGGGCGTCGCGCCGCCGGTGGCGCGCAGCGAGCAGGACTTCGATCCCGGCGCCAAGTATCACGTGCCGGCCTACGTGCCCTACACGCGTTACTTCCTGGCCGACATCCTTCAGTATCAGCTCCACCGCGGCCTGTGCCAGGCGGCCGGCATCAAGGGACCGCTCAACCGCTGCTCGATCTACGGCAACAAGGAAGCCGGCAAGCGGCTGAACACCATGCTGGAGATGGGGCAGAGCCGCCCCTGGCCCGAGGCGCTCAAGGTCGTCACCGGCCAGGAGCAGATGGACGCCTCCGCGATCGTCGACTACTTCGCGCCGCTCAAGAAGTGGCTCGACGAGCAGAACAAGGGAAGGACGTGCGGCTGGTAGAGGTGTAGAATCCGGCCAAATGAGCAGCCGGCGCGATGATTCCGACGAAGATCCCCGGGGCTCGGCTCCGGGCGGTCTGTCGCGCCGGGCCTTACTGCGCGGCGGCGCGGTGGCCGGTCTCGGCGCCGGATTGTTGAGCAGTCTCCCGGCCCTGGCGGCGAAATCGGCCAAGGCTCCCGCCGAACCGGCGAAGACCGAAGCCGGGGTTGCCCTCCTCGGCCCCGGGCCGGTGGCGATGAAGCTCCAGGTCAACGGCAAGGAGCACGCCGTCAAGCTGGAGCCGCGGGTCACCCTGCTCGACGCCCTGCGCGATCATCTCGACTTCACCGGCGCCAAGAAGGTCTGCGACCGCGGCACCTGCGGCGCCTGCACCGTCATCCTCGACGGCAAGACGGTCTACGCGTGCAGCGTGCTGGCCATCGAGGCGCAGGGGAGCGACATCCAGACCGTCGAAGGGTTGGGAACGGTGGAGAAGCTCCATCCGCTCCAGGCCGCCTTCGTCGAGAACGACGCCCACCAGTGCGGCTTCTGCACGCCGGGCTTCGTGATGGCCTCGAAGGCGCTCCTCGACGCCAACCCGGCGCCGACCCTGCCGGAAATCCACCATGCCCTGTCCGGCAACTTCTGCCGCTGCGGCACCTACGCCGGCATCCGCGGCGCCGTCCTCGGCGCCGCCGCCGCCTACACGGCCACGGCGGCGGAGGGCGACACGTCGCCGGAGCCGTCGGGGAATGCCGGCGACGACGCGCGGCCCAAGAAGAAGAAAAAGAAGAAGCGGAACGATGGCTGACACCACGGATCAGAAAACCGCGGACCCCACCTGGCCTGCGGCCGAAGAGCGGCGCCTGATCGGGCAGCGGATCTCGCGCCTGGACGGTCCCGCGAAATCGACCGGCACCGCCAAATACACCTATGACCTCAACCGGCCCGGCCTGCTCTACGCCCGCGTCCTGCGCTGCCCGCACGCCCACGCCAAGGTGACCAAGCTCGACATGGCACCGGCCGAGGGCATGCCCGGTGTGCGCGCCGTGCGGGTGATCCAGGGTATGGGCACGGAGATCCAGTGGGCGCTCGACGAGGTGGCGGTGGTGGCTGCGGTCAGCGACGACATCGCCCAGGACGCCGTGCGCGCCATCGCCGTCGAGTACGAGGTGCTGCCGCATTTCGTCACCGAGGAGCAGCTCGACAAAGCTCCCGCGACCAAGGCCGGCGAAGAACAGACGGTCGGCGATCCCGCCGCCGCCATGACCGCCGCGGCGGCGCGCTCCAAAGGCACCTACGGCATGCCGGTGATCTCCCACAACTGCCTGGAGGCGCACGGCCAGATCTGCGAATGGACGAGCAAGGAGGAGATGACCGCCTGGTGCTCCACCCAGTCTCTCTCCTCCATGCCGGCGCAGTTCGCCGAGCGCATCGGCATTCCGGCCGCCAACGTGCACGTGATCACCCAGTACATGGGCGGCGGCTTCGGCAGCAAGTTCAGCGTCGACCGCTGGGGGATCGAGTGCGCCGAGCTGGCCCGTCAGGCCGGCGCGCCGGTGAAGCTGATGCTCGACCGCGCCGCCGAGCTGACCGTGGCCGGCGACCGCCCCTCCGCTTTCGCCGAGATCGAGGTCGGCGCTGGCGACGACGGCACGCTCACCGCCTGGACCTCGAAGTCCTGGGGCTCCGGCGGCCTCGGCAGCGCGGGCGATCCGCCGATGCCGTACGTCTTCCAGATCCCCAACCGCCGGCACCGCCACACCGCCGTGCCCACCAACACCGCGAGCTCGCGGGCCTGGCGGGCGCCCAACCATCCGCAGGGCTGCTATCTCACCATGTCGGCCCTCGACGACCTGGCGGCGAAGCTGGCGATGGACCCCTACGACCTGTTCGTCAAGAACCTGCCGCTCACCGGCAAGCTGGCGGACGTCTACAAGCAGGAGCTGGAGATCGCCGAGCAGCTCATGGGCTGGAAGGCGCGCTGGCATCAACGCGGCGCCGGAGGGTCGGGACCGGTCAAGCACGGTCTCGGCCTCTCGCTTCACACCTGGGGCGGGCGCGGCCATCGCAGCAACTGTGAGATCACCCTGCAGCCGGACGGCCAGGTGGAGCTGAAGATGGCCACCCAGGACCTCGGCACCGGCACCCGCACCGCGGTCGGCATCGTCTGCGCCGACACCCTCGGCCTGCCGCTCGAAGCGGTCAAGGTGAACATCGGCGACAGCCGCTATCCGGCCTCCGGCGGCTCCGGCGGCAGCACCACCATCGGCGGCGTCAGCGCCGCCACCCGCCGCGCCGCCTTGAACGCGCGCGCCCTGCTGTTCGAGAAGGCCGCGCCGAAGCTCGAAACCACCGTGGACCAGCTCGAAGCGGTCGACGCCACCATCCGCGTCAAGGGCTCGCCCGACCGCAAGCTCACCTGGAAACAGGCGGTCGCGCTCTTCGGCCACACCCCGGTCACCGCCACCGGCGCCAACCCCGGCCCCGGCGAGCTGACCGGCAGCGGCGTCGGCGGCGTGCAGATGGCCGAAGTCGCGGTGGACGTCGAGACCGGCATCGTCAAGATGCAGAAGATGGTCGCGGTGCAGGACTGCGGCCTGATCATCGACCTGAAGACCGCGGAGAGCCAGGTCTATGGCGCGCTGATCATGGGCATCTCCGGCGCGCTGTCGGAAGAGAAGGTCATCGATCCGGTCACCGGCCGCATGCTCAACGTCGACTTCGAGTCGTACAAGATGGCCGGCATCGGCGACGTCGGCGAGCTGGTGGTGCACATGATGACCGGTCCGGGCTACGACGAGCGCGGCCCGATCGGCCTCGGCGAGCCGCCCATGGTGTCGCCCGGCGCCGCCATTGCCAACGCCGTGGCCAACGCCGTCGGCGTGCGCGTGCCCTACCTGCCGCTCACCCCGCGGCATGTCCTCGACGCGCTGGCGAAGGGAGCGGCCTGATGCATCCGTTCGAGTATGCGAGCCCGGCGACCGTCGAGCAGGCGGTCAAGCTGCTGGCGGCGCTGCCCGGCAAGGCGTCCGTGCTGGCCGGCGGCAGCGATCTGCTCGGCCTGATGAAAGAAGGCGTCGAGACGCCGGAGCGGCTGGTGAGCCTGAAAGCGGTCCGCGCGCTGCGCGGCATCCGCTACGCGCCGGAGACCGGTTTCCGCATCGGCGCCCTGGTCACCGTCAGCGAGCTGGCGGCGGACGCGGCCTTGCGCTGGGAGCTGCCCGCGCTCTCCGACGCCGCCGGCCGCGTCGCCGGACCGCAGATCCGCAACGTCGCCACGGTCGGCGGCAACCTCTGCCAGCGCCCGCGCTGCTGGTACTTCCGCAACGGCTTCGGACTGCTGCCGCAACACGACGGCAAGTCGATGGTGGTCGAAGGCGACAACCGCTACCACGCCATCCTCGGCAACCAGGGGCCGGCGGCGTTCGTCACCCCGTCGACTCTGGCGCCGCTGCTCATCGCCCTCGAGGCCGAAGTGGTGTTGCATGGCCCGAACGGCGACCGCAAGATTCCGCTGGAGCGCTTCTACCGCATTCCGGTCGCCCAGGGGGAGATCGAGCACGATCTCAACCCCGGCGAGCTGGTCACCGAAATCATCGTCGGACCGGGTGCCGGCCGGCGCATCGCGAGCTACGAGGTGCGGCAGCGGGAGACGCTCGACTGGTCCCTCGCCACCGCCTCCGTGGCGCTGGAGATGGAAGGTCCGGTGGTGAAGCGGGCGCGCGTCGTGCTGGGCCAGGTCGCGCCGATGCCCTGGGTGGCGGCCGATGCGGAGCGTTTCCTCACAGGAAAAGCCATCGACTCGGGGATCATCCGCGAAGCCGGCGAAGCGGCGGTGCTCGGCGCCAAGGCGTTGTCCAAAAACGGCTACAAGATCCAGCTCGCGAAAGTCGCCGTGCAGCGAGCCCTGCGCGCCGCCGCCGGCAGAGAGGACTGACGATGAGCCTGCCAGCCCCTTCGCACACCCTCCGTGCCTGTTGCAGCCGCCTGCGCTGGAAAGGGATGTTCATCGACGCCGAGCCCGACCCGAGCATCCCCAACACCCGCGACGGCTTCTACTGGTGCAGCCGTACCATGACCTGCCTCGGCCCCGACGGCCGGATCGCGGACGAAGAGAGCTGCTGCCACGGCCGGGGATGCCACGAGGCGCTGTAGGTCAGAGATATCTCGCCTCCGTCCAGGAGCAACCAACCATGAAGATCCACCTCTCCGTCGCCTTCCTCCTGATCCTCGCCGCAGTGCCAGTTTTCGCCGCCGAGCCCACCATCTCCGGCGACTACCTCGAAGCCCGCACCGCCGATGTCTACACCGGCCCCTGTTTCGCCAACTCCGAGGTCAACGTCGCCGGCCGCGAAGCCGTGCTGGCCTGGCGCGTCACCCGCGGCGCCTGGCAAGGTGTGCCGATCGACGGCCTCGCCGTGGCCGCCGCCATCCACGTCCGCGCCACCCTCGGAGATCCGTTCGGCGACCGCGGTCCCGGCCACGCCGTCGTGGTCGTGGACGAACGCGCCACTCCCGCGCAACGCGACGCCCTGCTCGCCTTCGCCCACACCATGGCCGGCGACCTGCTGACCGACGTCACCACCGTCGACAGCGCACCCATGACCCTCACCGTCAATGGCGCCGCCGCCTCCTTCCAAGCCGGCGACATCCTTGAGCTGCGCACCCGTGCCCTCAACCACGGCGACCACCTCTGCGGCAATGAAGAGGTCTACTATCCACCGCTCACCGACACCACCTACGCGGTGCCGGCGGTGACCTTGGCCCACACCTTCCGCGGCACGGGCCTGGGCATGACCTGGAGCAGCCCGAACAAGCGCAGCGCCTTCGTCGGACGGTTTGCTCGGTGACTCCTCTCCCCACCTGCGGGTGATAGACTCTTGAAGGGCAGACTCGAGGATTGGGAAGAATGGAAACAGCGACTGAAGAGATCGACGTTAAGGGCGCAGTCAAGATCGCTACGAGCTACCTTGCGCAGCTCTACGATAGAACGCAGCTCCAGGATGTGTTGCTCGAAGAGGTGACGAAGTCGGATGACGACCGGTTTTGGTTTGTCACCCTGGGTTTCTCACGCCCTGTTCCGGAGGGCACCTTGACCACCTTTGAACAGTTGATCCAAAAAACAGGAGGAGCTCAGCCGCTGAAGAGGGAATACAAGATCTTCGACATCGACGCGACCACAGGGAAGGTTCGCGGGATGAGGATCCGTGCGTGAAGGAGATCACCCTCCGGCTGATCCAGACACATTGCAGGCGGGGCCTTCTGGTCGATACCAACCTCCTGCTCCTCTACTTCATCGGGATCTTCGACCGGGATCTGATCCAGCGTTTCAAAAGAACCCGCGCGTTCACTCTGGAAGATCACGACGTTCTTCTGAGCCTTCTCGAGAGAATCCAACCTCTGCTGACCACCCCGAATATCCTGACGGAGGTCAGCAATCTCTCGGGACAATTGGGAGAGCCGATGCGAGCCCACTACTTTAGAGCTTTCGCCAGGGGAATCTCGCTTCTCACGGAGCACTACATTGAAAGCACCCGCTCGGCTGACACCGAGCACTTCGTGCCGCTGGGTCTGACGGACTCTGCAATCCTGAGCCTTGGAGCGGCAGGACACCTTGTCCTCACCGATGACTTCAAACTGTCCCAACGGCTCCAGACGATCGGCGCAGACGTCATCAACTTCAACCATGTCCGTACTTTGGGGTGGTGAACAGAGCACGATGGCACGCCACCGTCGAAGCGGAGCCATGACCATGAGCACGATGGAGACCGTCGAGCAGGTGTGGCCTTCTCTTGCACCGCTCCTGTTCGTTCCTCATTCCGAGCACGAGTACGACCAACTCGTCCAGATGCTCGACGCTCTGATTGACTTGGTGGGGGAGGACGAGTTGAATCCGCTCGCCTCGTTGATGGAGGTCATTGGAGTGCTGGTCGAGAAGTATGAGGAGGAGCATGTTCCGGAGCTGAGCTGAAGCTCCGTTCCAGCGCCTTCGTCGGCCACTTCGTATGTTGAAGCGCACCGGAAGGCTTTCCGGCTCGACAAGAAGGCCCTCTTCCTCAAGCGGAACGCTTTCCGCCTCAACCGGAAGGCTTTCCGCGAAGACCGGAAGGCTTTCCGCCTCAACCGGAAAGCTTTCCGCGACGACCGGCAGGCTTTCCGGTTCAACCGGAAGGCTCTCCGGCTCGACAAGAAGGCTCTCTTCTTCAAGCGGAACGCTTTCCGCCTCAACCGGAACGCTTTCCGCGACGACCGGAAGGCTTTCCGATTCAACCGGAAGGCTTTCCGGCTCGACAAGAAGGCTTTCTTCCTCAAGCGGAAGGCTTTCCGCGACGACCGGAAGGCTTTCCGGTTCAGCCGAGCGCCCAAGGTTGGCAGCCACTTCGTACGCTGAAGCGCACACGGCGGTGTCTTCGGCGGGAAAAGTAAGGCGGTGGAGAAAAACCGTTCGTCCTTCCTGACCCGGTTTCCGGGAACAAGTGCCACTCTTCCACAAGACGGCCCCCGTGCTGCCATGAAGGTCAGCCCTGGATGGGCCCGGAAGAGGAGACTTCGCATGTTCAGGAAGACGCTTCGCACTCTCGCCGTCCTCGCCCTTGTCACCTTGACCACCACCAGCGCCGCCCATGCCGCCAACACTGCAGGCCGAAGCTTCTCCGGCTTGGAGATTTCGGATCGCCTCTCCGAGGTCTGGGAGCGCATCGCGGCATGGTTTCAGCCGTTGACCGGCCGGTCGGCGCTGACCAAAGAAGGCAGCTCGATGGACCCCAACGGCGGCCACACCAATCCCGGGACCACGAACGGCACGAGCTCCGACGCGGGCAGCCAGATGGATCCCAACGGCTAGACGCTCTTGCCGGGCGCCGGTTTTTGGAACCGGCGCTCTTTTTCTTCTCAAAGTTTGTCCCATTTACCCCCCCCAGCGGCAACTAGTGTTGTAGAGGCGGCACTCCGGGTCCAGCCGCCGGCCAACGCTGTCACCGTCAGAGAGGAGGGTTTTTTGAAGATCCATCCGCATGACCTTGCCCTGGAAGAGCTCTACCTGAGCCTGGGAAGCGAGCAGCAGGCCCTGCTGCTGCATCTCGTCGACTGCCCAACTTGCCGCGACCGGCTCCAGCCTTTGATCCGGCGGCAAGAAACAAAGGCCAAAGACGAGGGGTCGATCTATGAAGGTGTGCTGGAGCGCGGTCAGGAAGCCCTGGAGAGCAGGCAGGCGACGCTCGAGCTCGAGCGTTCCGCGGCCCCCGGACTCTTCGTCGAGCTGATGAGCCTCCCTCCGGCGCGGCGGAACGTCCTTCTCCGCACTGCCGGCCGCTTTCATACCTGGGGTGTCTTCGAGCTCATCATCGAGCGGAGCCTGGAGATGGGCAGCCGCGATCCGGCCGCCGCGGAGGAGCTGGCGCTCATCGCTCTCCGCATTTCGGAGCATCTCGATCTCTCCTCCTACGGATTGGGTCTTGTCGAGGACCTGCGGGCACGCGCCTGGGCCTACCTGGCCAACTCGCGGCGTATCCGGTCGGACCTGCGCGGAGCGGAGGAGGCGTTCGAGCAGGCGGAGGTTCACCTGCGGAAAGGGACACGAGATCCGGTGGAACGGGCGATTCTGTTCGATCTCAAAGCTTCACTGCGGCGTGGTCAACGCAAGTTCGACGAGGCTCTCCGACTGCTCCATCGAGCCGTCACGATCTTCCTGCAGTATGGTCAGCACCACCGCGCGGGCAGATCTCTCGTAAACATGTCGACTGTCTATCACTACCGTGGCACACCCGCGGACGGCATCCCTCTACTCTCTCGTGCCCTTGAGCTGATCAACCCGGAGCAGGAGCCCCGCTTGCTGCTCTGCACCCGCCACAACCTGGTCGATTATCTCGCTGCCTGTGGGCGGTTTACGGAAGCGCAGGCAATGTACCGCAAAACGCGCCCGCTCTACCGCGACTTCACTGACGCCTGGACACAGAATCGCCGCCGTTGGGTGAAGGCGAAGATCGTGCGCGGGCTCGGCCAGCCGGGCCAGGCGGAGTCTCTCTTCCTGGCGGCGCGGGACGGGTTCATCGCCGAGGGGATTCCGTATGACACGGCCCTCGTCTCGCTGGAGCTCGCCACCCTCTTCGCCGAGCAGGGCCGGACCGCCGATCTCAAGCGGCTGGCGGCGGAGATGGTGCCGATCTTCTCGTCGCTGCACATCCACCGGGAGGCGCTGGCCGCGCTCGCCTATCTCCGGCAGGCGGTCGAGACGGAGAGCGCGAGCCTCGAAGTGGTCAGCCAGGTCGCCGCGTTCGTACGGCGGGCGCAGCACGATCCGGATCTCCGGTTCGAGGCGCCCGGTTAGGCCGTTGAGCGCGGCCAACGAGCTGGGGGTGAGGTATACCGAGCCGGGGGACCCCTCCCCCGACTCGTTGGCGGTCTTCCCCAGCTCGTTTGAAGTCTCCCCCGGCTCGTTGGCGGCCTGCCCCGGCTCGTTGGACGACGCCCCCAACTCGTTGAAAATCTCCTCCGGCTCGGGGGAGACGTCTACCCGCTCGTTGGAGACGTCCCCCAACTCGTTGGAGGTCTCCGACGGCTCGGTGCGGTGTCCCGAGACGTGAGATGATCTTTCGCGACGTTCTTGGCGCGACTTTCGTGGGAGGTGCACACCGTGAGACCGATCGCCGTTCTCTCTCTGATCCTGCTGTCCGCCTCGCCGCTCCGGGCGGCCGGACCGTCCCTGGAGCAGATCTTCTCCGCGCCGTTTCCCTCCGACCTGGTGGCCGCGCCGTCGGGTGGCAAGGTCGCCTGGGTGCTGAACGTGCGTGGCGCGCGGAACGTCTGGGTGGCCGAGCCGCCGGAGTACAAGGGGCGCCAGCTCACGCACTACGACAAGGACGACGGCCAGGACGTCGGCGGATTGGCCTGGACGCCCGACGCGAAGACGCTCTTCTACGTCCGCGGCAGCGGTCCCAACCGGCAGGGCGAGAACCCGAATCCGACCAGCGATCCGGCCGGTGCCGAGCAGGCGGTCTGGCGCGTCGCGACGGACGGCGGCGAGCCGGTGAAGGTCGGACTGGGGAGCAGCGTCGCCGTGTCACCCCAGGGCGACGGTCTCGCCTTGCTGCGCGGCGGCAAGATCTTCTGGACGCGGCTCGACAGCGCGCCGGAGAAGACCGAGCTGACGCCTCTCCTCCAGGCCCGCGGCACCGCCCGCCAGCCGCGCTGGTCTCCGGACGGCAATCGGCTCGCCTTCGTCAGCGACCGCGGCACCCACTCCTTCGTCGGCATCTACGACCGGACGTCCAAAGCCCTGCGCTGGATCGCGCCGAGCGTCGACCGCGACAACGAGCCGGCCTGGTCGCCGGACGGCGCGCGCGTCGCTTTCCTGCGCGTCCCCGCCTCGACCGGAGTCACCTTGTTCTATTCGACCCTGACCGCGCAGCCCTGGTCGATCCTCGTCGCCGACGCGGCCACCGGCACGGTGAAGACGGTCTGGAAAGCGCACGAAGGCGCCGGTAGCGCGTTCCACGAGATCGAGGCGCGAAGCCAACTCTTCTGGGGCGATGGCGACCGACTGGTCTTTCCCTGGGAAGCCGACGGCTGGCTCCACCTCTATTCCGTGCCGGCGCAGGGCGGCGAGGCCACGCTCCTCACCCCCGGCGACTTTGAGGTCGAATACGTCACCCAGACGCCGGACCGCCGCGACCTGATCTTCAACTCCAACCAGGACGACATCGACCGCCGCCACCTCTGGCGCGTCGCCGTGGCCGGCGGCGCCAAGCCGGAGGCGCTGACCAAGGGCCAGGGGATCGAATGGCTTCCCGCCGTCACCTCCGACGGCAAAGGCCTCGCCTGGCTCCAGACCGGAGCGCGGCGGCCGGCCGAGCCGATGATCCGCTTGAGCGGTTCCGACACCCGGCCCCTGGCGCCCGGAACCATCGCGGCCGACTATCCGGCTGCCGCCCTGGTCGAGCCCGAGCCGGTGATCGTCACCGCTTCCGACGGCCTGCGCATCCACGCCCAGCTCTTCAAGCCGCGCGACATAGCGCGCGGCGAGAGGCGCCCGGCGCTCCTCTTCTTCCACGGCGGCTCGCACCGCCAGATGCTCCTCGGCTGGAACTACGGCTCGTACTACTACAACGCCTACGCCATGAACCAATACCTGGCCAGCCAGGGCTACCTGGTGCTGGCGGTCAACTACCGCTCCGGCATTGGCTACGGGCTCAAATTCCGCGAAGCCTTGCGCCAGGGAGCCGGCGGCGCGAGCGAATTCAACGACGTGCTGGGAGCCGGCCTCTACCTGCGCAGCCGTCCGGACGTCGATCCCACCCGCATCGGCCTCTGGGGCGGCTCCTACGGCGGCTTTCTCACCGCCATGGGCCTCTCCCGAGCCTCCGACCTCTTCGCCGCCGGAGTCGATTTCCACGGCGTGCACGACTGGAACGTCGGCATCCGCACCTTCATCGGCAGCTACGAGCCGCTGGAGAGCCCGGACGAGGCGCGCCTTGCCCTCGAATCCTCTCCTCTCTCCACCGTCGACACCTGGCGCTCGCCGGTCCTCTTCATCCACGGCGATGACGACCGCAACGTCGCTTTCAGCCAGACCGTCACCCTGGTCGAAGCCCTGCGCAAAAAGAACGTGGACGTCGAGCAGCTCATCTTTCCCGACGAAATCCACAGCTTCCTCGCCTGGAGCCACTGGCTGCAAGCCTACAAGGCGACCGCGGACTTTTTTGATCGCAAGCTGGTGAAGAGGCCCCCGCCGTAGCGGGGGCGGTTCAGACGGAGCGTACTTCGAGGATCTCGTGAAGCAGGCGAAAGTCCTCACCGTTCCGCGTATAGAGCGGGAGCTTGTGGGCGAGAGCCGTCGCCGCGATCCACAGGTCCATGACCCGAGCCCGCGGCTGGCCGCCCGCGGTTTTCACGGTCCAGGCCACCGTCGCGAAGGCGCGCCCGACCTGGGAATCGATGGCGATCGGCTCGAACAGGGCCTCGATTGCACCCAAGCGGCGGAGGCGGTCCCGTCGTGCCTCCTCAGTTTTGGCGGCGAGAACGCCGTAGTGGAGCTCCGCGAGGGTCGCGACCGAGATGGCCGCCTCTTCGGGGAGCTCCACTTCCAGCCCTTCGTCGGCCTGAGCGATGACAACAGACGTGTCGAGAAGACAGCGGCTCATCGTTCCCACGGGTCTGTGATCTTCTCCAACCCCCCAAGCTCTGCGACATCAGCAAAGAAGTCAGGATCCGGCTTGTTGGTGCGAAGGAGCTTCAGGACTTCAGTCCTGGAGACCCATTGGCGTTTCGGACAGGGTGAAAGCAGGGCGATCGGCCGGCCTTCGACAGTGATCAGAAACTGCTCTCCACCCTCCGCTTCGCGGAGGATTTGACCGCTCTGGTTCCGCAGCTCTCGTTGAGCAATCGTTCGCATAGGTTGAGTGTAGCAGATGTGCTACGTCAGGGCAACGATGCAAACGCCAAGCGCCCGCGGACCGTTCGACAGGCCCGCGGGCGATCCTGCGGAGGCTTCTTAGAAGCGGAACGACAGACCCGCGGCGACCTGCGCACCGGAGAGGTCGAGTTGGGAGTCCGGCTTGAATTTGCTGCCGAGATCGACGTTGGCCACGGTGTAGCGGCCGTCGAGCAGGAGAGCGGAGTGTTTGGTCATCGACAGCTCCAGACCGCCCTCGACGAAGTAACCCAACGTGTAAAAGGTCTCGGACTTTTCGTCGGTGTGGCCGGTGCTTCCGCATTCGGAGGGATCTTCGCAGTCGTCGGGAGTCGAGTCGAAGGAGCTGCGGAATGTATCCATGGTTCCGAAGTAGAGACCGGCGCCGGCTCCAACGTACGGCACGAGCCGGTGATCGTTGCCGGCCGGGAACAGCAGATAGCTGGCGGTCACCGCGGCCACGTTGATCTCCAGATGATGTTCGAGGGGGTTGCCGGATTCGTCGACAACGTTGCGTGCCGGTTCGTTGAGTGAGCTCCAGTAGAGACTGCCTCCCACGGAGAAGGCGTTGTGACGGTCGAGCAACTTCACATACTCGCCGCCGAAGATGACACCGTCGAGCTGGTTGCGGTTGGCGGTGAAATTTTGGAAGTTGCTGTCCCAGAAGTCGCTGTGCGCGTTCGGCGAAAACTGACCGATCCACAGGCGAGCCTCGCTGGAAAGGCTGTTGCCGGGTTGAGCTTGATTTGGTGAATCCTGTGCCGAGGCCGACAGTGCACCGGTCAGCAGGATCGCCAGGATCGATAGAATGGTTCGTGTCGTGGTTTTCATTGTCGGATCTCCTTGAGCTATGTCTCGTGGGACATGCTGAAAGAAATCTACAGGCAGACCCAAGGGCCCGGCAGAGCACGGAGATGTGGGAGGAAACCTCGAAAAGAGACCCTTTTGAGGAGCCCAAGGAGACCGCCGAGCATGAGCATGCTCGACGGCCAGCCGGCGACTCGTCAGCTCCCTTGCGCAGCAAGTCTGAACAATCGAATCGTCTGCCAGAGGAGAGCCGCGAAAACAGCTACGGTCAGAATGCCGATGGCGACCCAGGACTCCAGGACGGTTTTCATCATTCCCATCGCTGCGACGACCTGGGCGTACATCGTGGCGCCGCGTATCGGGCCTGGTGCGGGTGGCCAGTCGGCCGGTACGGGGAGTCCCAGGCTGGCAGGCGAGGCTGCCCAGGAGCAGACAAAGAAGAGAAGCAGCATGAGCCCGGCGAAGAGCACTGTCGACCAGGCTTTCCGCCGCCGGTCCGCTGGTGTCGCGAAGGCGTTGATGGTGAGCAACAACACCACGAGGATGAGGCCGCGCCAACAAGCCATCGAGAAGTAATGGATCGTCTCGATTCCGGAGACCTGTGTCTCGCGGGCGTGATAGACGACCGGCATGAAGTCTCGCGGATGAGCGAAGATCGCTGTTCTCCCTTGCGGCGTCTGCGGATTGCGGGTATCGCCGCGAAGCTGTACGCCCTTGACAGCCAGCCCGATGCCGGCGGCGATTCCCGCGGTCACCAAGAGAGCCGCGAGCGCGGTGCCGGTGATGCGGAAACAACCACCGGGAGACTTGATCGGGGCGATCATGACGGCGCCAGCCGGTCGAGGAGCGCCCGGAGCGGCGTCACCGTGACGCCGGCTCGCAGCGGATAAGCCCCATCGACCGGCGCGACGACCCAGGCTTCGTCGATTCCAAGATCGTCGAGAGCGGTCCAGAAGCCCCGCGAGACCACGGGAGCCGTGGAGGCTTTGCACTCGATGGCCAGGCGCCGGCCTCCCCTTTCGAGAATGAGATCGATTTCCGCTCCGGCGGTGGTGCGGTAGAAGCTGGGCTGCCAGCCGGGCAGCGTGGCGACGATGTTTTCGATCACCAAGCCTTCCCAGGATGCGCCGCAGGCCGGATGTGCGAGCACGTCGTCGAGGCTATCGATCTGAAGCAGGCTATGAAGGATCCCCGAATCCCGAATGTAGACCTTGGGAGATTTGACAATGCGTTTTTTCGTGTTGCTCGCGTACGGCTCCAGGAGACGCACCATGAATGTCTGGGAGAGCAGATCGAGATAGGAACGAACGGTCGTATGGCTGACGCCCAAGGCGCCGCCGAGCTGCGAGCTGTTGAGCGTCTCCCCGTGGAGATGGGCCAACATCCGCCACAGCCGATGCAGCATTGAGGCTGGGATGTTGAAGCCCATCTGCGGCACGTCCCGCTCGAGGAACGTGCGGACGAAGCTCTCGCGCCAAGCGTTGCTGCTCACGTCGCTGGCGGCGAGCAGGCTGCGGGGAAATCCGCCGCGGAACCAGAGCCGGGGAACCACAGCGGGGTCGTCGGCCGGCAGCTCGCTGGCCAGAAAGGGCGTCAGCTCCAGGTAGACCACCCGGCCGGCGAGGCTCTCGGACGTCTGCCGGAGCAGGTCGCGGGAGGCGGAGCCGAGGAGGAGGAACTGTCCGTTGCGGTGCTCCTCGTCGACTAGGCTGCGGAGCAGCGGAAAGATCTCCGGGGTTCGCTGGATTTCGTCGAGGCAGAAGAGAGAGGTGGCGCCCTGGGAGCGGTTCAGGTTGAAGAAAAGCTCGGGGTCCCGCAGCTTGCCCAGATCCGAAGGCCGCTCGAGGTCGAGATAGACGACCCCGGGAAGACGTCCAACCGTCTCGCGGATCAGAGTGGTCTTGCCGCACTGGCGCGGTCCGAGGACGGCAACGATGGGAAAATCCGCCAGCCGCGCCTCTACCCGGGTCTGGATCTCTCGAGGGACGTAACCTTGCATTTTGCAAGTCTAACTTGCAATTTGCATGGTTGCAAGACTGGCCCCGGCTTCCGCGAGCCCCACGCAGGTGTCTGGCCTGTATGCGCTATCTGCGAATCGCCGCCCTTCTCCTCTCCTCCGGCCTCTTCTTGGAGCCGCTTCATCCCAACTCGGATAGGCTTCGCACGGGCGCTGTCCCCCGGCGCAGCAGATCGGAGGCGAGCATGACTGACATGATCGAGGAGAAGATCGAGATCCCCCTGGCCGACGGCACGAGTGAGGCGTTTCTCTACCACGCGGAGACGGGACGCCGGCCCGGCGTCCTGTTTCTGACCGACATCGTGGGCATCCGGGAGGCCAACCGCGGGATGGCGCGGCGGCTGGCGGAGGCCGGCTACACCGTGTTGATGCCCAACCTGTTCTACCGGACCGGGCGGCTGCCGATGTTCGACTTCCCGGTCAAATTCGGCGAGGAGCGCACCGACAAGCAGGCGCTCGCGGCGTGGGGCGGCTGCTTCGAGAGCGAGGTCTACGCGGGCGCTCACCACGGCTGGACGGTGCCGGGTGGCCCGGTCTACGACGAGCCGCAGGCGGAGCGGGCGTTCCGGAAGCTGACCGGGTTGCTGAGCCGGAGATTGCGCCCTGAAGCTCCCCTCTAGCTTTTCCCGGGCGGATGTGGAGTAAGATTGCGCGCTAAACGCCATGGAACTCGACGGCCTGCTGAAGCTGATGACCGACAAGGGAGCTTCGGACCTTCATCTGAAGCCCACCCGACCGCCGCTGCTGCGCATCACCGGGCGGCTGATCCCGCTTGAAGCCGAGCCGCTCAAGCTGGACCAGCTCAAGGAGATGCTGCTCGGCATCCTCACCGAGCGCCAGAAGTCGAAGCTCGAGGAGCGGATGTCGGTCGACCTCGGCTACGGGGTGCGCGGCTTGGCCCGCTTCCGCTGCAACATCTACATGCAGCGCGGCAACATCGCGGCCTGCTTCCGGCGCATCCCGTACCAGATCAAGAGCCTCGAGGATCTCGACCTTCCCAAGGTGCTGCTCGAGTTCTGCGACCTGCCGATGGGCCTGGTGCTGATCACCGGCGCCACCGGCAGCGGCAAGTCGACGACGCTCGCGGCGCTCATCCGCTACATCTCCAGCCGCCGGCCGGTGCACGTGATCACCATCGAGGACCCGATGGAGTTCCTGTTCATGGACGACATGGCCTCGATCTCGCAGCGCGAGGTGGGGACCGACACCGGAGGCTTCTCCGAGGCGCTGCGCAACGCCATGCGGCAGGACCCGGACGTCATCATGGTCGGCGAGATGCGCGATCCGGAGACCGTGTCGACGGTGATCACGGCGGCGGAGACCGGGCACCTGGTCTTCTCGACCCTGCACACCAACAGCGCGACACAGACGGTGGACCGCATCCTCGACACCTTCCCGGCGGACCAGCAGACGCAGGTCAAGGCGCAGCTCGGCCAAGTGCTCAAGGGGGTCGTGGCGATGAAGCTGGTGGAACGCCGCGACGGCTCGGGCCTGGTGGCGGCGCTGGAGATCATGCGCGGCTCGCCGAAGGTCGCCAAGATGATCGAGAAGGGGGAGACCTCGCAGCTTCTCGAAGAGGTGGAGTCGTCGGTCGGCTACTACCGGATGCAGTCGATGAACCAGTCGCTCCTGTCGCTGCTGGTCCACGGCACGATTACCTATGCCGAGGCCATGCGGCAGAGCCCCGATCCGGAGGACCTGTCGCTCAAGCTGCGGCGCATGTTCCCCCTGATCGAGTCGAAAGGAGGCGAGGTGTCCACATCCGACTTCTCGGAGATCGTCGAGCTGCAACAGTTCAAGAAGCTCTATGAGGAGCAGGAGGACAAGCAGAAGCTCCAGTTGGCGGAGAAGGACGAGCAGATGAACGAGCTGCACGCCGCCATCCGCGCCCGCGACCAGCAGATGGAAGAGCTGGGAACGCGCCTCCAGGAGCTGGCGCAGGACCGCGAGAAGCTGCGCGGCGACTACGCCCGCCTGCGCCAGGAAGCGCAGGAGAAGATCGACAAGCTGATGGAGCGCATCAAGGAGCTCAACCAGCGCCTGATGGGCAGCGGCGAGCCGGAGAAGGGCAAGACCGGCATGTTCCGGTAATGTCTCCGGTAAAATCGCCGCCTCGCCCCGCGGTTCAATCCTCCCACAGCAGCATCCTT